>JAJUGK010000082.1 GCA_029268205.1 Nocardioidaceae bacterium
GGGTGTCGGCACAGCGCTGCTGGGGCTGGTCCAGGCACACCTCCCCGAGGGGTTCGGTCTCTACGTGTTCGCCGTCAACCGCCGCGCCCGGGAGTTCTACGCCCGGCACGGGTTCGTGGAGGTGGCCCGGCACCCGGGCGACCACAACCCCGAGGGGCTCGCCGAGGTCGAACTGACCTGGCCGGATCGGTGGCCTGTCGGTGGCATCTGACACCCTCACCGGTGCCGAGGAGGAAGCCCCCGGAGGGGTAGTCTGAGGGCCTTCCCCGGGCGGCTGGTCTGAGAGCCTCAGGCCGGTCCTGCTCTGCCCACGACACCGCCGGTCCCGGCGGTCCGGAGACGATCTCGAGAGGGTGGCTGGCTCGCATGGCGCTCGCGGCGGACGACTCCTTCGTGCACCTGCACGTCCACACGGAGTACTCCATGCTGGACGGTGCGTCGCTGCTCGACGGGTTGTTCACCCGGGTCAACGACCTGGGCATGCACTCGATCGCGATGACCGACCACGGCAACCTCCACGGTGCCTTCGACTTCTGGTCCAAGGCCCGCTCCTACGGCGTGCGGCCGATCATCGGGATCGAGGCCTACCTCACCCCGGGCACCCACCGCACCGACCGCCGCCGGGTCCGCTGGGGCAAGGGCGACGTCGCCGAGGAGGGCGGCAACGACGTCGCGGGCGGCGGGGCCTACACCCACATGACGATGTGGGCGTCCTCCACCGAGGGCATGCACAACCTCTTCCGGCTCTCCTCGCGCTCCAGCCTCGAGGGCTACTACTACAAGCCGCGTGCCGACCGGGAGCTGCTGCAGACCTACGCGCCGGGGCTGATCGCCACGACCGGGTGCCCCTCCGGCGAGATCCAGACCCGCCTGCGGTTGGGCCAGTACGACGAGGCCCGGGCCGCCGCCGCGGAGTTCCAGGACATCTTCGGCAAGGAGAACTTCTTCCTCGAGTTGATGGACCACGGCATCGACATCGAGAAGCGGGTCCGCGACGACCTGCTCCGCCTCGGCAAGGAGCTCGGGCTCCCGCCGGTGGCCACCAACGACTCCCACTACAACAACCCCGAGGACGCCGACGCCCACGACGCCCTCATCTGCGTCGCATCCGGTCGACGGCTCAGCGACCCCAACCGGCTGAAGTTCGACGGGGGCGGCTACTACATCAAGTCCGCCGCCGAGATGCGCGAGCTGTGGGCCGACCGGTTCGGCATGCCCGAGGCGTGCGACAACACGCTGCTCATCGCCGAGCGGTGCGAGGTGGAGTTCACCGAGTCCACCGGCGGCTACATGGCCCGCGCCGACGTCCCGGCGGGTGAGACCGAGGAGACCTGGTTCGTCAAGGAGGTCTGGCGCGGCATCGAGTCCCGCTACCCCGGGCCGGCGCTGACCGACGAGGTGCGGGCGCGGGTCGAGATGGAGCTCGACGTCATCCGTGCCAAGGGGTACTGCGGCTACTACCTCGTGGTCGCCGACTTCATCAACTGGGCCAAGCAGAACGGCATCCGGGTCGGGCCGGGCCGCGGCTCGGGTGCGGGCTCCATCGCGGCGTACGCCCTGCGCATCACCGACCTGTGTCCGCTACAGCACGGCCTGATCTTCGAGCGGTTCCTCAACCCCGAGCGCCCCTCGATGCCCGACTTCGACATCGACTTCGACGAGCGCCGGCGCACCGAGGTCATCCAGTACGTCGTCCAGAAGTACGGCAGCGACCACGTCGCCTACATCGCCACGTTCGGCCGGATCAAGGCCAAGCAGGCGATCAAGGATGCCGCCCGCGTGCTCGACCACGGCTTCGCCATCTCCGACCGGATCACCAAGGCGCTGCCCGCCGACGTCATGGGCAAGGGTGTGCCGCTCGGCGAGCTGTTCAACACCGAGCACAACCGCTACGCCGACGGCGGGGAGTTCCGCAGCCTCTACGAGTCCGACGCCGACGTCCGCACGATCTACCAGACCGCCCTCGGTCTCGAGGGCCAGATCCGGCAGTGGGGCGTCCACGCCGCCGGCGTCATCATGTCCAGCGCTCCGCTGATCGACGTCGTGCCGATCATGCGCCGCGAGCAGGACGGCGCGATCATCACCCAGTTCGACTACCCGATGTGCGAGTCGCTGGGTCTGGTCAAGATGGACTTCCTGGGGCTGCGCAACCTCACCGTCCTCGACGACGCGGTGCGCAACGTCAAGGCCAACCGCGACATCGACCTCGTGCTCGAGGACCTGCCCTTCGACGACCCGGCGACCTACGAGCTGCTCGGCAAGGGCGACACCCTCGGCGTCTTCCAGCTCGACGGCGGGCCGATGCGGCAGCTGCTGCGGCAGATGCAGCCCGACAACTTCGAGGACATCTCGGCCGTCATCGCGCTCTACCGCCCCGGCCCGATGGGTGCCGATAGCCATACCAACTACGCGCTGCGCAAGAACGGCCGCCAGCCGATCGACTACATCCACCCCGAGCTCACCGAGGCGCTCAAGCCGATCCTCGGCACGACCTACGGCCTGATCGTCTATCAGGAGCAGGTCATGACGATCGCCCAGGAGCTGGCCGGCTACACGCTCGGACAGGCCGACAACCTGCGCCGCGCCATGGGCAAGAAGAAGCGCGAGGTCCTGCAGAAGGAGTTCGTCGGCTTCGAGGCCGGCATGAAGGAGCGCGGGTTCTCCTCGGCCGCGATCACCAAGCTGTGGGACATCCTCGTCCCGTTCGCCGACTACGCCTTCAACAAGGCGCACTCCGCGGCGTACGGCGTGATCTCCTACTGGACCGCCTACATGAAGGCCCACTACCCGGCCGAATACATGGCGGCGCTGCTCACCAGCACCAAGGGCGACAAGGACAAGATGGCGCTCTACCTCAACGAGTGCCGCCACATGAAGATCCAGGTCCTCCCGCCCGACGTCAACGAGTCCGCCTCCGACTTCACGCCCGTCGGACGTGACATCCGCTTCGGACTGACCGCCATCCGCAACGTCGGCTCCAACGTCGTCGACGGCATCGTCGCGGCGCGGGAGGAGAAGGGCCGGTTCCTCGACTTCAACGACTTCCTGTCCAAGGTCCCGGCCCAGGTGTGCAACAAGCGCGTGGTCGACTCGCTGATCAAGGCCGGCGCGTTCGACGACATGAAGCATCGTCGGCGCGCCCTGGTCGCGGTCCACGAGCGCGCCGTCGACCAGTACGTCGACATCAAGCGCAACGAGGCGATCGGACAGGACTCGCTGTTCGCCGGTCTGGGGGAGACCGACGACGCCGGCGGGTTCGGCGTGAGCGTGGAGATCCCCGACCTCGACGAGTGGGACAAGCAGACCCTGCTGGCCCACGAGCGGGAGATGCTCGGGCTCTACGTCTCCGACCACCCGCTGCTGGGCCTCGAGCACGTGCTGGCCAACGAGGCCGACTGCACCATCGGTCAACTGCTCCTCGACGAGGACCGCCCAGACGGCAGCACGATCACCGTCGCCGGCCTGGTCACCTCGGTCCAGCGCAAGATCACCAAGCGCGGCGACACCTGGGCGATGGTCACCCTCGAGGATCTCGAGGGTGCGATCGACGTGCTGCTGTTCCCCAGCGCCTACCAGTTGGCGAGCACCCTGCTCACCGAGGACACCGTGCTCACGATCAAGGGCCGGCTCTCGCGCAGCAAGGACACCCCGGAGCTGCACGGTCAGGAGGTCACCGCACCCGACATCTCCGAGGGGCCGTCGGGGCCGGTGGTGATCAGCCTGCCGTCGACCCGCTGCACCGCGCCCGTGGTCGAGCAGCTCAAGGAGGTGCTGGCCACCCACCCCGGCATGACCGAGGTACGGCTGCGGCTGATGAGTCGGGGGAGCACAACAGTGCTCAAGCTCGGCGACGGTCACCGCGTGACCGCCACTCCGGCGCTGTTCGCCGACCTCAAGCAGCTGCTGGGTCCGCACTGCCTGGCCGGGTGAGCGGGGCGGACGGCTCGGGTCGCTGGGGTCGGCGGCTAGGGTCGCCCCTCGTGGACACGGACCTCGGGCGGGGGAGCGTCGGCCTGCGGGCGGCGGCGGTGATCGGCGTACTCGCCGCGACCGGCGTGGCTACGGGCCTGGTCTGGTGGCTGCTGTGGGAGCCGAGCTACTACGTCGTGACCGACGGGCACGGGGCGATGGCCGAGCCCGACCTGGGGCGGCGCTTCGACGCCGACGGGTGGTTCGCCGTCATCGGCACCGCCGCCGGACTGCTCAGCGGCGCCCTGGTGACCTGGCGCTTCCGCAGCGATCGGTTGGTGTCCCTGGCCGCCCTGGTGCTCGGCAGCTTCGCCGCGGTCGGCGCGATGCGGCTGACCGGCGCGCTCCTGGGTCCGGCCGACGCCGACCGGGCGCTCGCCAGCGCCGCGGAGGGCGCGCGGGTCCCGGTCGAGCTCGGCGTCACGGTCCCGGGATTCCACCTCGCCTGGCCCGTCGCCGCGCTGTTCGCGGCCTGCGCCGTGCTCTGGAGCGGGAGCGACCGCAACGAGCGGCGGGAGCACCTGTCCTCCGGATCGTCGACGGATCGGTCCGTGGCGTAGCTCACGCCGTGATCCCCAGGCCGCCGCGTGCTCTCCCGGGCGGGGGTGGGAGCCGGTAGCGTGCAGCCGTCCGACAAGCACGACGACAGCGCACGACCACACGGGGGTTCAGTCCAGATGTCCCAGTCCACTCCACCCGCCTCCAGCGGCCCCGAGCCGACCGGCGAGTCGCTCGGCGGCACCGATACACCGCAGAAGTCCTCCCGGCGAGGCCTGGCGATCGGGGGTGCGGCGCTCGCCGTGGCCCTCGTCGGTGGCGGCGCCTACGCCGCCTGGAGCTTCCTCTCCTCCGGACCCCAGCCGGCCGAGGTGCTGCCGGCGTCGACGCTCGGCTACCTCGCCGTCGACGTCGACCCGGGTGGCTCGCAGAAGATCGAGGCGTTCCGCACGCTGCGCAAGTTCCCCACGCTCAAGGAGGAGCTCGGGCTCGACACCGACGACGACCTGCGCGAGCTGATCGTCGATGAGTTCCTCTCCGACTCCGACTGCGACCTGAGCTTCGAGGACGACTTCGCGCCCTGGGTGGGCAAGAAGGTCGCGTTGGCCGGGGTGCCGGCTACGGGCGACGACGTGGCCCCCGTGATCGCCGTCGAGGTCGACGACGAGGGCGCAGCCGAGGACGGGCTGCAAGCCATCAAGAAGTGCGACGACGACCTCGGCTGGGAGTTCCGCGACGGGTTCGCCCTCGTGAGCCCGACCCAGGAGCAGGCCGAGGGCGTCGTCGCCGCGCTCGACAAGGGCACGCTCGCCGACGATGACGACTACGCCGAGTGGATCGCGGAGGCCGGCGGCGACGGGTTCGTCACCGGCTACGTCTCCGCCGAGGCGACGCCCTACATCCTCGACCTCGCCGAGGAGTTCTCCGACATCGCCGACATGTCCATCCAGCCCTCGTCGGGCGGGAGCACGGAGAACCCGTTCGCCGGGATGAGCGACGAGGAGCTCGAGAGCATGGGTCTCGACCCCGAGCTCGTCGAGCAGCTGTACGGCGACGATGACGCCGCAGCGGTGCCGGACACCGAGGGTCTCGAGGAGCGCCTCAAGCAGGAGCGGGCCCAGCTCGAGGAGTCGCTGGAGGATTTCGAGGGCGCCGCGATGACGCTCCGCTTCGACGACGGCGCGCTGCGGCTGGAGGCCGTCGCCGGCGGCATCGGCGCCGAGGGCGAGACGCCGAAGCTCAACGATCTCGTCGAGTCGCTGCCCGCCTCCACCGGGGTGCTGCTCGCGATGGGCGTCCACCCCGACTGGGCCGAGCAGATCACCTCGGTGGTCACCGACGTCCTCGGCGAGGGCGCGGTCGACACGGTGGAGCGGGCCACGGGCCTCGACCTCCCCGGCGACCTGACGACCCTGCTCGGCGACGCGGTCGCACTGGCCGTCGACGGCAACCTGGACGCGGAGCGGATCGCGAACTCCTTCGACCCCACCGACGTCCCTGTGGGGCTGCGCATGCTCGGCGACGCCGACGAGATCGGCGGTGTGCTCGACAAGCTGATCGCCAGCGTCGGCGCCGACGGTGACCTGTTGACCGTCGAGCGGGGTGACGACGGTGCCGCCGTGGGCCTGGCCCCCGGCTGGGTCGAGGCGCTCGCCGAGGGCGGCGACCTGAGCGACAACGACCGCTTCGACGACGTGGTCTCCGGCGACGGCGACGTGTCCGGTGTCTTCTTCGTCGACTTCAACGGGCCCTGGCTCGGCTCGCTGCTCGACGCCCTCCTCGGTGGGGACGCGCCCGAGGTCGAGGACAACCTCGAGCCGTTGCGCGCGCTCGGCGTCAGCTCGTGGGTCGAGGACGACCGCACCCGCTTCGTCGTGGAGATCAGCACCGACTGAATCGTCTGATCGGCCGGCCCGAGCGCCGCCTCAGCCGCGCGCGATCGCGGCCCGCTGGCCCCCGCTGACCTCGACCAGGTCGGTGGGGGCCAGTTCGACGTCCAGGCCCCGGCGACCGGCGGAGACGAAGATCGTCGGCCACGCCCACGCGCCGTCGTCGACCACGACCGGCAGCCGCCGCCGCTGGCCGAGCGGGGAGATCCCGCCGCGCACGTAGCCCGTGGCGCGCTCGGCCAGCTCGGGGTCGGCCATCTGCGCGCGCTTGCCGCCGACCGCGGCAGCGAGGGCCTTCAGGTCGAGCTGCCCGCTCACCGGGACGACGCCGACGACCAACCGACCGTCGACCTCGGCGCACAGCGTCTTGTGGATCCGTGCCGGTTCCACCCCGAGCAGCGCCGCGGCCTCCTCGCCGTACGAGAGGCCGGAGCCGGGGGAGTGCTCGTAGGGATGCAGCGTGTAGGCCACGCCCGCTCGGTCGAGTGCCGTGATCGCCGGGGTGGCGCCCCGCGCCCGCTTCGCCATGCCCGCATTGTGCCGGTCGGCAGCGGTGTCAGTTGGGCGACCACCGGGTGCGCGCCACCTCGGTGGCCGGCACGGACGGCACCGCCCGCATCGCGCGGATCTCCTCGCGCAACGCGTGGTGCAGCAGGTGGAGGCGGGTGCTGGTGTCGTCGGCCTCGAGCAACGCCTGGCGTTCGGCGAGGGGGAACGGGCACGCGTCGGCGAGGGCGTAGGAGTACCACAGGGGGTCGGCGGGCAGCACGCCGTCGATCACCACCGTCCCGCCGAGCTCGCCGAGCGCGGCGCGGTAGTCGTCGAACCGCGCGGCCGCCGCTGCCCGCGCCGCGGTCTCGGCGGCCGCCTCGCTGGACGCCGGGGCCGGCACCGGGTCGTCGAGGACGGTCGCGCTGCCGACCGGGTAGGGCGCGGGGTCGTCGACGAGCCCGTGCACACGGATCCGCTGGCGGCCGACCGCCAGGACGTCGTAGGTCCCGTCGCGATGGGTCTCGACCTCGGTCAGCTGCAGCAGGCATCCCACGACGTGCAGCGACTGGGTCCCGTGCTCGCCGACCTCGTAGCCCTCGCGGATCGCGACGGTGCCGAAGACGCGCTCGGCCGCCGGCAGGACGCCGAGGTGGGCGATCAGCGTCCGGTAGCGCTCCTCGAACACCCGCAGCGGCACCGTGCTGCCCGGGAAGACGACCGTGCCGAGGGGGAACAGCGGCAGCCGGCGGACTCCCTCGTCGCCCTGCTCGTCTGGTCCGGGATGGTCGGGGTCGTGCGCGTGGTCCATGCGACCTCCTCGTCGGCCAACCTATAGCGGACACCACACCGGTCCCGGGTCCGTGCCCGCCTAGACTGGCGGCATGTTGCGCCGGATCGATCTGCGAGGACGTGACCTCCCCAACGCCGGCGCGGACCACGACCTGCGCAGCGCCGTGCCCCGCGCCGACTTCGACGTGGACGCCGCGCTGGAGGTGGTGCGGCCCATCTGCGACGCCGTACGCGACCGGGGCGAGGAGGCGGTCACGGAGTTCTCCCGCCGCTTCGACAAGGTCGCTCCACCGAGTCTGCGGGTCCCTGCCGACCTGCTCGCACGCTCGCTGGCCGAGCTGGACCCGGCGGTCCGGGCGGGGCTCGAGGAGTCGGTGCGCCGCCTGCGGGCGACCTGCGAAGCGGAGATCGAGTCCGACGTCACGACCGAGGTCGCGCCGGGCGGCACCGTCACCCAGCGCATGGTCCCGGTGCGGCGCGTCGGTCTCTACGTCCCCGGCGGAGTAGCGCCGCTGGTCTCGAGCGTCGTCATGAACGTCGTGCCGGCGCAGGTCGCCGGCGTACGCTCCCTCGCCCTCGCGAGCTCGCCCCAACCCGACCACGGCGGCTACCCGCACCCGACGATCCTGGCCGCGTGCGCGTTGCTCGGCGTCGATGAGGTGTACGCGGTCGGTGGGGCGCAGGCGATCGCGATGTTCGCCCACGGCGCCGGCGAGTGCCGGCCCGTCGACCTGGTCACCGGGCCGGGCAACATCTACACCGTTGCGGCCAAGCGGTTGCTGCGCGGGCTGGTCGGCATCGACTCCGAGGCCGGCCCCACCGAGATCGCCGTGCTGGCCGACGCGTCCGCCGATCCGGCCTATGTGGCCGCCGACCTGATCAGCCAGGCCGAGCACGACGTCCTGGCCGGCTCCGTCCTGGTGACCGACTCGCCGACGCTCGCCGACGCCGTCGACGCCGAGCTGGCCCGGCAGGTCCCCACCGCCAAGCACGAGGAGCGGATCCGCACCGCACTGACGGCCCGGCAGTCCGGCACCGTGCTGGTCGACGACCTCGACAGCGGCATCGCCGTGGTCGACGCCTATGCCGCCGAGCACCTCTCGATCCAGACCCGCGACGCCGCCGCGGTCGCCGCGCGGATCACCAATGCCGGAGCGATCTTCGTCGGCCCCTACGCACCGGTCTCCCTCGGCGACTACTGCGCCGGGTCCAACCACGTGCTCCCCACCGGCGGGTGCGCGTGCCACTCCTCCGGGCTGTCGGTGCGCGCCTTCCTCAAGGCGGTGCACGTCATCGACTACTCCCGCGCGGCCCTGGCCGAGGTGGGCGACCACGTCGTCACCCTCGCCGAGGCCGAGGACCTGCCCAGCCACGGTGCCGCGGTCCGCGTGCGCTTCGCCGGCGAGAGGGACTGAACGCCATGCAGTGGCCTCCGCTCCGCGCGGAGCTGCGCGGCGCCGAGCCCTACGGCGCTCCGCAGCTCGACGTCCCGGTCCAGCTCAACGTCAACGAGAACCCCTACGCGCCCAGCGAGGCGGTCGTCGCCGACATCGCGGCTGCAGTCGCCGACGCCGCGCGCACGCTCAACCGCTACCCCGACCGCGAGCTGGTCGAGCTGCGCGCCGCGCTGGCCGACTACCTCGGCCACGGCGTACGCCCCGAGCAGGTGTGGGCGGCGAACGGCTCCAACGAGGTGATGCTGCAGATCCTGCAGGCCTTCGGTGGCCCCGGACGCACCGCGGTGTCGTTCGCGCCGACGTACTCGATGTATCCCGAGTACGCCCGCAACGCCCTCACCGAGTGGGTCGTCGGGCACCGCGAGGACGACTTCACCCTCGACCTGGACCACGTGCGCGCGGTCATCGACGAGCACCAGCCCTCGGTGGTGCTGCTGCCCTCGCCCAACAACCCCACGGGCACCGCGCTGCCGCTCGAGGTGGTCAGTGCGGTGTGCGCGCAGGCGCCGGGCGTCGTGGTCATCGACGAGGCGTACGGCGAGTTCCGGCGCGCCGGCACCCCGAGCGCGCTCGAGCTGCTGGGGGAGCACCGCAACCTGATGGTGAGCCGGACGATGAGCAAGGCGTTCGCGCTCGCGGGCGCACGGCTCGGCTACCTCGCGGCCGATCCGGTGCTCTGCGACGCGCTGCGGGTGGTGCGGCTGCCGTACCACCTCTCCGCGGTCAGTCAGGCGACGGCGGTGGCGGCGCTGCGCCACGCCGACGAGCTGCTCGGCCGGGTCGACGACCTGCGTCGCGAGCGGGACGCCTGCGTGGAGTGGCTGCGCGGGCGGGGGCTCGAGGTGGCCGACTCGGATGCGAACTTCGCGCTCTTCGGTCGGTTCGCCGACCGGCACGCGGTCTGGCAGGGTCTGTTGGACCGCGGCGTACTGATCCGCGAGACCGGACCCGCGGGCTGGTTGCGGGTCTCGATCGGCACCCCCGCGGAGATGGCCGCGTTCCGCGACGCCCTCGATCAGGTGATCGGACAAACCAGCCCCGTCGGGGCACGGATGCAGGAGACGACATGAGTGGTACGCCGGCACGCACCGGACGGGTCGAGCGCACGACCAAGGAGTCCACGGTCCTCGTCGAGGTCGACCTCGACGGGACCGGACGGGCCGAGATCTCGACCGGCGTGGGGTTCTACGACCACATGCTCGACGCGTTCTCGCGGCACTCGCTGATCGACGTGCGCGTCCAGACCGAGGGGGACGTCCACATCGACGCCCACCACACGGTCGAGGACACCGCGATCGCGCTCGGCGACGCGCTGCGCCAGGCGTTGGGCGACAAGCGCGGCATCCGCCGGTTCGGCGACGCGACCGTGCCGCTGGACGAGGCGCTGGTGCAGGCGGTCGTCGACGTCTCCGGACGGCCCTACTGCGTCCACACCGGTGAGCCGGAGGGGCAGCAGTACGTCGCGCTCGGTGGCTCCGGGGTGAGCTACCTCGGCTCGCTGACCCAGCACGTCTTCGAGACCCTGGCCTTCCACGCCCACATCGCGCTGCACGTGCGGGTGCTGGCCGGGCGGGAGCCGCACCACCTGGTCGAGACCCAGTTCAAGGCCGTCGCCCGCGCGCTGCGCGACGCGATCGCCTTCGACCCGCGGGAGACCGGCGTGCCGAGCACGAAGGGTGCTCTGTGACCGGACCCGGCGTGGTGGTCCTCGACTACGGATCGGGCAACACCCGGTCCGTCGTGCGGGCGCTCGAGCGCGCCGGCGCGTCGGTGACCCTGACCGCCGACCGCGGCGCGGCACTGGACGCCGACGGCCTCGTCGTGCCCGGCGTGGGCGCGTTCGCCGCCTGTATGGACCAACTGCGTGCCGTCCGCGGCCACGAGACGATCGGCCGCAGGCTGGCCGGGGGGCGGTCCGTGCTCGGGGTGTGCGTGGGCATGCAGGTGCTCTTCGAGCACGGCGTCGAGCACGGTGTCGACAGCGTCGGGTGCGGTGAGTGGCCCGGCGTCGTCGAGCGGTTGCAGGCCCCGGTGGTGCCGCACATGGGCTGGAACACCGTCGAGGTCCCGGCCGGGTCGGTGCTCTTCGACGGGATCGCCGACGAGCGGTTCTACTTCGTCCACTCCTACGGCGTGCGCCGCTGGGAGCTGGTCACCAACGACCGCACCCGGGCGCCGCTGGTGACCTGGGCCGAGCACGGCGGCGACCGGTTCGTGGCCGCGGTGGAGAACGGCCCGCTCACGGCGACGCAGTTCCACCCCGAGAAGTCCGGCGACGCCGGGGCGCGCCTGCTGGCCAACTGGGTCGGCACCCTGGGGAGCGCGGCATGAGCAAGCAGCGCGCGCGGCAGCGCGCCCAGGCCGAGGCCGCCCGGGCTCGCCGCCAGCGCGAGCGGGCGGCCGCCCCGAGCAAGCCCCGCAGCACCCCGCGACGGGGTTCGGCCGGGCGACCCACCGGCCA
>JAJUGK010000083.1 GCA_029268205.1 Nocardioidaceae bacterium
GCCCAGGAGCTGTTCCTCGGCGGCGCCGACGCCTACTCCGACATCTGGGTGACCGCCGCCGACGGCGTCAGCCAGGAGGAACTGGCGGCGGCCGTCGAGGAGGTGGTGCCCGAGGAGTACGCCGTCCGCACCGGCGACGAGACCGCCGACGAGAACGCCAGTGCCCTGCTGGAGGCGATCTCGTTCATCACGACGTTCCTGCTCATCTTCGCCGGGGTAGCACTGGTCGTCGGCTCGTTCCTGATCATCAACACCTTCTCGATCCTGGTCGCCCAACGCGCCCGCGAGTTGGCGCTGCTGCGGGCGTTGGGGGCATCCCGTCGCCAGGTGACGACATCGGTCCTGGTCGAGTCGTTGGCGCTCGGCGTCGTCGGGTCGACCCTCGGGCTGCTGTTGGGGGTCGCGCTGGCCTACGGGATCCGCGCGCTGACCGCTGCCGCCGGGCTCGACCTGACCGGACCGCTGGTGTTCCTGCCCCGCACCGTCCTCGCCGCGTACGCCGTCGGCATCGTGGTGACCGTGGTGGCGGCGTACCTGCCGGCCCGTCGGGCGAGCCGGATCGAGCCCGTGCAGGCGTTGCGCGACGACATCGCACTGCCGGAGGGGTCGCTGCACCGTCGGTTGATCCTCGGGCTGGCGATGATGGTGCTCGGTGCCACGGCGATGATCGTGGGCCTGGTGGCCGATGTCGAGGGCGCCGGTTGGTGGGTCGGACTCGGCATCCTCGCGGTGCTCCTCGGCACCGCCGCCGCGAGCCCGCTGCTGTCGCGTCCGTTCCTCGCCGCGGCGACCGCGGTCTACCGCCGGCTGTTCGGGATGGTCGGTACGCTGGCGGGGCAGAACTCCCGCCGCAACCCGCGCCGGACGACGGCCACGGCGTCGGCACTGATGATCGGGCTCACGCTGGTCACGACGATGTCGATCCTCGGCACGTCGGCGAGTGCGTCGATCGACAAGGCGATCGAGGAGAACTTCACCGGCGACGTGGTGGTCTCCAACGCGGTGGGCGTGCCGTTCTCACCGGAGGTGGGGCGACGCCTCGCTGAGGACCCGGCCGTCGACGTGGTCGCCCGGGTGCGGTTCGCGATGGCTCAGATCGACGGCGCCGACGAGTTCCTGCTCGGCTTCGACCCCGCGTCCATCGAGGAGATCGTCGCCGTCGAGATGGTCGACGGTCGGGTCGACCGGGTGGGGGAGCGCGAGCTGTTGATCTCCGAGGACGAGGCGAGCGCGCAGGGTCTCGCCGTGGGCGACGAGCTCGAGGTTGTCGTGCCCCGCGGCCCGCAGACCTTCACCGTCGCCGGGATCTATGCGCGCAACGCCTTCGCCGGCGGTGCCCACCTGGTCTCGGTCGACGGGCTGATCGCGGCGGGCTATCCCGACGCCGACAACACGCTGTTCCTGACCGCGGCCGGCAGCCAGCAGGCACTGGTCGACGCCGCCCGGGCGATCACCGACGACCTGCCGTTGGTCTCGGTCAAGGACCAGGCCGACTACGCCGAGGAGCAACGAGCACCGATCGACCAGCTGCTGCTGCTGATCTACGCGCTGCTCGGACTGGCCCTGATCATCGCCGTGCTCGGGATCGTCAACACGCTGGCGCTGTCGGTGATCGAGCGCACCCGGGAGGTCGGGCTGTTGCGTGCCGTCGGCCTGGGGCGGGGGCAGCTGCGGCGGATGATCGGCCTCGAGTCGGTGGTGATCGCCGTGCTGGGCACGCTGCTCGGCCTCGGTCTCGGGATCGTCTTCGGTCTCTCGCTGCTCACCGTGCTCGCCGACCAGGGGCTCGAGGCGGTCGCCGTGCCGTGGGGCCGGTTGGGGGCGTTCGTCCTCGCCGCGGTCGTCGTCGGCGTCGTCGCGGCGATCCTCCCGGCCCGCCGTGCCGCCCGCCTCGACGTGCTGCGAGCGATCGCGACGGAGTGACCGCGGCGGGCGGTACCGGGGTCCGCGGGGAGGAGCGCGGCGTCCTCAGGGGGTGTCGACGCAGGTGACGGTGGCGAGGACCTCCTGTGGGGTTCCGGCGTGGTTGGTCACGAAGACCGCCCACCCCGTGGGATCACCAGCCCCGGACCACCAGACACCGGTGCCGGCAGCGGGTGCGAAGGTGCGGACCTCGATGCCGGAGCCGGCGTCGTAGCCGCCGGCGACCGCCACCTTGCCGGCCGGGCACGACACGATCATGTTGCTGACGCCGCCCACGGCGATCGACCCCGACGTCATCGTCTCGACCTCCAGACCGGAGAAGCCACCCGCCGGGCCGACCGGTCCCGCCGGCCCGGCAGGCCCGGGGGGACCCTGCGGGCCCTCGGGGCCGGCGGGCCCGCTCGGTCCCGCGGTGCCGGTGGTGGCGATCTGAGCACGCAGCGCCGGGTGCAGGTGACGGGGCCGCACCGCCCCGTTGGCGACCTTGGGGGCGCGGACCGCGCCCTTGGCGATCCGTGCCGGCTTGACCGCGCCCTTCGCCAGGTGCCGGGTCTTCACCGCACCGGGCCGGATGTCCTTCGCCGTGACCGTGTTGACGGCATAGGCACCTCCGGTGCCCAGGGCCAGGACCAGCGCCAGGGTGGACGCCACGTCGGCGTACCGCGGCCGGCGGATCCCTCGGCGCAGACCACGGATGAGGCGGGAGGACAGGCGGGAGTCGGACATCGATGCTCCTTCGGTCGGCAGGTCTCAGCCGAGGACGCTAGGTCCAGCCTCCGGTGAGCGGAATGGTGAGAACCTGGCTATGCCGCCGGCCCCTGTCGCGCGGGTGTGGGTCAGCCCTCGGTGCCCCACACCGTGCGGAGCTCCGCACGACTGTTGACCCCGAGCTTGCGGAACGCCGATGCCAACTGGTTCGAGACGGTGTTGACGGAGACGCCGTGGATCTCGGCGATCTCCTTCGAGGTGTAGCGACGGGCTGCGAGATCGACCACCTGACGCTCGCGCTCGGTGAGGGTCGTCGAGCGCGGTGGAGCTTCGGTCCACATCGCCATGCCGGGGATATCGGCACGGAGCGCGTCGACGGTCATCTGGCGCCGACGCGATGCCAGGTCGGTGCCCGGCGTTCGGTCGGTGGCCCGTGCCAACCAGGCCCAGGTGTCGGCTGCGGTCGCGACCACCCCGAGCTCGCGGGCATCGGCGGCGACTGCGTCGAGCGTCCCGACATCGGAGGTGGCCATGGCCTCGGCATGGCGTGACAACAGGTGCAGCAGGCCTCCACCTGCCCGGCCGCGCGCTGTCCGAAGGACGCCGGTGGCCTCATCGACGCGGTGCCCCAGGCGCGCTGCACAGTGTGCGGTCATCCCGGCGAAGAACGTGTGCTGAGCGTCGTCGAGCAACCACTGTGCGGTCTCCACGAGCCGCTGAGCGGCGGTTGCTGGTCGTCGCGCCTCCTTGAGCTGCCACGCCTCGGACCAGGTGGACAACATCACGACCTTCGGGTCGGCCGTTGCCGGCTCGGGGATGCTCTCGACCAGCTTCCGGGCCTCCACGAGGCGATCTGTGGCCGTCGCTGCAGCCGCGGTCAGCGCGAGCGCGGGTGCATGCAGTCCGGTGCTGTCGCGCCAGGCCAAGTGAGTCGCGGAGGAGCGTCCGAGCTCGTAGGCGCGCTCGGCGTCGGCCGACAGGAGCTCGAGGAAGCCCAGCGCGTACTCCCAGACGCCGAGGTCCTCCGGGGCATCTTGGTGTGCGGCCGCGATCTGCTGCTCGAGTCGTGCCCGGGTGGCGAGGACGTCACCGGTGTAGGACAACGCCATCGATGCGGTCAGATCGATCAGGGTGCTCCCGCCGGGAACCATGGCGACCAGCTCGTCGGGCACCTCTCGCAGCCGCGGGAGGACAGCCACCGTGTCCTGCAGGGGCCCGGCGATGACTCCGGACACCCCAGCGGTGATCAAGCCGACCGCGCTCTCCGGGCTGGAGACGCCGTCAGGAGCGCTGATCGGTCCACCGCCCATCCCGGCCACCATGCTCCACCGCAGGCTGGCGCGCTGCAGGTGGGCGAGGCACTCCGCGTCGTCCACCGATTCCTCGGCAGCGCTGAGGATCGCGAGCGCGCCCTCGCCGTCGTGGCGCCGGAGGGCGAGGTGTTCGGCGTGCGCGAGCGCGACCGCCGTACGCTCCTGGTCGCTGGCCGCCTGATCGCGGGCGATGACGAAGTGCTCGTCTGCGGCGGAGGCGAGTCCCGCCTCGGTCACTCCCAGGACCGACGCGGCCATGGCGGCGATGCGATGTGCGTGGACCCTCGTGGGGTCGGCCGCGATCACAGCGGTGGCCGCCCGCAGCGCGAGGCGTTCGTCGAACGCGCCGAGCGCGTGCTCCGCCAGGTCGAGCAGCGCATCGACATCAGCGGGCAGATCGGCGTCGAGGGCCAGCAGCTCGGCCTGTCGCCGGGCCTGCGTACCCAGGTTCGACGTGTCCGCGCGCAGGATCGCGACGACGTCGCGGACGAACTCGTGCCACAGCGCTGCCGAGCACCGTGAGCGGAGGTACTCCGCATCGAGGGGGTGGGACAGGCTCACACAGCCACCCGCGGATGGCTCGATGACGTCTGCGCGGGCGAGCGCGCGTCGTTCGGCGTCGCCGATGGCGTCGACCGGGAGCTCGCGGGCGATCGCCACCATGGTGGCTGCGTCCACGCTCGCCTGGTCGAGTCCCTCGAACCGTTCGCCGACGAGCTGAGCGAGGCGGGGCGTCGGCACGGGAGTGCCGCGCAGGTCCCAGCCGTGCTCGGTCTCGACCAGCCGTCCGCGCAGCACCGAACCGCGGATCACCTCGCGCAGATGCAGGGGGTTGCCGCTTCCGGCGGCCAGGACGTCGGCGAGGGCCGAGGGAGTCAGCTCGCCCTGGAGCTCGGCGCGTACCAGCTCTGCGGCCTCGCCGTCGGACAACGGCGCCAGGGGCCACTCGGACAGGTCGCCGCTGTCGTAGAGCCGGCGGATCGGACCGGGAGCAGTGGTGAGGTCCTGGGCGCCCAGGATCGCCGGCAGTCGGGTGGTGGTGACGAGGTGGACGACGACGTGCAAGGAAGCCTCGTCGAGACAGTCCACGTCGTCCACGATCAGCACCGTCGACGTGCGCCGTCGGGAGAACGCGTCGATGATCGCGGCGGGGGAGCTCAACGCGTCCTCGGGCAGGTCGGCGGCGCCGGTGAACGCACCCAGCGGGATCGTGGCTCCCGCACCGCTCCCGGAGAACATCGGCGCGTAGCGGCCGGCACGGCCCAGCGCGCTGCTCGCGGCTCGCAACAGGTAGGTCTTCCCGCTACCGCGATCACCGGTCAGCAACAGCGCTCGACGTGATTCGAGACCGCTCAACAGGAGTGCGGTCCGGTCCGTCGCAGATCGGTCATCAACAGTCGACACGCGTCACTTCCCACCCGTTCGGAGCGCCGGCGGACATCGACCTCGCACATGGCATACATCTGACTATGGCAGCGCTCGTGGCCGGGACTATAGCGTCGCCGCGCAGGTCTGCGGGTGGTTTCGCCAGGTTTGGGGCGACCCGCGCAACCCCTGTCGAGGAGATGTGATGTTCGTACGCCGTATGCCCGCCCGCACCCGCCGCGCCACCGGGATTGCCGGCGTGGTGGCTGTCGCCGCCGTGCTTGCGGGCTGTGGGGGTGACAGCTCCGCCGACGACGACGCCGTGGGCGCTGCGGCGAACGAGCCGGCGGCCGAGCAGGCGACCGACGGCGACGGCGGGACCGACAGCGGGACCGATGGTGGGGCCGGGAGCTCCGACTACCTCGACGACCTCTACGCCGACAGCCTCCACGATGCGGTGACGCCGGCGGCGGCGGGCACGGCCTACATCGAGATCGGCGGGGAGCGCTTCGAGTTCACCACGGTGGACTGCTCGGTCCATGACACCCCCGGCGCGGCGTACGTGCGGATCACCGCCTCCGACGACGCCGAGGGCGCCGGGCACAAGCTGTACTTCGACCGCACGGTCGGGCCCGACATGGGCTGGAGCTTCGAGGACGAGAAGGTCCAGCTCGCGCTGATGACGACGATGCCCAGTGAGAACGAGACCGGCGCCGTCAGCAACTCGATGGCACAGTCGCAGCGTGACCTGGACTCCGACATCGAGTGGCTCAGCGGCAGCGCCGACGACTCCCCGATGATCCGGGCCGTCGGCTCGGAGGTCACCGCGAGCGGCGTCCTCCAGCGCGTGCCGGGCGCACCGGAGCCGCTGGAGGGCGACTTCGTCGCCGCCGGCACCTGTTCTTGATCCCCGTTCCCCTCCTCGCCGACCAGGAGAGCCAGATGAGACGAAGAATCCGCCCCCTCGGGATCGCTGCCGCGACCACGTTGCTGCTCGTCCTGACAGCCTGCGGAAGCGATACCGACGAGCCCGACGGGATCGCCGAGCAGTCCGCGGAGGAGACCGCCGACGACGCTGACCCCGTGGCGGCCGAGGAGCAGGTCGCCGAGGAGGAGACCACTGAGCCGGATCCCGCCAGCGCCGAGCAGGGCATCGTGATCGTCGACGGGACGGAGTACTCGATCACCGAACTGCGCAACTGCGAGCCACTCGACGACGGCGTCTTCGAGCGCGAACTGGAGCTGCAGGGCCTTGGTGAAGCGGACGGGGAGCGCGTCCAGATCGACGTCTACCTCCAGCAGGCCAACGGGGTCGACCTCCATGAGGTCTCCTGGTCCGGCCCCGAAGGCGTGTTCGGCGGCCCGGAGAACCCCAACATCACGCTCGACGCCGCCGGCACCAGCGTGCGCGGGGTCGCCACCCTCGTGGACAGCATGACGCAGACCGAGACCGTCCAGGTCGACTTCGACCTCGCGGTGCCGGCGGAGACGATCGACTGCCGCTGACCGGGAAGGTCGGTCAGAGGCCGCCGAGCGGAGCGACGGGGATCCCGCTGACCTCGCACACCCAGGTGGGGTCGGGGCCGCCGAGGTCGGGGTGGATGTAGAGCGCGTGCGGGTCGAGGTGGTCACACGCCGTGCACAGCGGCCACTTGCCGCGGCTGGTCAGCAGCGCATCCTGCAGGTCCTGGGCGACCAGCCCGGCGACGTACGCCGCCCCCTCGGCCCACTGGTCGGCCCACCACCGGCGGGCGGCCACGGCGTCCTCGAGGGCGGACACGGTCTCGGCGTCCGCGGCGCCGGTGGCCTCGAGGTCCCGCAGGGCCAGGGCGCGGGCGTCGGCGAGCACGGGATCCGGGGTGTCCATGCCCTCCATGGTGGCGGGTGGGTGCGAACATGAGCACCATGACCTCCGGTTCTGCGACCACACCGGCGCCGAGCGCGCTGCTGGAGGTCGCCGTGCTCGGCCCGCGCGATGTGGCCGGCGCGGCCGAGGGCGGGGCCGACCGGTTGGAGCTGGCGGTCCGCGACGGTGACCTCGCGCTCTCGCCGGAGCCCGCCCTGGTCTCGGCGGTCTGCCGCGAGGCCGACCTGCCGGTGCGCGTGGTGCTCCGGCTCGACGACAGCCTGACCACCACCGGCGGCGCCTTCACCCGACTGGTCGGGCTGGCCGAGACCTACGCCGGGCTCGGGGCCGAGGGCGTGGTCTTCGGGTTCCTCGACCGCGACCTGGAGGTCGACCTCGACACCTGCACGGCGCTCGCCGACCACCTGCAGCGTCTGCCCTGGACCTTCTCCGACGCGGTCGACGCCGTGCTGGAGCCGCGGCGCGCGTGGCGGTGGTTGCCGAACCTGCCCGGCCTCGACGCGGTGAAGTCCGGCGGGTCGCCCCAGGGGCTCGCGGTCGGGTACGACGACCTGCTCTCGCTCGCCGGGGATCCCGAGGTCGCGCGGCTGGTGATGCCGGCCGCCGGCCTGGCCGCCGAGCACGTGCCGTGGTTCGTGCGCGCAGGCGTACGCCAGTTCCACCTCGGCCCGCAGGCCCGCCCCGGCGGCTCGGCGAAGGCCTACGTCGACGCCGCGCTGGTCCGCTCCTGGCGCCTGCTGCTGGACGACGCGGTCGCCGCCCTCGCCCGGTGACGGCGGTGAGGTCGCCGTGATTCTCATCGACCCGCCGTCGGTCCCGGCGCGGGGACGCTGGTGGTCGCACCTGGTCAGCGACACCTCCCACGAGGAGCTGCACGCCTTCGCCGAGCGGCTCGGGATCCCGCGGGTCGCCTTCGACCGCGACCACTACGACCTGCCCGCCGATCACTACGAGGCCGCCCTCGCCGCCGGTGCCGTCGCGGTCTCGCCCAAGGAGCTGGTCGCGCGGCTGGCCCGGGCCGGTCTGCGCCGCGCGAAGTACGCCGTACGCCCGCGCCGGTTGGCCGCCGGCGACACGGTGCGGGTGGTCGCGCCGTCGGGGCCCGCGCGGCCCGACCGGGTGGCGGCCGGTGTCGAGGTGCTGGAGTCGTGGGGGTTGCGGGTCCAGCTCGCCGACGGCGTCGGTCGCGGTGGGCCACTGCGCTATCTGGCCGCCTCCGACGAGCAGCGGGCCGCCGACCTGCAGCAGGCGTGGTGCGACCCCGAGGTCGCGGCGGTCTGGGCGACCCGTGGCGGCTACGGCGCGCAGCGGCTGCTCGATCTGGTCGACATCCCGGTGATGGCCGCGGCCGCGCCCCGCTTGCTCGTCGGCTACTCCGACGTCACGGCGCTGCACCGGGCGATCGGCACCCGGCTCGGGGTGGCGAGCCTGCACGGCCCCGGGGTGGCGGCGCTGGGGGAGCTGAGCGCCGACGCCCGCGCCCGGCTGCGCGAGACGGTGATGGCGGGCGCGGGCACCGAGCTCGGCGGGAGCTGGCTGGTGCCGGCGCAGGAGGAGGTCAGCGGCCCGTTGGTCGGCGGCAACCTGGCGGTGCTGGCCGGCAGCATCGGAACGCCCGAGGCGGGGTCGGCGCGCGGATCGATCGCCCTGCTGGAGGACGTCAACGAGCCGCCGTACCGGATCGACCGGCTGCTGACCCAGCTGGTCCGGTCGGGGTGGATGCGCGGGGTACGTGCGGTGGTGTGCGGCGACTTCACCCGCTGTGGCGAACCCGCGCTGGTCGAGGACGTCCTCCGTGACCGGCTCGGCGCGCTCGGGGTCCCCGTGCTGGTCGGGCTGCCGATCGGCCACGGTGTGGACAACGCGCCGGTGCTGCTCGGGGCGCGTGCCGAGGTCCGGGTCGACGGCACCGTACGGGTGGGCGGCCTGCGCTAGTCGCTCGCGCGCGGCGGGGCGTCGACGGCGTCGGGCCCGTGTCCGCGACGCAGCACCTCGGCGCGGGCGCGGTCGATGCCGCCGTGCTCGAGCGCGGCCAGGTCGGAGGTGTCGGACCACACGATCCGCCCGCGGTGGCGCACCGTGACGTGCATCGACGCCCCCAGGTGCTCGATGGCGCCGGGCACGTTGCGCCGCTCGGCGGGGAGCGGCACGGGCAGGACGTGGGCGCGCGCGAGGTCGCCGGTGCCCTCGATGTCGATCCGCCACTGCGCGCTGCGCCCGCGGAGCACCCACCGCTCGTCGGTCACCTCGGCCCGGACCGGCGAGACGACCGGGTCGCCGAGCCGGACCAGGCGGCCGCCCGGCAGGCGGACGACGACGGCGGTGACGGTCGTCCGGAACGGACCGGCGTGCACCCGACCGCCGGCGAACGCCACGCACGCCGCCGGGTCGCCGAACCCCTGCGCCTGGCCCCACCACCACGATTCGGGGAATCCGCCGCGTCCCCAGTTCTTCTCGCCGTAGACCGACCAGCCGTCGAGCTCCCAGGTCTCCTCGCCCACGACCGCGGTGCCGGACGCGGTGCCGCCGAGCAGCCACGGGTGCCAGTACTGGTTGAGGCCGGGGACGGTCTGGAAGATGCTTGAGCCCCCGAAGCTCCGCCGCGGCCACGGTGCGCTCGGGTCGATGCGCACGTCGACCCGGGCGTCGGCGGAGAGGTCGACGCGCAACTCCTCGGTCGTGCCGCGGAACACCTCGCCGGCGTACGCCCCGAGCCGGTCGGGCGCCGCGGCGCCGGTCGGGTGGACAGCGGTGCGCAGGAACCCGTGCGGGTGGGCCGCGAGCCCGAGGGTCGACCAATGGCCGTCGGCGGCTCGGTTGACCCCGTTGAGTGCGATCAGCACCCGCCCGGACGACGGATCGGTGAAGCGCCAGAAGTAGCCCTCCATCGCCACGCCGTGGGCGCGCAGCGGGTCGCCGAACGGTCCGTCGGCACCGGTGGCCCGGTACGCCGCGCGTACGGGTCGGAACAGGCGGGGCAGGGGGCTCATCGGTGCACTATCGCAGGGACACCGATGCGGGGTTCGACGTTCGTGCCCGTGGCGGTGGGTCCCACGAGCCCGCCGAGGACCCCGACGAGGACACCGATGGCGACCAGGGCCGTGACCGGGACAGGGGTCGGTAGGCGGTGTCGGTGTTGGTGGCGGTGCCAGGCGAACCAACTGGACCGCTGGAACCTCCATAGACCCACGAGCGCGGCAGTCGTCGTGGCCAACCCCGCGAGGGCGATCAGGAATTCGGAGTCCTCCGGTGCGCCGTAGCTGGCGTGATCGATCACGAAGACCAGCTCGGCGATGCCGCTCAGCCCCAGCACGAGCCAAGCCAGCACGAGCCGGACGGTCCGAGCGCGTACGACGCCGGCGGAGACGTAACCGATCACGAGTGCGCCCACCAGGAGGGAGGCGGCGACCGCGATCTCGCTGTCGGACCGGACGCCCCGGTCGAGCAGGAACACGATCTGGCCGGCGAGGGAAGCCCAAGCCACGACCCAGATCGAGCGTGGCAGGGGCGGGGTGGGGCCCGCCCACGTGTAGCCCCGAGCGTCGGTCACGGGCTCATCCTGGCACCTCGGCAGGGCTGTCGGGTGCGATCGTGGCGCGGGCGGCACGGAGTCGCCAGCACGTGAGGGCGACCAACGTGCAGGCCCAGAGAAACAGGCCCGCGCCCCCGACGTCCCCCGCGCTGCCGGCGTGATCGGGGTAGGCGAGCGACCAGTAGCCGAACCAGCCGGCGGCGACGGCGACCGTCACCGTGACCGACACGGTGCCGGACGAGAGTGGCGAGGAGGCCGGCGTTGAGCGCGATCGCGGCGGCCAGGGCGAGCTGGACCCACGAAGCGGCCACGACCGCGGTGACGGCCAGGCTCGCTGCGACGACGGCCAGCCCCAGCAACGGCAGCACCCATCGGGGAGCGACGGCCAGCACCAGGAGCGGCATGGCGACCAGGAAGGTGTAGAGCACCCCCCACCCCGTCTCGAGCAGGTACGCCTCGTAGAACCCGGGGGTCTCGAGGATTGGCACCGCCAGGTCGACGAGACCGAAGAACGGGACGGCCCAGAAGAGTGCTGTCACGACCGCGAGCGTGCGGGCCACTCCGAGCGCGGCACGCCCGTGCACGCTCGCGTCGACAGTCACTCGAGGATCCTGGCACCGCCCGGGTGCCTGCGTGAGCGACTTCGCGGGACTGGGCGTACGAGGCGGCGTCGGGCTTCGATCGTCATCGGTGTCGGTGGCGTCTGGTTGAGTCCGGGTATGGGAGACATTCCGGGCATCGCGGGCACCGAGCATCCGGTGCTGACCTGCGCCGCCCGGGTGCGCGAGGCCCTCGACGAGGTCGCGCTGGTCGACCCGTTGTATGCCACCACCGCGGCGAAGA
>JAJUGK010000084.1 GCA_029268205.1 Nocardioidaceae bacterium
CGAGGGCCTCGTACGCGGACCCGCCAGCGATCTCGACTACCCCGAGGAGCGGATCCGGGAGGAGTCCTCCGTCCTCGACTCGGTGTCGCTCATCGGACGCGGCTCGGCCGTGGAACGGTTGTGGACCCAGCCCTCGATCACCGTCGTCGGCATCGACACCACACGCATCGCCGAGGCGAGCAACACCCTGATCCCCCGTGCCCGGGCGAAGGTCTCGCTGCGCCTCGCGCCCGGCGACACCGCCGACAACGGCATCGCCGCGCTGGTCCGCCACCTCGAGTCCCACGCGCCCTGGGGTGCGCAGGTGCAGATCACCACAGGTCGCGAGTCCGGCGAGCCCGGCGTCATCGAGGCCGACGGGCCGGTCTACGACGTCGCCCGCGAGGCGTTCACCCAGGCCTGGGACGGCGTCCGGCCGGTTGACATCGGGGTCGGTGGCTCGATCCCGTTCATCGCGGCGTTCCAGGAGGCCTTCCCCGAGGCCGCGGTCCTGGTCACCGGCGTCGAGGACCCCGACACCCGCGCACACGGCGCCAACGAGGGCCTGCACCTGGCCGAGTTCGCCCGGGTGTGCCTCGCGGAGGCGCTGCTCCTGCAGTCGCTGTAGCACCCGCGGGCGGGGCTGCTTGGCTTCCGGTGTGACGCCTGCCACGCTTGCGGCGGGGAGGGAGCCCCACCTGGGCCCGGCTGCCGGCAACGGCGTGCGGGCCGCGACCGACTCGGAGGCCGCCCGTGACCGCTCCCCACCCGATCGCGCAGTCCACAACAGACCTCGAGGGCGGATCGGCGCCCGGCACCGACCGCCGCCGGTTCCTGGGGTACGTCGTCGCCGGTGCCACGCTCATCACGGCCGCCGACCTCGCCCTCGGCACTTCCGATGCCCAGTCGGTGGTCACGCCACCCCAGCCCGCTGAGCTCTACGACCTCAACGACCTGCTGACGCATGCCGCGCTGGCCACGTCGAACCTCATCGCGATCCAGCTCCATGACGACGGCACCGCGTCCTTCGCGCTGCCGCGGATGGAGGTGGGGCAAGGGATCACCACCTCGACGGCGATGATCATCGCCGAGGAACTCGACATCGACGTGGCGAAGGTCCATGTCTCGCTGGCCGACGCGCGCCCCGAACTGCTCTTCAACCAGCTCACCGGCGGATCCAATACGACGATCTCGACCTTCACCCCGATCCGGGTTGCGGCCGCCATCGCGAAGGGCGCCCTGCTCGACGCGGCCGCCCGCCTGCTGGGGGACAACCTCGACCAGGTGCGCGTCAAGGGCGAGGGGATCATCGAGGGCCTGACGGGGTCGATCAGCTACGCCGAGCTGGCCCGCGAAGCGGCCAGCGAGACCACCCGCCAGGTGGGGGTGCTGCTGAAACGGCCGGAGCAGTTCACGGTGATCGGCACCCCGCACACCCGCGTCGACGCGCGGGCGGCGGTGACGGGTCAGAAGCAGTTCGCCATGGACCTCGAGGTGCCGGGAGCGCTGCCGACGATGATCTGCCGCGCGCCGACCCTCAACGGCACGCCGGTGGCGCTGCGCAATCGCGACGCCGTGCTCACCATGCCCGGGGTCACCCACGTCGCGGAGGTGCCGACGGGGTACGCGGTCCGCGCGGAGACCTTCGGGCAGTGCATCGACGCCGTACGCGCGATGGATGTCGAGTGGCAGGACGGCCCGCTGGTCCAGCAGTCCGACGGCGACGTGCGCGGCCACCTGCGCGCCGCACAGCTGCCGTTCGTCGTGCCCCCGATCGGCAGGACGGTCGAGCACGAGTTCACCTTCTGGTTCCGCGGCAACTCCGCGCTCGAGCCCAACTGCGCGGTCGCCGACGTACGGTCGGACTCGGCGGAGATCTGGGCGGGCCTGAAGTCGCCGGTCGTGGCCCAGGAGCAGATCGCCGCGACGCTCGGGCTGCCGATCGATCGGGTGCGCGTGCACGTGGTCCAGGGCGGTGGCTCCTTCGGGCGCAAGCTGTTCTTCGACGCCGCGCTCGAGGCCGCCCAGGTGTCCCGGGCGATGGGGGCGCCGGTGAAGCTGATGTGGCACCGCGCCGACGACGCGCGCCAGGGACGTACCCACCCGATGGTGGTGTCCAAGGTCCGCGCGTCCTACAGCGGCAAGCAGGTCAACACCTTCGAACAGCGCAACTGCAGCGTCCGCACCGACTTCACCCACGGCCTGGGTGAGATCATCACGCGCTTCGCCGCCCAGCTGCCGGTCGCCGGCAACTATGCGTTCGCCCAGACCATCTACCTGCTCACCCAGGAGCTCGGCTACAACTTCGGCGTCGTCGACCAGCTGCTCAACGAGGTCGACCTGCCCTTCAACACCGGCAGTATGCGCAACATCTACTCACCCGACACCCGGTGTGCCGCCGAGCTGACCGTCGACGACCTGGCGAACCGCATGGGGGAGGACCCCTACGAGTTCCGGCTCCGCACCGCCCGGTCGCCGCGCACCCGGGCCGTGCTGGAGGCGGTGGCCGAGGCGGCCCAGTGGGGCCGGTCGATGCCGGCCGGCACCGCGCAGGGCATCGCGATCCACAAGGAGTACAAGGGCGTCACCGCCTGCGTCGTCGAGATCGACTGCCGCCCCGAGACCGTCGGCCGGCGGATCCGCAACGCGGTGACCGGACCACGCGTGACCCGCGCGACCTTCGCGGTGGACGCGGGGTTGGTGATCAACCCGCGCGGGCTGGAGGCGCAGATGCAGGGCGGGGTCATGGACGGCATCGCGCTCGCGCTGACCTCCAGCCTGCACTTCCGCCGAGGGCGCTTCCTCGAGGCCAGCTGGGACAACTACTTCTACACCCGGCACTGGAACGCCCCGCCGGAGATGGAGGTCGTCGTCGTCGACAACGGCGTCACCCAACCCGGCGGTGCCGGGGAGGCCGGGGTGGCGGCGAGCTTCGCCGCCGTCGCGTGCGCCTACTGGCGGGCCGTCGGTGGCCCGATGCCGACCAGCTTCCCGATCAACCACCAGGCGCTGGCGTTCGAGCCCAAGCCGTTCGTGCCGCCCGTCCCGGCCTCACCGACCGATGGCCGCAACCACATGTACTGACCCCGCCGACCCGACCCGAGCCCAGCTCAGGAGCACCCATGCCGACCCACACCTTCCTCGTCAACGGCCGCCGCGTGCAGGTCGAGTCCGACCCCGACGTACGCCTGCTGTGGATCCTCCGCGACCGGCTCGGCATCACCGGTCCGAAGTACGGCTGCGGCATCAACGTCTGCAAGGCCTGCACCTCCCACCTCAACGGCCGCGCCTTCAACCCCTGTGCCGTTCGGGTCGCCGACCTCGGACCCGACGACGAGGTGACGACCATCGAGGGCCTCCCGGCCGCCCCCGACGCCGGCGGCGCCGAGGACCCCGACCTGCACCCGATGCAGGAGGCCTGGATCGCCCAGGACGTCGCCCAGTGCGGCTACTGCCAGCCCGGGCAGATCATGGCCGCCGTCGCCACGGTCCGCGCCGCCCGCCGCGAGGGCCGCGAGGTCACCGATGCCGACATCGACGCGATCCGCAACATCTGCCGGTGCGGCACCTACTTCCGCATCCGCGAGGCCATCAAGGAGGGTGCCCGCCGGATGTGAACCGTGGTGAGACGTGCCCGGCGCGGCGTCTACACTCGCCCTGTGCCCAGCGATGCGCGCCGCCGTGGCGGCGATGGCCACCTGACCCACGACCTCGACCCCACCGACCGCAGCCCCCAGGACGCGTGCGGGGTGTTCGGCGTCTGGGCGCCCGGGGAGGACGTCGCCAAGCTCACCTACTACGGGATCTACGCCCTCCAGCACCGCGGCCAGGAGTCCGCCGGCATCGCGGTGAGTAACGGCCGCCAGATCCTGGTCTACAAGGACATGGGCCTGGTCTCCCAGGTCTTCGACGAGGCCACGCTGGAGTCCCTCAAGGGTCACCTGGCGATCGGCCACGCGCGCTACTCGACCACCGGCGCCAGCACCTGGCACAACGCCCAGCCGACCTTCCGCCCGACGGCGGAGGGATCGATCGCGCTGGCCCACAACGGCAACCTGACCAACACGCGCGAGCTGGCCGATCTGGTGGCCGGGCTGCCCAGCGAGGCGGGTGAGCTGGAGATCCCGCGCCGCGAGGTGCAGGAGTCCACCAACGACACCAGCCTGGTGACGGCCCTGCTGGCCCACCCCCGTGGCGAGGCCACCCTGGAGGAACGGGCGCTGGAGGTGCTGCCGCAGGTACGCGGGGCGTTCTCCTTCGTCTGGATGGACGAGACGTCGCTGTACGCCGCGCGCGACCCCCAGGGCGTACGCCCCCTGGTCATCGGACGGCTCGAGCGCGGCTGGGTCGTGGCCTCGGAGACCGCGGCGCTCGACATCGTCGGGGCGTCGTTCATCCGCGAGGTCGAGCCCGGCGAGCTCGTCGTGGTCGACGAGGAGGGCCTGCGGACGCGGCACTTCGCCGAGTCGGCGCCGAAGCACTGCCTGTTCGAGTTCGTCTACCTGGCCCGGCCCGACACCCTGATGAACGACCAGCGGGTCCACAGCGTGCGCGTCGAGATCGGTCGGCGGCTGGCGCGGGAGTTCCCCGCCGACGCCGACCTGGTGATGCCGGTCCCGGAGTCCGGCACCCCGGCCGCCATCGGGTACGCCGAGGAGTCCGGGATCCCCTACGGCACCGGCCTGGTGAAGAACTCCTACGTCGGCCGCACCTTCATCCAGCCCTCGCAGACCATCCGGCAGCTCGGCATCCGGCTCAAGCTCAACCCGCTGCGCGACGTCATCGACGGCAAGCGGCTGGTCGTGGTCGACGACTCGATCGTCCGCGGCAACACCCAGCGCGCCCTGGTCCGGATGCTGCGGGAGGCGGGTGCCCGGGAGGTCCACGTCCGGATCTCCTCACCGCCGGTGAAGTGGCCCTGCTTCTACGGCATCGACTTCGCCACCCGCGCCGAGCTCATCGCCAACGGGCTCGCGGTCGACGAGATCTGCCGCTCGATCGACGCTGACTCCCTGGCCTATATCTCGCTCGAGGAGCTCACCGAGGCGACCGCGGTGCCGGCCGACAAGCTGTGCCGTGCATGCTTCGACGGGCAGTACCCGATCCCGCTCCCCGGTGAGCGGCACCTCGGCAAGAACGTGCTCGAGCTCGCCACCGATCCCGACCACGCCAGCGCCGTGCGCACCGACATCGACGGACTGGTCGCCTCCCTCACCGGCGGCGGCGCGACCGACGCGCTCGACCGTCCCTGAACCCGCCCCGACCCCGACCTGGAGCCGCGACGATGACCGACCCCCACGCCACGGGCGCGACCTACGAGTCCGCCGGCGTCAACATCGAGGCCGGGGACCGTGCCGTCGAGCTGATCAAGGTCTGGGTCGACCAGGCCCGCCGGCCGGAGATGGTCGGTGGCATCGGCGGCTTCGCCGGGCTCTTCGACGCCTCCGCGCTCAAGGCCTACGAACGCCCGCTGCTGGCCACCTCGGCCGACGGCGTCGGCACCAAGGTCGCCATCGCGCAGGCGATGGACAAGCACGACACCATCGGCTTCGACCTGGTCGGCATGCTCGTCGACGACCTGGTCGTGTGCGGCGCCGAGCCGCTCTTCCTCACCGACTACATCGCCACCGGTCGGGTCGTTCCGGAGCGGATCGCGCAGATCGTCAAGGGCATCGCCGAGGCCTGTGTCGTGGCCGGCTGCGCGCTGCTGGGCGGCGAGACCGCCGAGCACCCGGGACTGCTCGGTCCCGACGACTACGACGTGGCGGGCTCCACCACCGGGGTCGTCGAGGCCAGCCAACTGCTCGGTCCCGGGCGGGTACGCCCCGGTGACGCGATCGTCGCGATGGCCTCCTCCGGCCTGCACTCCAACGGCTACTCGCTGGTGCGGCACGTGCTGCTGGAGCGGGCCGGCTGGGCGCTCGACCGCGACGTACCCGAGCTCGGCCGCCGTCTGGGGGAGGAGCTGCTGGAGCCGACCCGGATCTACGCCAAGGACTGCCTCGAGCTCGCCCGCGCCACCGAGACCCGCGTGATGTCGCACGTCACCGGTGGTGGGTTGGCCGCCAACCTGGCCCGGGTCCTGCCCGAGGAGCTGGCCGCCACGATCGACCGGTCGACCTGGTCGCGGCCGGCGGTGTTCGAGCTGGTGCGCGAGGTCGGTGACGTCGCTGAGGCCGACCTGGAGAAGACGCTCAACTGCGGGGTCGGGATGGTCGCGGTCGTCGCGCCCGAGGACGCCGACGGGGCAGCTTCGCTGCTGACCGCGCGCGGCGTGCCCTCGTGGGTCTGCGGCGAGGTCTCCACCGCCGGTGCCGACCGCGCGCCCGGTTCGGTCACGCTGGTCGGCGCGCACCGCGGCTGAACCCGGCGGCGCTGCTCCCCACCGATCAGGTACGGTGGAGCCAGGACGAATTCGATGAGCAGCCCGGACGCGCGGTGAGCCGCAGCGCCGGCCAAGTGTGCGAGGGGGTCGACCCATGGGGCGCGGCCGAGCTAAGGCGAAGCAGACCAAGGTGGCACGCGAGCTGAAGTACCGGTCTCACGACACGGACCTCAGCGCGCTCGCCCAGGAGCTGGCGTCGCAGAAGGCGCGCTCAGAGGAGCGCGACTCCGACGAGCGCGACTACTGGTCGGACGACACCGACCGTCGCGACTGACGCTGCTCCGCCCTGCCTGAGCGCAGGGGCTCACGACACGACATCGCCGGACCCGCCTCGCGCGGGTCCGGCTGTCGTGTGCGCACCCAGCCGGGAACGCCCGCGCGATCCGCCGGGTCGGTGGGGGCGGGAGTCAGTCCTCGTCGCTCGAGCGCTGATCGGGAACCATCCCGGCGAGCAGCTCGCGGACCTCGGACTCGCGGTAGCGCCGGTGTCCGCCGAGCGTGCGGATCGAGCTGAGCTTGCCGGCCTTCGCCCACCGGGTGACCGTCTTCGGGTCGACCCGGAACATCGCGGCGACCTCTGCTGGCGTGAGCAACGGCTCCGACTCCACGGGTCGCATGCTCATCGGGGTCCTCCTCGTGCGTCGCGCCGGGCACGCGCCCGGCTAGGGAGGAGTGTCGCACCCCCGGCGGCTCCGCGCGCCGGAATCTGCCAGATGGATACCGGCGAGGCACGAGTTGCCCTGGGGGCGATCTGCGGCGGTTTCTCCTACAGTGGTGCTGTGACCAGCGCCACACCCCGGCGGTGGTCCGTTCGCATCCCCTGACCCGCGCACCCCTGCGGGCCGACATCCGGAAGGGTCACCACCATGACCACGTTCTTCGAACTCGCCGCCGAGCACGAGCAACTCACCTGGTGCATCGATGAGGCCACCGGCCTCCGCGCCGTGATCGCCATCCACTCCACGGCCCTCGGCCCCGCCCTCGGCGGCACGCGGTTCTTCCCCTACGCCGACGAGCACGCCGCCGTGGCCGACGTCTGCGAGCTGTCCCGCGGCATGACCTATAAGGCGGCGTTGGCCGGTCTCGACCTCGGGGGCGGCAAGGCGGTCATCCTGGGCAACCCGCGCGAGCTCCGGAGCGAGGGGCTGTTGCGCGCCTACGGCCGCTTCGTGGAATCGCTCGGTGGGCGCTACTACACCGCCTGTGACGTCGGGACCACCAGCGCCGACATGGACCTCGTCGGGCGGGAGACCCGTTTCGTCACCGGCCGCACCCGGGCCGCCGGGGGCTGCGGCGACTCCTCGGTGCTCACGGCGTACGGCGTCTTCCAGGGCATGCGCGCCGCGGCGGAGGCCACCTGGGGCGACCCCAGCCTGTCCGGACGCACCGTCGGTGTGGCGGGGGTCGGCAAGGTGGGCTCCCATCTGGTCCGGCACCTGGTCGAGGACGGCGCCCGCGTCCTGATCACCGACGTGGCGGCCGCCGCGACCGCGGCGGTGGTCGCCGAGCATCCCGAGGTGGAGGTGCTGGAGAGCACCGACGCGCTGGTCGCCGCACCGCTCGACGTCTACGCACCCTGCGCGCTCGGCCACGCGTTGACCGACGAGGTCGTGGAGGTGCTGGGGGCGCGTGTGGTCTGCGGTGCCGCCAACAACCAGCTCGCCCACCCGGGCATCGACAAGCAGCTGCACGACCGCGGCATCCGCTACGCCCCCGACTTCTGCGTCAACGCCGGCGGGCTGATCCAGGTGGCCGACGAGCTGCGCGGCTTCTCCTTCGACCGTGCCCGCCAGCGGGTCGACGACATCTTCACCACCACCCACCGGATCCTCGCGCTGGCCGAGGAGGAGCACACCACCCCCGCGCGGGCCGCCGATCTGCTCGCCGAGGAGCGGATGCGCACCGTCGGTCGGTTGCGGGGCATCTGGCTCCCGTCCTGACCGGCAGGACCGGGCTCCGGGTGCCACACTGCGGCCCATGACCGAGCAGCCGCACCCGCCCGTCCGCGTCGAGCACACCGGGCCGGTCACGGTCATCACCATCGACCGACCCGGGGTGCGCAACGCCGTCGACCGTGCGACCGCGGACGCGCTGCACGACGCGTTCGTGGCGTACGACGCCGACCCGGACGCCCGCGTCGCCGTGCTGACCGGCGCGGGGGACACCTTCTGCGCCGGCGCCGACCTGCACGCCGTCGCGGCCGGACGGGGCAACCGGGTCGCACCCGACGGACCGGGCCCGCTGGGCTGCACGCGACTGCGGCTGTCGAAGCCGGTGGTCGCGGCGATCGAGGGGTACGCCGTCGCCGGCGGCCTCGAGCTCGCACTCTGGGCCGACCTGCGCGTCGTCGCCGACGATGCGGTGCTGGGGGTGTTCTGCCGGCGCTTCGGCGTCCCGCTGATCGACGGCGGCACCGTACGCCTCCCGCGGTTGGTCGGGCAGTCCCGCGCCCTCGACCTGATCCTGACCGGTCGCGAGGTGCATGCCGACGAGGCGCTCGCGATCGGGCTGGCCAACCGGGTCGTGCCGGCCGGTACGGCGCTCGCTGCGGCGCTCGCACTGGCCGAGCACCTGGCGTCCCTGCCGCAGACCTGCCTGCGCCACGACCGGCTCGCGGTGCTGGAGCAGTGGGGGCTCGCCGAGGAGGACGCGCTGGCCATCGAGCACGCCCACGGCGTGATCTCGCTGGCCGACGCCACCGCCGACGGTGCAATCGCCGGGGCGCAGCGGTTCCGTGACGGGGCGGGACGACACGGGACGAGCGGCTGAGCCGACCGGCGCACCACCTGGGTCCGAGCTCCGATCCCTGGCGCTCGGACGCCGACAACGACGCCCCGTGGTGTGGAACCGGGCGCTCCGGGGGTAGGCGCAGGGCATGGGGAGGGACGACGGCGCGGACCACAGGCTCCGCGGACGGGGGCGTGCGCTGCTCGCAGCACTGCGCCGGCCCGACGTGCAGACCGACGTCATGCAGGTGGTCAAGACCACCGTCGCGACGGTGCTGGCGTGGTGGGTGGCGACGCATGTCTTCGAGCTCAAGCAGGGATTCCTGGCCGCGTGGGTCGCGCTGCTGACGGTGCACGCGACCGTCTACCGCACGTTCTGGCGCGGCACCCAGTCGGTGCTCGCCGCCGGCATCGGGATCGTGGTGTCGTTCGTGGCCGTGCAGCTGCTCGGTCTCGGGCTGCTCTCGCTCGGCGCGGCCGTGCTCGCCGGCCTGGTCATCGCGCGCACCCCGCTGATCCGGCAGGAGGGCGTGACGGTCGCGACGACGGCGGTGTTCGTCATCACCGCCGGATCGGTCGACCAGGAGATGCTCCTGCTGCACCGGTTCCTCGACACCGGCATCGGCGTACTCGTGGGACTGTTGGTCAACGTCGTGGTGCGGCCGCCGCTCGACGATCGGCTCGCCGAGGGTGCCATCGACGAGGCGCTCGACGGGCTCGCCGCCCTCCTGGCACGCATCAGTGACGACTTCGACGAGGACGTGACCGTCGAGACCGTCGACGCCTGGCTCGACGAGACCCTCGAGATCGACAACGTGCTCGACCACGCCGCCGACCAGCTGTCCTTCGCGCGGGAGAGCCAGTGGGCCAACCCCCGTCGCCGTCTCGACGCGCGCTCGACGCTCGACGCCGACCGCGGCCGGCACGTCCTGCTCCGCCTCGAGGACGGCGTCGCCCACGCCCGGGCGCTCACCCGGTTCGTCGCCGAGGCGATCGAGGCCGAGCAGGAGTGGGACCCCGAATTCCGGCGCCGCTGGTCGTGCGTCCTCGGCGACATCGGCACCTGGGTCTCCGAGCCCGAGGCCGGGTCCGCGGACCTGCTCGCCGAGCTCGAGGACCTGACCGAGCGGTTGTCGGACGACGGTCTCCCGCAGCTGCACTGGCCGGTGTACGGCGCCCTGCTGGCGTCCACCGCCAACGTCATCCGGATCCTCGACGACGTCAAGCAGAGCCGGGCAGCGCTGGCCTGATGCAACCCGGACGTCCCCGGCCGCGTCTTGGAGTCGGACCCGATGGACCGGTCCGTCGTCGAGAAAGCACCCGCCATGTCACATCCCGTCCGTACCTCCCGCCTCGCCCACGTCCTCGCCGCCGCCGTGACCCTCGGCGCGCTCTCCCCGGTCGCCCTCACGCTGGCGCCCGCCCATGCCTGCGCCTGCCCCGACGAGGGCATCGCGGTCCTCGCGCCGAAGCGGGTCGTCTCCTCCGGTGAGCAGTTCCGGGTCAAGGGTGTGTGGATCCACTCCGGCAAGCCCGCAGCCGGTCGCACGGTCAAGGTCCAGACCCGCCGCGACGGTCGGTGGCGGACCCTCAAGGGCGCCGCCGTGACCGCCCGCGCCAACGGGGAGTTCGGCGTCCGCCTCGTCCTGCAACAGAAGGGCGTCCGCGCGCTCCGGGTCGTGGGCGTCAACCCCGACGGACCCAACGTGAGGGACCGCTTCCGCGTCACCGTCGAGTAGGACCGGGAGGTCCCGCCACCGCGATCATCGACGAGGGACAGCCCTCCTCACCCGCGACCGAACCGGGCCGGGTGTGGCGAACCCCGGCGCCGAACGGCGCCGGCGCATAGGATGGCCCGGGCCCGCTCGGGGCCGGACGAGTGCTGGAGGGCTGGACATGGGGCGCGGGCTCCGATGCGCGGTGGCGGTCATGGCCATCATCGCCACGACGATGACGGGGGCGACGGTCGCCCAGGCGACGCCGGACGCCCCGCCGGCCGACGCGCCGAGCGCGCAGTCGGGCGCCGCCGTACGCCTGGCCGATGCGCCGGGCTCGCCGGTGGCCTGGGTCTATCCGATCCCGCTGGACGCCACCGCCGGCACCCAGGACGCGTGGCGTCGGTTGCAGCGGCCGCGCAAGCGGATGAACTTCCCCCTCAGCACCACCAGCCGCTACCAGGTGCGCAAGGCGCGGTGGAAGAACTGGGGCGGTCGCAAGGTCCGCGCGCGCGGCAAGGTGCGGTTGTGCTGGTCGCAGTGCACGGAATGGCGGCGCGGGGCGATCGTGCTGGCGCGCCCCCGGGCGGTCGAGTGCCCTGGCGGCACGGTGCAGCGCTACACCCGGTTCCGGGTGCGCGGCTTCGTCGGGTTGAGCCCGAGCGGGGTCTACCGCGCCCGCGCCAGCTGCTGACCCCGA
>JAJUGK010000085.1 GCA_029268205.1 Nocardioidaceae bacterium
CAGTGTCCGCGCGTCGACCTCGGGGCGGCCGCCGAGCCGCCGGCCCGCGCGCCAGGCGCCGAGCAGGGCGATCGCGGTGATGCCGAGGGGGACGACGCCGATGCTCGCCCCACCCAGGTCGAGACCGGCGCCGAGCCCCAGCAGCCAGGCGTCCGCGCCGACGCGGAGCGCGTCGCGGGTGGTGCCGTGCGCCCCGGCGTCGGCGGCGAACCAACCGACGACGGCGAGTCCGGCGCACAGCAGGAGCGGGCCGAGCCCGGCGCGCAGGCCGGCGAGGCTGGCGGTCACGGCGAGCGGTGACCCGGCACCGTCGGCGTCGGCGGACGGTCCGGATCGGCGGGGTCGGCTGATCAGGTCGGTCACGTCGGCCATCGTCCCCGACCGCCCGGGGGCCTCCGGCCAGGCGCGCCGACGGGTAGCGTGCATCCGTCATGGCGAAGCTGGGCAGGGGCGCGGGCGCACGCGCGCGGTCGGTCGCGGAGGAGAGGTCCTTCGACGACTTCTATCTGCGGACCCGCGGCGGTCTGCTGGTCTCGACCTTCGCGCTGACCGGCGACGTCGCCGCGGCCCGGGCCGGGGTCCGGGAGGCTTACACCGCCGCGTGGCACCACTGGCGCAAGGTCTCCCACCTCGACGACCCGCTCGACTGGGTGCGGCCGCGGGCGTGGCGGCGCGCCCAGCGCCGGCACACCGCCCGGCTCGGCCGGCGCGACAAGGCGCTCGACCCGATCAACCGCGAGGTCCTCGGTGGGCTAGCCGGTCTGGAGCCGACCCAGCGGCGGGCGGTGCTGCTGCGCCACCTCGCCGGCGTCCCGATGTCGCGGTCCGCGCGCGAGCTCGGCCTGCCGCTGGCGACCGCCGCCCAGCGGCTCCAGCAGGGCGTCGCCGCGCTGAGCGAGGGCCTCGGCGTCGAGCCGGAGCGGATCGACGGGCTGCTCGCCGACCTCGATCGGGAGACCGTGGGCGTCGTCCTGCCGCGACCACCGCTGGTCCGGCGCGCCGGTGACAAGCGGCGTCGTACCCACACCCTGGTGGCCTCGGTCGTGGCGGTGGCGCTGGTCCTGGGCGCGGGCAGTCTGGTGCACAGCCCGGTCACGGCGGGCGCCGACCGCACCGGGGAGTCGCCCGCCCCCACCCCCGACCTCGCCCGGTCGATGCTGCTGGCCCAGGACGAGCTCGACGACCTCGACGGCGAGCCGGCCAGCAGCTCGTGGACGGTCCGCTCGACCGGTGACAACACCCGCGGCGACGGCATCAACTTCGTGTGCCAGCAGGCACGCTTCGCCGACCCGGACGGCACCCGGGCCCTGGTCCGCAGGTTCGAGGAGACCGATGCGCCCGAGCGTCCGGGTCCGCGCACGGTGGTCCAGACGGTCGAGCTCAGCAACACCGAGTCCGAGGCGCGCGGGACGTTCGCCACCCTGACCTCGTGGTTCGCCGGCTGCCGGGTCGCCCGGCTCCAGTTGCTGCGGACCCATCGGGTGCTGCACGCCGCCGACGAGGCGTACCTGTTCACCTTCCGGGTGGCCGAGCGTCCGCAGACGACCTACACCGTCGCGGTGGGCCGCACCGGCCGGCTCACGAGCACCCTGGTGGTCTCCGCGCCGGGCGAGCGCAGCGTCCCGCCGCGCCGGACTGCCCAGCTGCTGGCCACCGCGATCGGCGACCTGTGTGTCTCGCCCGTGGCCGGCACGTGCGCCCCGGTCGGCGCGGTCGAGCGCATCCCTCCGCTCGAGGCCGGCGAGGAGCCGGGGCTGATCGCGGTGGTCGACCTGCCGCCGGTCGGGCGGATCGAACGCCCCTGGGTCGGCTCCTCGCCCGCCCGGGCCACCCCCAACCCCGCGGTGACGACGTGCGACGACACCGACTTCCCGCGTGCGGGGGCCGACCGGGGGCGCAGCCGTACGTTCGTGATCCCCGAAGCCGACCTCCCCTCGGAGTTCGGGGTCTCGACGTCGTACGGCGTGTTCGGCAGCCCGCGGCGCGCGGCGACGGTGCTCGACCGTGCCGGCTCCCAGCTCGACGGGTGCGGCGACCGCGACTTGGCCAGCACCGTCCGGCGGATCACCAACCGGACGGAGGGACGCGGCAAGCGGGCCATCGAGCTGCGGGTGTGGGACGTGACCACCGAGGTGTCGGAGGACGAGGCGGTGCGGTTCCGCACGGCGCTGGTCCGCGCGGGTGCGCGGGTGGCTCAGGTGACCTTCATCCCGACCGATCGGGCCGGCATGGACGAAGAGGCCTTCGTCGCCCTGGCCGAGCGGGCCCTCGAGCGGTTGGCGGAGCTGTGACGGCCCCGGGCTGGCGGCGCGAGCGATTCGCCCTGCCCGACGGCGTCGTCTACCTCGACGGCAACTCCCTGGGTGCGCTGCCGCGGGCCGTGCCCGCGCGCCTCGGCGAGGTCGTCGAGCGGGAGTGGGGCACCGGGCTCATCGGGTCGTGGAACCGCGTCCCGGGTGGCGCACCCGGCAGCGGCTGGATCGACCTGGTCGGCCGGTGTGCGGCGCTGCTGGCTCCGCTGCTCGGCGTCGACGCCGCCGACGTGCACGTGGGCGAGTCGACCAGCCAGTCGTTGTTCGCCACCACGGTCGCCGGCGCCCGTCAGCGGCCCGGGCGGCGGGTCCTCGTCGTGGACCGCACGACCTTCCCCACCGACGCGTACGTGATCACGTCGGTGGCCCGGCTGCTCGGGCTCGAGGTGCGGTGGTGCGCGGGTCCCGGCGACGACGGCGGGCTGACCGCGGTCGCCGCCGCCCTCGACGAGGACGTCGCGCTGGTCTCGCTGACCCATGTCGACTTCCGCACCGGGGCGATGTTCGATCTGCCGGCCGTCACCGCGCTGGTCCACGAGGCCGGCGCGCTCATGCAGTGGGACCTGTGCCACTCCACCGGTGCCGTCCCGGTCGACCTGGCCGACGCGGGCGCCGACCTGGCGGTGGGATGCACCTACAAGTACCTCAACGCCGGCCCGGGGAGCCCTGCGTACGCCTGGGTCGCGCCGCACCTGCAGGCCGACCTCGACCCGCCGGTGGCCGGCTGGATGGGCCACGCGGCACCGTTCGCCATGCGCTTGGACCACGAACCGAGCCCCGGTGTGGGGCGCCTGAGGGTCGGCACCCCGCCGGTGCTCGCGCTCAGCGCGCTGGAGGCGGCGCTCACGGCGTTCGAGGGGGTGACGACCGCCGGGCTCCGGGCCGCCTCGCTGCAGCTCACCGACCGGTTCCTCGACCGCGTCGATGCCCTGCGCGAGCGGTTCCCGGCCGAGCAGATCGAGGTGGTGACCCCGCGCGAGCAGCCACGCCGCGGCAGCCAGGTGTCGTTCCGGCACCGGCATGCCTACGGCCTCGTGCAGGCGCTGATCGATCGCGGCGTCGTCGGCGACTTCCGCGACCCCGACATCGCCCGGTTCGGCTTCGCACCCCTCTACACGACCCTCGCCGACGTCGACCGGGCGACGGAGGTGCTGGCCGAGGTCCTCGCGAGCCGGGCCTACGCCGACCCCGCCTACGCCGTCAGGAACCCGGTCACCTGACCGAACCGCTGAACGAACGGGCCCGGAGCCACCCACGCTGAGCGTGGGCGGGCTCCGGGCCCGTCCGGTTGTTCAGTGCTGCGGCGAGCCTCAGAGGCTCTGCATGATCTCCCGCATCAGCTGGGCGGTCTCCGACGGCGTCTTGCCGACCTTGACCCCCACGGCCTCGAGGGCCTCCTTCTTGGCCTGCGCGGTGCCCGAGGAGCCGGAGACGATGGCGCCGGCGTGGCCCATGGTCTTGCCCTCGGGCGCGGTGAAGCCGGCGACGTAGCCGACGACCGGCTTGGTGATGTTGGCCTTGATGTAGTCGGCCGCGCGCTCCTCGGCGTCGCCGCCGATCTCGCCGATCATCACGATCGCCTTGGTCTCCGGGTCGTCCTCGAAGGCCTGCAGCGCGTCGATGTGGGTGGTGCCGATGACCGGGTCGCCGCCGATGCCGATGGCGGTGGAGAACCCGTAGTCCTTCAGCTCGTACATCATCTGGTAGGTCAGCGTGCCGGACTTGGAGACCAGGCCGATGGGACCCTTGCCCGCGATGGTGTGCGGGGTGATGCCGGCCAGGGACTCCTCCGGGGTGATGATGCCCGGGCAGTTGGGACCGATCATCCGGGTGCCGGCGTGGTTGGCCTCGCTCTGCAGGTAGGACCAGACCTCCGCGGTGTCCTGCACCGGCACGCCCTCGGTGATGACGACCATCAGGCCGATGCCGGCGTCGATGGCCTCGATGCAGGCGGCCTTGGTGAAGGCCGGCGGCACGAACAGCACCGACACGTCGGCGCCGGTCTTCTCCATCGCCTCCTTGACGTCACCGAAGACGGGCAGCTCCTTGCCGCCCAGTTCCACGGTGGTGCCGGCCTTGCGGGCGTTGACCCCGCCGACGATGTTGGAGCCGGCCTCGAGCATCAGGGTGGTGTGCTTGGAGCCCATCCCGCCCGTCATGCCCTGGACGATGATCTTGGAGTCTGCGTTCAGGTAGATCGACATTCTTCGTCTCGCTCTCTCGGGCTCAGGCGTTGGCCAGCTCGGCGGCCTTGTCGGCCGCGCCGTCCATGGTGTCGACCTGCGTGACCAGCGGGTGGTTCAGCTCGTCGAGGATCGCGCGACCCTTCTCGACGTTGTTGCCGTCGAGCCGGACCACGAGCGGCTTGGTGGCCGCGTCACCGAGGATCTCCAGGGCACCCTTGATGCCGTTGGCGACCTCGTCGCAGGCGGTGATGCCGCCGAAGACGTTGACGAAGACGCTCTTGACCTGGGGGTCGTTGAGGATGACGTCGAGGCCGTTGGCCATCACCTGGGCGTTGGCGCCGCCGCCGATGTCGAGGAAGTTGGCTGGCTTCACGCCGCCGTGCGCCTCACCGGCGTACGCGACGACGTCGAGGGTCGACATGACCAGACCCGCGCCGTTGCCGATGATGCCGACCTCGCCGTCGAGCTTGACGTAGTTGAGGCCGAGCTCCTTGGCCTTCGCCTCGAGCGGGTCGGCCTCCTCGCGGATCTCGAAGTCCTCGTGGTGCGGGTGGCGCACCTCCGAGGCGTTGTCGTCGAGCGACACCTTGCCGTCGAGGGCCTCCAGCTTGTCGCCGGCCAGCCGCGCGAGCGGGTTGACCTCGACCAGCGTGGCGTCCTCCTCGACGAAGACCGTGTAGAGCTTCTCGATCATCTCCACGGCCTGCTCGAGGACCGGCTCGGGGAACTTCGCCGCGGTCGCGATCTCGCGCGCCTTCGCCGCGTCGACACCGGTGCCCGGGTCGATCGGGATCTGCTTGACCGCGTCGGGGTTGGTCTTGGCGACCTCCTCGATCTCCACCCCGCCCTCGACGCTGGCGATGCAGAGGTACTGGCGGTTGGCGCGGTCGAGCAGGAAGGAGAAGTAGTACTCCTCCTCCGGCGGGGTCGCCGGGGTGACCAGGACGCGGTTGACCCGCAGCCCCTTGATCTCCATCCCCAGGATGTTGGCCGCGTGCTGCTCGGCCTCCTCGGCGGTCTTGGCGATCTTGACGCCACCGGCCTTGCCGCGGCCGCCGGCCTTGACCTGGGCCTTGATGACGGTCACGCCGCCCAGCTGCTCGGCGGCGGCCCTGGCCTCCTCGGCCGTCTGGACGACGACGCCGAGGGTGGTCGCGACGCCATGCTTGGCGAAGAGCTCCTTCGCCTGGTACTCCATCAGATCCACGGTTCACCCGTTCTCATCGATGTCCGCCGGGCAGGGTTGGCCCGGGCGCGGCACGGGGCAGATTCGCACCGACACTAATGGGTGATCGCAGTCACCGACACGTAGGGTCCATCACATGACCGGTGGCTCCGCGCCCGGATCCGGCGCTCCCCTCCCCCCGCAGGTCTCGCCCACGGTGCCGCACCGGGAGCGCGAGGTCGTCGCCTCGTCCTCGCCCCGGGTGACCCTCGCCGTACGGGAGTACGGCGCCCCCGCCGACGCGGCCGGGACCCACCTGCTGCTCCTCCACGGCTATCCCGAGCGGCAGGACGTCTGGGAGCCGGTCGTCGCCGCGCTCCTCCAGCGGGACCCCTCCCTGCACGTGATCACCTACGACTACCGCGGCGCCGGGCGGTCGAGTCGTCCCGCGCGCACCGAGGACTACCGCGCCGACCTGCTCGTCGACGACCTGGTCGCGGTGCTCGACGCCACCTGCCCCGGGGCCTCGGTGCACCTGGCCGGCCACGACTGGGGCTCGGTGCAGCTGTGGGAGGCGATCGCCGCGGAGGCGAGCGGCGATGAGCGCCTCGCCGGCCGGATCGCGTCGTTCACCTCGGTCAGCGGCCCCCCGCTGGACCACCTCGCCGACCTGGCCCGGGGCCGCGTCGGCACCTGGCGCACGCGGCTGAGCCAGCTGGCGCATTCGTGGTACGTCGGCGTCTTCCTCGTGCCGGGCCTGGCCGAGGCCGCCTTCAGTCCGCGGGCGTTGTCTGCGCGTCGGCCGCCCACCGGATGGCTCGACCCGACCCTCGTCCACCTCGAGCACGCCGAGCACCTGGCCAGTGATGCTCGCCACGCCGTACGGCTCTACCGCGCCAACGTCTTCGGCGGGATCGGCCGGCCCAAGCGCTGGATCACCACGGTGCCAGTGCAACTGGTCGTCCTGGAGCGCGACGGCTTCGTGACCCGCGGATCCCTCGCTGACCTGGAGGTTCGCTGCCGCGACCTGGTCCGGGAATCACTCGATGTCGGACATTTCCTGATTCCGACCCACGGTCGGCGGCTGGCCGAGCTGATCGCCGCGCACCTCGAACGCGTCCGCACGTCGGGCAGCTGACCCGACACCGGTTGTGGAGACCGGGTCGCACGCAGTTAACGCTTTCGTTATGGTGTCTGACTGCGTGACCCTGTCAGTCCCTGAGTCGTTGTGTGCCCAGAGACGCCGGCGAGCGCTGCCGACCGATGAGATCCCCATCGACGATCAAAGGACGTGCATGGGCAACCACCGCGCTGGGAAGCGTGAACGCTCCCGCGGCACCGTCACCCCTGCCGTACCCCGTTCGACCGTCGGCTACACCGGAGGCGGCAAGCGACGCGCCACCAAGCCCGGTCACGCCGGCAAGCGCAGCGGAGGAGCCCCCGGCCTGGCCTCGGTCCCGACCGCGGTCGGCGCGGCCGCCCTGCTGCTGGCCGCCGGCGGCGCCGTCACCCTCGGCGGCAAGGACTCCTCCCCCATCGACTTCTCCCAGGCCAGCGCGCGCGCCGCGGGCAGCGACATCTCCGCCGCGCTCGCCAACCGGCAGCAGGCCGTCAGCCGGGACTCCCGACGCCAGGCGCTCGCCGACGCCGCGGACGCCGAGCTCCAGGACGCCGCCGACGCCCAGATGGTCGAGCGCGACGCGCGGGTCCAGAAGCTGGCGATGAGCGCGCAGTCCTGGTCCGACGAGCTGGCCAAGAACCTCTGGACCGCGCCGCTGAAGCCCGGCACCTACCGGCTCACCGCGCGCTTCGGCCAGTTCGGCCTCTGGGCCTCTTCCCACACCGGCCTCGACTTCGCCGCACCGCACGGCTCCCCGATCTACGCGATCGCCGCGGGCGAGGTCACCGAGACCGGCTACGCGGGCGCCTACGGCAACCGCACGATCGTCACCCTCGAGGACGGCACCGAGCTGTGGTTCTGTCACCAGTCCTCGGTCGGCGTCTCCGTCGGCGAGCGGGTCGTCCCGGGCCAGCAGATCGGCACCGTCGGCAACACCGGCCGCTCCACCGGCCCGCACCTGCACCTCGAGGTGCGCCCCGGTGCCGGCGACCCGGTCGACCCCTTCAGCGCGCTGCTGGTCCACGGCGTCACGCCCTGACCCTGCTCCGTCAACGCGAGCCAAAGTCACCACATATGTGGTGATTTTGGTGCTTCCGACACGATTTCGGCGTCGATTCCGCCAGTTTCACCACATATGTGGTGAAACTGGCTCCCCTCAGAGCTTCTCGACGGGGGCGTAGCGCAGCAGCAGGCGCTTGACGCCCTCGGAGCCGAAGTCGACGGAGGCGACGGCCTGGTCGCCGACGCCCTCGACGACGACGACGGTGCCGAGACCGAAGGTGTCGTGCTGGACCCGGTCGCCGGCGTCGAGGGAGGGGACCTCGCGGGTCTTGGTCGCGCGGGCGGCGGCGTCGGCCCTGGCCGCGGCGGCCCCGAAGCGGCGTACGGCGGCGGCCCCGCGCGGCTGGAGCTTGGGCAGCACCGGCCGGGACCACTGGGTCTGCTGGGCCTCCGTGCGCTCCCAGTCGACGAGGTCGACGGGGAGCTCGTCGAGGAAACGGGAGGCGGGGTTGTGCATCGGCGCGCCCCAGGCGGAGCGGACGACGGCACGGGAGACGTAGAGCCGCTCGCGGGCCCGGGTGATGCCGACGTAGGCGAGCCGACGCTCCTCCTCCAGCTCGGGTCGGTCGCCCAGGGAGCGCTGGTGCGGGAAGATGCCGTCCTCGAGGCCGGTCAGGAACACCACCGGGAACTCCAGCCCCTTGGCGGTGTGCAGCGTCATCAGCGTGACGACGCCGGAGTCCTCCCCCTCGGCCGGCTGATCGGGGATCTGGTCGGCGTCGGCGACGCGGGCGACCCGCTCGAGGAAGTCGCGCAGCTCGGGGGTGGGGGCGGTGCCGGCCTCGACGTCGGCGGGGTCGGCGGACGGACCGAGGACGGGGTCGTCGGCGAACTCCCGGGCGACCGCCACGAGCTCGGCGAGGTTCTCGACCCGGGTCTCGTCCTGCGGGTCGTCGGAGGCCTCGAGCTCGGCGAGGTAGCCGGAGGAGGCGAGCACGTGCTCCAGGACGATGTCGACGCGCTCGCCGGCTGCGACGAGCTGCTGGGCATCGGTCACCATCGTCACGAACGCCCGGATCGCGTTGACCGAGCGGCTGGCGATGCCGGGGGCCTCCTCGGCGCGCTGCAGTGCCTCCCAGAAGGTGATGCGCTCGCGCTGGGCCAGCGCGTCGACGCACGCCTCGGCCCGGTCGCCGATGCCGCGCTTGGGGACGTTGAGGATGCGGCGCAGGCTGACCAGGTCGGCCGGGTTGTCGAGCATGCGCAGGTAGGCCAGCGCGTCCTTGATCTCGCGGCGCTCGTAGAACCGGACCCCGCCGACGACCTTGTAGGGCAGGCCGACGCGGATGAAGACCTCCTCGAAGACCCGGCTCTGGGCGTTGGTGCGGTAGAAGACCGCGACGTCACCGGGGCGTGCGGTGCCGGCGTCGGTGAGCTTGTCGATCTGGTCGGCGACGAACCGCGCCTCGTCGTGCTCGTCGTCGGCGACGTAGCCGACGATGCGCTCGCCGTCGCCGGCGTCGGACCACAACCGCTTCGGCGTGCGCCCCTGGTTGTGGTCGATGACGGCGTTGGCGGCGGTGAGGATGGTCTGGGTGGAGCGGTAGTTCTGCTCCAGCAGGATCGTGGTCGCGTCGGGGAAGTCGGCCTCGAAGTCGAGGATGTTGCGGATGGTGGCGCCACGGAAGGCGTAGATCGACTGGTCGGCGTCACCGACCACCATCAGCTCGGCCGGCTCGGCACCCTCGTGGTCGATCTCCGGGTCGGGCGCGCACAGCGCCTGCACCAGGGCGTACTGGGCGTGGTTGGTGTCCTGGTACTCGTCGACGAGCACGTGCCGGAACCGGCGCCGCCAGTGGTCGCGGGTGTCGGGGAAGGCCTGCAGGAGGTGGACCGTGGTCATGATCAGGTCGTCGAAGTCCAGGGCGTTGGCCTCGCGCAGCCGCCGCTGGTAGAGGTCGTACGCCGCGGCGTAGGCCTCCTCCTGCCCGTTGCCGGCATCCTTCGCCGCGTCCTCGGGGTCCTTGAGCTCGTTCTTGGCGTTGGAGACCCAGTTGAGCACCGCCCGCGGGGGGTAGCGCTTGACGTCCATCTCGAGGTCGCGCAGCACCAGCGTCATCAGCCGCTTGGAGTCGGCGGCGTCGTAGATCGAGAAGCTGGACTTGAACCCGAGCTTGGCGGCCTCCTTGCGCAGGATGCGCACGCAGGCGGAGTGGAAGGTCGAGACCCACATGACCCGGGCCCGCGCGCCGACGAGCTCCTCGACCCGCTCGCGCATCTCGGCCGCGGCCTTGTTGGTGAAGGTGATGGCCAGGATCGAGCCCGGGTGGGCACCGCGCTGGGAGATCAGCCAGGCGATCCGCCGGGTCAGCACGCGGGTCTTGCCCGAGCCCGCACCGGCGACCACCAGGAGGGGGTGTCCCTCGTGGACGACGGCGGCCCGCTGGGGCTCGTTGAGCCCCTCGAGCAGCTCGTCGCGCGAACGCCCGACCGCCCGGTCGGGGGCGGGGTCGGGACGGGGAGCGGCGGGGATCGGGAACAGCGCGGTCATCGTCGTCCCAGCCTAGGTGGCGGGACCGACCTCAGAACGTGTGGGCGCTGCTCCAGAGCACTGCGACGCCGATGTTGATCAGCGCGAGCGCACCGATGCCGAGGAAGAGCCCCTTCGGCAGCGAGGGCTTGCGCAGGTTGGCCATCACCAGCACCAGGATGATCAGGCTGACGGCGAACTTCACGCCGATCTTGGCGTGGTCGACCGCGGCGTCGCCCGCCTCGAGCACCCCGACCAGCAGCAGTCCGGAGACGAAGGCCGTGCCGGCGCCGTCGCGCATCAGCGCGTTGACGGCGTAGGGACCCTTGAGCTGCACCAGCAGTCCGCCGAGCAGCCCGGCGTAGCCGAGGATGTGCACGATCAGCAGGATCTGACGCAGGATCTCCATGCCCCGACCCTAGCTGACGCCGCGTCAGGAACTGGCCCCGCGTCGGCGGCTCCAGACCTTCTCCGCCGCATAGAGGACCAGCCCCAGGGTCAGCAGCGCCGCGCAGTAGACCAGCGACGACGGGTCGGTGGCCAGGGTGTAGCCGAGCAGCCCGATGTTGCCGACGATGCCGACGTAGAGCAGCACGGTATTGGCACGGAAGCTCCCGTCGGGCGCGGGGTCCTCGGGCTCCGAGCGGAGCTTGAGGCAGGCGACGATCACCAGGGCGTCTGCGTCGAGCGGCGGACCCGCGCGAAGACGCCGGGTACGACATCCTCGCGCGCCATGCCGTACAGGATCCGCGACTGGGTGATCAGGGCGACCAGGCAGGTATTGGCCACCGCGATCAGCGCGAACAGCCAGGTCGGCAGGTCGAGCGGGCCCTGCCGGACGACCTCCAGCAGCGCGCCCTCCGACCCGGCGTAGTCGTCGAAGTCGGCGACCATCGCGGTCGTCGCGGCGAGCAGGGCGTAGAGCGCCACCGAGGATCGCCAGCGCCGGGCTGGACTCCTTGTCGAAGGTCGTCAGCGACCCGAGGTCGGCCTCGCCACGGACGAGGGTGAGGATCCCGATGGTGATGATGATCAGTCCCGAGGCCTCGATCAGGGTCATCACGAGGTTGGCGCGCACCGACTCGCTGATGCCGCGGTAGTTGAGCAGGGCGAGGACGACGATGAACCCCGAGGCGACCGCGACGGTCGGCCAGGCGAGGAACTCCTGGA
>JAJUGK010000086.1 GCA_029268205.1 Nocardioidaceae bacterium
CACGGCGCCGATGGCGACGCCCCACCACCCGCTCAGGAGCCCCAGCGCGCCCACGGCGACCGCGGCATCGGCGTACCCCACGCGCCCCGGGAGCAGTGCCGGCAGTCCCGATGTTGCGGACGTGAACCGCGGTCCCCGGCGCCGCCCGGTCAGCAGGAGGAGCACCAGGACGACACCGGCCAGGGCGGCCCCGGCGATCAGGCCGCCGCGGTAGGTGGCCTCGGGCGGGTAGGTCAGCTCGACCGTGCCCTCGGAGCCGCTCGGGACGCGCCACGCCTGCTGCCACCCGTTGACCCGGATCGGTTCCAACACCCGGCCGTCGAGCCGGGCCCGCCAGCCGTGGTTGAAGTTCTGGGCGAGCACCAGCAGGGAGTCCTCCTCCGCGTCGACCTCGACCGCGGTCGGCATCCGTCGGCCGTCGCGCTCGAGGTCCAACCCCTCGACGGCGCCGGTGCCGGCCCCGGTGCTCCCGGTCGCGGCCAGGCGGAGGTCCTCCGGACGCAGCAGGGAGGTCGGGTCGACCACGACCTCGTGCGTGCCGGTCGCCAACCCGAGGACCGGCGCGCCGCCCTCCTCGCCGTCGGCACACCACCGCACGGTGGCTGCCTCCCCCCGCAGCAGGCCGGCGAGGCCGTGACTCACGGCGGTCGCGATCGAGGTCTCCCCCACCCGCACGGCGGGTCCGGCGCCGCACGGCAGTTCCAGCCGCGGCGCGAGCGCCGCCCCGTCGACCCGGATCTCGGAGAGCCCCGGCCCCGGTGCGCTCAGCTCTCCCCCGCGGTCGACGACGGTGCGTTCGGTGTCGAGGATGTCGATGCGCAGGCTCTTGGACCGCCACCCGGGCAGTTCGACGACGCCGTCGTCGGGGACCGCGGCCGTGAGCTCCCGGGAGCCCGCGGTGACCCGCACCCGCGTCGGGCGCGCCGCGGGGGCGGACGGATCCAGGGTGAGCCGCAGCTCCTCCCACGTGCGTGGTGCCGGCGCGGTCAGCTCGATCACGGCGTCCTCGCGGGGGCCGATCCACGTCGTGCCCTCGTCGCCGTCGGCCAGCGCCCAGGGCGTCTGGGCGATGTCGTCCGCAGCGGTCCCCGGGGCGGTGATCGTCCACCCCGACGCGTCCGCGAGCACCTCCGTGAGCCCCGGGTGGCGGCGCAGCGAGACCCGCCCCGTGACCTCGTACTCCTGCGATCGTGCGAGCGCGAACCGCCGGCTGAGTCCATCGCCGTCCTCACCCTGGACCCCCGAGCCGGAGCGGCACACGAGGGTGCCGCCGCGGTCGAGACAGGTCGGTCGCCCGGGGTCGCGGGCGAGCTCGACCTGCGGCACCGATGCCCCCTCCGGCGGCGCGGGCAGCTCGAGGTACCGCCGGGGCGTCACCCCGGGGAGCCCGACCTCGGCGAGGGTGAAGGAGCTCCAGGACTCCACGTCCCGTGGGCCGAGGGGTTCGATCCGCAGGTGGCGGACCGCCCCGCCGTCCAGCCGGTAGCGGCGCCGTTCGCCCGGCGCGGGTGCCGGCACGATCTGCTGCCGGTCACCGGCGGTCAGGCGCAGCCGACGGACTTCCACGGAGTCGACCCCGAGCTCCACGGTGACCGCGGCCAGGTCGCGGGCCTCGCCGAGGTCGACCTCCCACCACTGGTCCTCGATCGGGGCACCCCGGGCCGACCGCCAGGAGGTCGCGTCGTCCCCGTCCAGAGCCGCACCCGGGTGGGCCGATCGGTCCAGCGGCGTGAAGGCGCCGTACCACGCCTGGGAACTGCTGGCCCGCACCCCACCGATGCCCGTCCAGGTCTCAACGGTCTGCCAGCGCTCGTCGTCCTCGGACATGCGGTGGAAGAACTCGGCGCCGTAGCCGGCGGCCTCCCACCCGCGGGGCAGGGTGGACGAGTCGTTCCACCGCACCGCCTGGAACGCCTTCTCCCGCAGCCGCAACGAGTCGGTCAGCACCAGCTCGTCGATCGTGTCGGCGTCCGGCGGATGGAGCCGGGCGCCGACGGACCGCGCCGGCACCGCTCCCGGCGAGCCGGCGACCACGGCGACGTCGTCGTCGGGCACGAGCACGGCGGCGGGTCGGGCCCCGGTCACACGGAAGATCTCGACCGCGGGGTGCTCGGCACCCGGTCCGTCACCGGTGATGACCCGGGTGCCGTCGTCCTCGATCGTCTCCCCGTCGGCGCTGGTCGGTCCGAACGAGGCGACGTGCTGGATGCCCGGGGTGGCGAGCAGCCGCTGGCGCACCTGGTCGGGCTCGGGCGAACCCACGCGTACGCGGTCGAGGTCATGGCGCAGCACCACGTGCCCGATACCCGCCTCGCGCAGCAGGGTGGTGAGCTCCGCCGCCGGTCCCCCGCCCTCGAGCCGGGCCGTGATGCCGTCGAGCATCGTCACGTTGCCCGGCTGGGCCAACGGGATCACGGTCCGCGAGACCCAGGGGGTGCTCGCCAGCGGCTGGAGGATGTCGTCGCGGGAGGCGCCCCAGAGGTAATAGCCGAACTCGGCCGCGGGCAGGACGAGGGCCGGACGGTCGGCCGCCTCCTCCTCGAGATAGGCCGCCGCCTGCTCCCAGTAGTCCGGGACGCCGACGAAGCCGTGGGTGCCGACCAGCGACGCGGTCCACGGCGTGAGCAGACCGACCAGGACGATCGCGACGATCGCGTTGCCGGCCACCCGCGCCCGCGGCCCGAGCACGGTCCGCAACCACTGCGGGACCACGACCAGCGCATGCGCCAGCCCGAGGACCAGGACCAGTCGGATGATGCCGTCGTACTTGTGGGTGTTGCGCAACGGCGAGAGGACCCCGTCGAGCAGCGCCTGCCGCTCGCCGCTGAGCCAGCCGCTGAGCTCCCCGGCGTACCCGAGCCCGACGAGCACCAGCCCGGTGAGGAGTCCGAGCACGAGGAACCGTTGGTGGGGGTTGCGCCCCAGCATCAGCCCGAGCACACCCAGAGCCGCGACCGCGGCGGCGTCGACCAGCAGGTAGGGCGTGGTGGCCAGCAGGTTGCCGGCCGCGTAGGTGCTGGGGTCGGCGTACGCGACCCAGTTCGCCACACCGAGGATCGAGCGGGCGAGGTCGTGCGGGGTGCCCGTGAGGGCGGCGTTCTCGATGTAGTCGAGGAACGGCGCGCTGTAGGCCCCCAGCACCAGCAGCGGGACCAGCCACCACGCGGTCGCCAGCAGGGTGAACAGCGTCCACCACCCCAACAGACGCCAGCGACGCGGTCCGGGTGCCCGGGTCAGGATCCAGATGACCCCGAGCGGCAGCACCGCCGACACGGCCGTCGCGTTCACGCCGCCGCAGCAGGCCACCACCAGCGCCGCCGCGGCGGCACCGCGGACCACGGACCCGCGATGGCTCGCACGCACCAGCGGGAGGAGGACCCAGGGCAGGAGGGCGGTGGGCCAGATCTCGACCGAGCTCGCGCCCATCAGGGTGGCGATCCGCGGGCTGAGCACGAAGGCATACGCCGCCGCGACCTGGGTCCACGGCGAGCCGAGCCGCAGCTCGCGGCACAGCTTCACCACGCCGACGAACGCCAGCCCCAGCAGCAGCGTCCACCACAGCCGTTGGATCACCCACGGGGGCAGGGCGAGCCAGTCGCCGACCACGAAGAACGGACCCATCGGCCACAGGTAGCCGTAGGCCTGGTTCTGCAGCTGCCCGAAGGCGCCCAGGGGCTCCCAGGCGAACACGGCGCGCTCGAGGAACTGCCAGGGGGCCACGACGAGGTCGATCTTGGTGTCGGCCACGATCCGTCCCGGCTGCTGGATGAACGCCAGCACCGCGAGCGAGGCGACGTAGCCGATCATCCGCAATCGGGAGGTGGGGCTCACCGCTGCGGCGTCGGTGTCGGGTCCGCGGGTGCTCATCGCTTCCGCAACGTCAGGGCGAGGTTCCACGTCACCACCTCACGCACGCCCGGCACCCGGACGACCCAGTACGCCCAGCGCGGGTGGTAGCGAGGGATCGCGGCGACCACGTCGGCCTCCTGCTGCTCGCGGGCCCACCGCAGGCCGTCGGCGACGGTGACGCGGAACAGCGACTCGCCGTACCTGTTCTTCGGCTCCCGGCCGTGGCGGCGGCGATAGCGCGCCCGCGCCCACTCGCCCCCGAGGTAGTGCCACGGCGCGGTCTCGTGCCCGCCCCACAGGCCGTACCACGCGGTGTAGGCGAGGAAGACGATGCCGCCGGGGCGCGCGACGCGCACCATCTCGTCGGCCATCCGCCACGGCTCGGCGACGTGCTCGAGCGCGTTGGAGGAGAAGACCAGGTCGAAGGCGTCGTCGGCGAACGGCAACCGGCGGCCGTCCCCGACCACCGACCTCGACGACGGGATGGACGACGAGGCGGCCAGCTCGGCGTGGTCGATGTCGAGACAGTGATACGCCGCGCCCGCGGCGGTGAATGCGGCGTGGAAGTGACCCGGTCCGCCGCCGACGTCGAGCGTCCTGGCACCGTCGACATCGATGTGTTCCGCGACCAACCCGACCGAGTCGCGGGCCAGCACGTCGTAGAACCGGACCGGGTCGGACTGCTCGCCGAGGAACTCCCGGAACAGCCGGATCGAGCGCCCGATCGTCGGTGCCCAACCGGTGTCGGGATACGTCGGGGAGCCGGGCACGCGAGGACCCTACCCGAGCGTTTCGGTGGCGGTCGGCGAATCCCCCGGTAGGTTGTGCCGGTGCTGGATCGCGGAGCGTTGTCGGGTCGTCACGTCGTCTTCCTCAGCTGGCGCGACACCAGGAACCCCGAGGGCGGAGGCGCCGAGCTCTACCTCGAGCAGATCGCCGCCGGGCTGGTCGCGCGGGGTGCGCGGGTCACCGTCTTCGCCGCCGCCCACGCGGCCGCGCCGCCGGTCGAGGATCGCGACGGCATCCGGTTCGTGCGGGCCGGTTCGAAGACCACCGTCTATCTGGCCGGCATGCTGCGGCTGCTGCGCGGCCGGTTCGGCCCGGTCGACCTGGTCGTGGACGTGCAGAACGGGCTGCCGTTCTTCAGCCGGCTCGTCACGCGGGTCCCCGTCGTGGTCCTGGTCCACCACGTGCACCGCGAGCAATGGCCCGTGGTCTATCCCGGGCTGGCCGGCCGGGTGGGTTGGTGGATCGAGCGGTGGCTCGCGCCCCGGTTGTACCGCTCGTGCCAGTACGTCGCGGTCTCCCACGCCACCCGGGCCGAGCTGGCGCAGCTGGGTGTCGCGCCCGAGCGCATCGCGGTCGTGCACAACGGCACCGAGCCGCCCCCGGCGGCCTCGGTCGCGAAGGCTCCGGTGCCGACCGTCGCGGTGGTCGGTCGCCTGGTGCCCCACAAGCAGGTCGAGCACGCGGTCGATGCGGTCCTGGCGCTCCGGGCGGAGTTCCCCGACGTCGTGCTGCGCATCGTCGGGGACGGCTGGTGGGAGGCGAACCTGCGTGCCTATGTGACCGAGCGCGGTGCGGAGGCGTTCGTCGTGTTCGAGGGCCACGTCGCCGAGGACCGCAAGCACGAGATCTACGGCCGCGCCTGGGTCCTCGCGCTGCCGTCGCTGAAGGAGGGGTGGGGGCTGGTCATCGGGGAGGCCGGTATGCACCGGACGCCGACCGTGGCCTACCGAGCGGCCGGCGGGACGCAGGAGTCGGTGCAGCACGACCGGTCCGGGATCCTGGTCGACGACCAGCAGGAGTTCACCGCCGCGCTCGGCCGACTCCTGCGGGACCCGGAACTGCGTGACCGCCTCGGCGTCGGCGCGGAGGAGCGCAGCCGCGTCTTCTCCTGGGAGCACTCCCAGCGGGCCTTCGCCGGCGTACTCGAAAGTGCCCTGGTCGGCGAACTCGTGGAGAGTCGCGACCAGGGCACTGCCTGAGTCCTTGCGGGCCGCCGGCCCGGACCCGATCGAGCGGGGCCGGTCAGCCCCGGCTTCCGTACTGGATCACGGGCTTGGCAGCGTCACCGGGCGATTCGGAAGGTGCGCTCGTCTGCGAGCTGACGAGTCCGAAGACCGTCGCGCCGGCGATCCCGCCACCGACGACGAGTGCTGCGATGGCAGCCAGAATGCTGTTGGTCACGCTTACCCTCCCTCAAAGGTTCGGGGTGGACTGTAACAGGATCGCGATGCTCACCGCGGACGTTCGCGCAATCTGCGCGTCAACGCCACGACCGGCCCGCCGAGGAGCCCGCCGAGGAGGGTTGCGCCGAAGGCCGCCCAGGCCGTCACCACGCCCGGCCGCCAGGCACCGCGCGGCGGGTCCGCCACCGGACCCGGCAGCGCCAGGGCGCTGGTGGTCGGGCCCGCGAAGATCGGCCTGCCGGCCAGATCCGGCGCGGGCCCCGGGGCGGTCCGATCCACCACCACGAACCCGATCCCCAGCGCTGCCAACTCCCGGCTCCGTGCCTCTGCTGTGGGTGCCTGCAGCGCCCGCGCCACTGCGGCCGCCCGCGGGTCCTCCCCCGCCAGGGTCCGTCCCGAGACCACGAGCTCGTCGTTGGTCACGGCATCGGGTCGCAGATAGCGGGCCAGCGGGTCGAGGACGGTCCGGCCCCCGTTCCAGGCGGGCGCGCGGAACGCGCTGAAGGGCAGTAGCACGACGTGCGCGCCCTCCGCGTCGCCGACGGCCGCGCGCAGGTGCGCGTACTCCGCGGGATAGCTCACCGGTGCGAGCCTGCCCGCGACACCCCAGGCGGCGTCGGGCAGGACGGCGATCGGGTGGACCACCAGCCCGGCGGCCAGGACCAGCCGGGGCACCCGGTCGAGGTCGGATCGCACGATCCGCTCGACGCCGTGCGCGACCAGCACGACTACGAGCAGCGCGCACAGACCCAGCAGTCGGGACCCGTCGCGCAGCAGGCCCACCCCCGGGACGGCCGCCGCCAACGATCCGAGCGCTCCCGGCGCCAGCCAGGTGAGCACCGCGATCCCCCAGCCGAAGCCCCACCCGACCAGGTACGCCGTGCGGATACGTGCGTCGGTCGCACGCCACCAGCTCCGGGACCCCAGCGCGGCGAGGGCGACCAGGGCGACGAGCGCGACCCAGACGAGCAGCCCCTCCCGGGAGTCCGGGAGGACCTCGCTGTTCCACACGCCGCCCAGCCCGAGCGCGGTCAGGGGTGGGGGAAGCCCACCCTCCCCGGCGAGGGCGAACAGTTCGAAGCCCTCGGCCGCGCTGGTGGCGGTCGCCCGGTGGGCCAGCCCCGACACGACCCACGGGAGGTTGGCGGCCACGAGCAGCACCAGGAGGACCGGGTCGCGGCGCCAGGACCGGCGCAGCCCGAAGGCGAGGACGACGACGGCCGACGCGAGCCCGGCGCTGGCGCTGAGGCTCCCGATCGGCAGCAGGGCCGCGAGTCCGAGCGCGCCCGACCGGGCCCCCGGTCCGCCCCGGGCCCAGCGCATCGCCGCCGCGGCCAGCCACGGCAGCACGGCGTACCCGACCAGCACCGGCCAGTGGCCCATCACCAGGCGCTCGACGACGAACGGGTTCCAGATCCACACCGTCACCGCGGCGAGCCGCGCGGCCGTCGACAAGCCCGCCACCAACCGCGCGGCCCCGAGCCCGCCGCCGACCAGAGTGCCGGCGAGCACGCCCGTCTGCAGCCAGGCCCCCGGCACGACCTCGTCGAGGATGCCGACCACCGCGTCGGACGGGACCGCGCGGGGCAGGGCGCTGCCCAGGCCCCAGGCGTCGAGACCGACCCGGAGGTCGGGGACCCACACCATGTCGTAGGTCAGGACGAAGCCCGGGCCCAGTGCCGGCCCGAGCAGCAGGGCGGTGAGCACGACCGACCAGATCGCGGCGATCCTCACCGGCCGACCCCCACGCGATCGATCACAGCGGCAGGCGTCGGAACACCGGTCGCGGCAGATGCCGGATCGCCGACATCACTCCACGCATCGCGCCGGGGACCCAGACGATGTCGCGGCGCCGGGCGACCCCGTCGACGATCGCCGCGGCGACCACCTCGGGGTCGGTCGCCAACGGGGCGTCGGCACGGCCCGCGGTCATCTTCGTCCGCACGTGACCGGGACGGACCACCACGACGTGCGCCCCGGTGCCGCGCAGCGCCAGCCCGAGGCCGACGTAGAAGGCGTCCATGCCGGCCTTGGTCGAGCCGTACACGAAGTTCGACCGCCGGGCGCGCTCGCCGGCGACCGACGACAGCGCCACGATCACGCCGTGTCCCTGCCGCCGGACGAGCTCGGCGAGGGGGACACCGACGCTGACGGCCCCGACATAGTTGACCCGGGCGTGCTCGACCGCACTGTCGTGGTCCTGCCACGCCTGCTCCTCGTCGCCGAGCACGCCGAAGGCGACCACCGCGACGTCGACATCGCGCTCCGCAGCCGCTCGCCGCACGAGCTCGGGGTGGCCGGCGGTGTCCTCGGCGTCGAAGTCGAGCACGGCGACCCGGGCGCCCAGCGCCTCCAGCTCCGCCACCGCCGCGTCGCGCCCCCCGCCCGGTCGGGCCGCGAGGGTCACCCGCAGTCCCTCGGACTCGCGGGCCCACGCGCGGGCCGCGGCCCGGGCGATGTCGCTGGTGCCGCCGAGCAGCAGGACGTGCTGGGGTCGTCCCAGAGCGTTGATCACGGTGGTCCTCCTCGGTGGGCGGTCGGAGCGGATCGGCGCCGGCTCACAGCTCGAGCCGGCGGGCCAGGTCGGAGCAGAAGACCCGGTCGGGGTCGACACGGTCGCGCACCCGACGGAAGGCGGCCGCTCGGGGGTAGCCGGCGTCGAACGTGTGCGCCGACATACGGGCGTCCTTGGCCAGGTAGTGCCGCCCACCCGCGGAGAGGACGAGCTCGTCGAGCTCGCGCAGCAGCGGCTCGAGGTCGCGCCCGGCCGGCAGGTCCATCGCCAGGGTCCAGCCCCGCAGCGGGAAGGAGAGCAGGCCCGGGCCCTCGTCGCCGAGCCGCTTGAGCACCGACAGGAACGAGGGATGTCCGCGTTCGGCGACGCGTTCGAGCACGACCGGGAGCACGTCCTCGGAGCGGTCGGGCAGCACCAGTTGGTACTGCACGAAGCCGGCCGACCCGTAGAGCCGGTTCCAGTCGGCGATCCCGTCGAGGGGGTGGAAGAACTGCCCGATGCCCTGCAGCTCGCCGCGCCGGTCCCGGGGAGCGCGGCGGAACCACAGCTCGTTGAAGGCGCGGATCGAGGCCCGGTTGACCAGGCCACCGGGCACGCGGGGCGGGACCACGCGCAGCGGTTCGCGCGGCACCCCGGCGCCCGAGCGGCCCGCCGCCCGTGCCTCGGTCGCCGTCGCGTGCTCGCCGGTGGTCAGCACCGACCGGCCCAGGTGCCGCCCCCGGGCGAGGGTGTCGATCCAGGCGACGGAGTACGTCGCGGCGCGGTCGGCCTCCCGCATCGCGGTCATCAACGTGGCCAGGTCGTCGATGCGGCGCGTGTGCACCCGTACCAGCGACGACTCCACCGGCATCATCGCCACCGTCGCCTCGGTGATGACCCCCGTGAGACCCATGCCGCCCACGGTCGCCCAGAACAGCTCGGCGTCCTGCTCGGGGGAGACCGTCCGCTCGCTGCCGTCGGCCGTGACCAGGCGCAGCTCGCGCACGTGCGCGCCGAAGCCGCCGTCGCGGTGGTGGTTCTTGCCGTGCACGTCCGCGGCGATCGCCCCACCGAGGGTGACGTAGCGGGTGCCGGGGGTCACGGGCACGAACCAGCCGCGCGGGAGCGCGGCACGGATCAGCTCGTGCAGGCTGGTCCCGGCGGAGGCCCGCACGATGCCCGTGCCCTCGTCGAGGTCGATCCGGGACGGCAGCGGGGCCAGCACGTCCCCGCCGGCGTTCTGGGCCGGGTCGCCGTAGGACCGGCCCAGGCCGCGCGCGATGATCCCGCGCGGTCCGGCCGCCGTGACGGCATCGGCGACGTCGTGGACGCAGGCCGTCACCGCTCGGGCGCGGGACGGCGCGGTGCCGCCCCAGCCGGTGAGCAATCGGTCGTCGTCAGACACCGAGCACCCCCAGGACGATCGCGCCGATCCAGAGCACGCCCAGCCCCTGCAATACCCGGTCGCGCAGCACGATGTCCTCCGGCTCGGCTGCGGTTCCCCCGTCGATGTCGACGGCATACCGCAGCACGCCGACCACGAACGGCGCGATCGAGATGGTGTGCCAGGGCACCCCTTCGGTCGGCACCCCCTCGAAGGCCCACAGGCTGTACGACATCACGGTCGCGCCGGCGGCGACGCTCCAGACGAACCGCAGGTAGGTCGCGGTGTAGCGGATCAGGGATCGGCGGGTGCCGGTCCCGTTGCCGAGGGTGTGCAGCTCGGAGTACCGCTTGCCGCTGACGATGAACAGTGCGCCGAAGCCGGCCACGAGCAGGAACCACTGCGAGATGCGCAGCTCGGCGGCCAGGCCGCCGGCGACGGCGCGCATCAGGAACCCGGTCGTCACGATCGAGATGTCGATCACCGGCTCGTGCTTGAGCCAGAAGGCGTACCCGATCATCAGCACCGCGTAGGCCGCCAGGAGCAGCGCCAGTCCCCAGGAGGCCAGTGCGGCGAGGCCGAGACCGAGGGCGGCGAGGACCGTCGCGCCGACCAGCGCTGCGGGCACCGACAGCGCGCCGCTGGCCACCGGTCGCGTCCGCTTGGTGGGGTGCGCCCGGTCGGCCTCGCGGTCGGCGACGTCATTGACCGCATAGACGGCCGAGGACACCAGGCAGAAGGCCACGAACGCCAGCGCCGTGGCGCCCAGCACCGTCGGCTCCCACAGGCTGCCGGCCGCCAGCGGCGCGCCCACGACGAGGAGGTTCTTCGTCCACTGCTTGGGCCGCGCCGTGCGCAGGAGCGGAGCCAGGACGGTCACGACGCGGGAGTCTAGGCGCTCGCGGGGGCGGGACGTGCAGTTCCCCGACTCCCCCCCGGATCGGGGACGCCGCGCGGTTAGGCTGCGCCGCGTGACGGACGACTCCAGCGGCCTGCGCCGCCTCCTGCGCGGGGCCGCCGGCATCGCGGTGGCGATGGCCGTCATGAACGTCAGCAACTACGCCTTCACCATCCTGGCCGCGCGGCTCCTCGGCCCCTCCGAATACAGCGTGGTCGCGAGCCTGATGGGGCTGCTGCTGATCGTGAACGTGCTGGCCCTCGGCCTCCAGGCGACCGGTGCCCGGCGGGTCGCGGCGACTCCGGGGCGGCGGGCCGAGATCGAGGCCGGGGTGATGGCCGCCACCAACCGCTCCGCGCTCGCGCTCGGCCTGCTGTGTCTCGTGGCGGCGCCGGCGGTGTCGTGGGGCCTCGGGCTCGACGACTGGCTGGCCGCGGCGACGCTGGGTCTGGTCGCCGTACCGCTCACCATCGGCGGCGGGCAGGC
>JAJUGK010000087.1 GCA_029268205.1 Nocardioidaceae bacterium
GCCGAGGCGCGCGTGCTCACCGACCGTCGGCGATCCTGATCAACCCGGTGATCGTCGCGATGTAGGCGGCGCCGTCCGGACCGAGGTAGATCGAGGCGTAGTGGTTGTTCCACTGGATGCCGGTGCCGGTGAGTCGACGCCAGCGCGTCCTGCCGGTCCGGATGTCGATCGCGGTGAAGTACCACCGGTCGACCTGAGCCGGTCCCGCCGGCTTGGTGTAGGCGTAGACCAGTCCCGCACCCAGCGATGCCTTCGGCACCGACGAGGGGGCCACCTCGTCGCTGCGCCAGGCGACCCGACACCGGCCGCGGGGCCGGATGAGCACCCGCTCGATCCCCGGTGTGGTCGTCCGCCCGAGCAGCGTCGACTGCGGTCCCTGGTAGCCGTAGTTGTTCTCGATGATCACCGAGCGGCCCGCGGCGACCAGGCTGTTCTCGGTCGTGCTGCGCCCGCGGGGGAGCACCGGCACGGTGCAGTGCAGCCGGTCCCGCCTGCGGATCCCGCGGCGGCGGTCGTAGACGAGGATCCGCGTGCGCGGCTCGGCATTGTCGGCGATCACCAGCCACCGCTTGCCGATCAACGTCGGCGTCGTGCCCGAACCCCGGGAGAGCATGCCCGGCTTGGTGCGGCTGCCCCGGTCGTACGGCAAGCGGTAGGTGATCCGTGGGCGCCCCTTCGGACCCGCGTCGAGCCGGTACGTCGCATGGGTGGTCACGGCGTACACGCCGCCGGTGGCGTCGGCCGACACCGAGTTGAACACGCCCTCGGCCCCGCCCCGCGGGCGCTTCAGCCGTACGACCCGGGTCCGGCCGGTCCGCCGGTCGAGCACGCCCGCATAGCCGCGCTGGGTGAAGAACCAGTCACGGCCGCGGGCGTCCGGCGTGACGGCGACCAGGCAGTCGTCGGCCGGGAGGCCCCGCAGCACCGGGTACTTCCGCGTCACGGCCAGCCGCGGTCCGGGGCGCTGCACGACCTCCCACAGCTCCCCGGAGATGGTGGTGACCAGGGCGCGGTCGCGCTGGTCGAGGTAGAAGTAGGTGCCCCCGCAGATGTCGGTGAAGGGGTTGGCGCCCTTGAGCAGGTTGCGCCGCGAGATGGGGAGCTCGGCCAGCGGTCGCAGGGTCCGCGGGTGGATGAGCATCATCACGAACCCCTCGAGCCCGCCGCACAGCGCTTGGATCCGCCCCCGGGAGTCGAAGGTGATCGTCGCGCACTCGCGGACGCCGTAGCTGGCGGAGGTGACCCGCAGGTCGCGTCCCAGCGGACCCGTGACGGCGTAGGCGTCGGAGGAGAACGGGTCGTTGTGCATGCTGCTGCGCCCGTTCGGCGCCAGCCGGCCGAACTGCGGGATCGGTGGGTGCTTGATCGGCCGGGCCCGCGCCGGCGACCCCTCGAACCGGGGCACCAGCAGGTCGGTCGGGAGGCTCACGATCGGCAGTCCGGGCACCGCCGGCAACGGCGGCAGGCTGAGCTCGGGCCCGCTCGCGCGGTCGGCGGCCGGCGCCGGTGCGGCGAGCAGCGGCACGGCCAGGGCCACAGCCATCAGCCCAGGGAGGGCACGGCGGATGCTGCGTCGGAGGGAGGGGCGGCGCATGCCGGGAGGCTAGCCGCTCCCGGCGGCCGGGGCGGGTCGATCGCACAACCGCCGACGGCGGTCGCCGGCGGGGGCTCCTGAGGTCAGGGGGTGACGGCGAGGTTGGCCAGGAACGCGCCGCCCAGGGCGGTGTCACCGTCGTACGTCGCCCGGGTGCGCTCGAGCGGGCGACGGCCACCGGCGAGCACCAGGAAGTCCTCGGTGCCGAGCCGGGCGGTCACGGTGGGTTCGGCCGGGGGCGCGGTCAGCGGCACCGCGCGGCCGTCATCGCCGACGGTGAAGCCGAGGTCGGCGCTGGTCGGCCCGGAGACGACGACCCGCAGCGACTGGCCCGGTGCGGCGCCGGCCTTCTTGCCCCAGACCATCGCCAGGCCGGGGGTGAGTCGGCGGATGCAGTGGGCGACCGCGGGGCTGTCGAGGTTGCCGGCGCGGTCGGTCGCCCGGCGGATGTCCTGCTCGTGCATGGCCAGGTCGAGCGGCCGGTTGCTCAGCAGCGTCTCCCAGTCCCAGTCGATGCCACCGGGGGTCTTGGGCGGGCGCGCGGCGGCGTCGGTCGGCGGCTCGGCCTCCAACTGCGCCTCCCGGACGGCCACGGCGTCGGCGAGCTCGTCGATGATCTGCTGGCCCGACCAGTCACGCCGGGCGATCACGCCCATCTCGGTGAACGTGCTCATCGGGTTCCGGACGTGGGCGAGCCCCTCCGGCACACTGACCCGCTCCTGCGGGTTGCCGGCGAGCGAGGACTCCAGGTGGGCCAGGTGGGCCGCGACCGCGCGCACGTCCCAGCCGTCGAGGTCGGTGGGGGCATCCCACTCATGGGGCTCGAGCTCGCGGAGGAGGGCGATCGCGTCGGCGCACGCCCGCCGCCACACGGAGACGTAGCCGGCGAGTCGGACCGAGTCGGGAGTGGTGGTCATGGGCGCACACCCTAGTGAACGTCCCCGACCGGCTCCGGACGCGTCACGGTCGACTTGTCACACTGGCGGGCGTGCCTGCTCCCGGAACCACGCCCCGCGTCCGCGCCCCCGAGCTCGTCGGTCGCGGATGGCTCAACACCGACGGCCGGTCCGTCGCCCTGGCCGACCTGCGTGGCCGGTGGGTCCTGCTCGACTTCTGGACCTTCTGCTGCATCAACTGTCTGCACGTGATCGACGAACTGCGCCCGGTCGAGGAGAAGTGGGCGCAGGAGCTGGTCGTGATCGGCGTGCACTCGCCCAAGTTCGTGCACGAGGCCGACCCGGACGCCCTCGCCGCGGCGGTCGAGCGCTACGAGGTCACCCACCCGGTGCTCGACGACCCCGACCTGGTCACCTGGCAGGCCTACACCGCCCGCGCCTGGCCGACCCTGGTCCTCATCGATCCGGAGGGCTACGTCGTCGCGCAGTACGCCGGTGAGGGGCACGCGCACGCGATCGACGCGCTGCTGACCGACCGGCTCGGCACGCCGGGCGGGAACGCGCCGACCGCCGCCCCGACCGCCCGGGTCGCCGGCACCGCCGACACGGCCGACACCGTGCTCCGCTTCCCCGCCGAGGTGCTGGCCCTGCCCTCGGGCAACCTGCTGGTCGCCGACGCCGGCGCGCACCGCCTGACCGAGCTGACACCGGACGCCGGGACCGTCGTACGCCGGATCGGGACGGGCGAGCGCGGGTTCACCGACGGTGGCCCGGAGCAGGCGCGGTTCAGTGAGCCCAACGGCCTGTGCGCGCTCCCCGACGACCTCGCCGCGGCGGTCGGCTACGACCTGGTCGTCGCCGACACGGTCAACCACGCCCTGCGCGGCGTACGCCTCGCCGACGGCACCGTCACCACCCTCGCCGGCGACGGCGAGCAGTGGCGACCCGGCGACGGACCCGCGCGGCTCTCCAGCCCGTGGGCCGTGGCGTGGTGGCAGGACCGGGTGTGGGTCGCGATGGCCGGCATCCACCAGCTGTGGACCCTCGACCCGCGCACCGGCACCGTCGCGGCGGCGGCCGGGACCACCAACGAGGGCCTGGTCGACGGCCCCGCGGACGAGGCGTGGTTCGCCCAGACCTCGGGGCTCGCGGCCGACGGCGACCGGCTCTGGCTGGCCGACAGCGAGGTCTCCGCCCTGCGCTGGATCGACGCCGACGGCACCGTCGGCACGGCCGTCGGCACCGGCCTCTTCGAGTTCGGCTTCCGCGACGGACCGGCCGCACAGGCGCTCCTGCAGCACCCCCTGGGCGTGACCGCGCTGCCCGACGGCTCGGTCGCGGTCTGCGACACCTACAACCACGCCGTACGCCGCTACGAACCGCGCACCGCGACGGTGACGACCCTCGCCGACGACCTCGAGGAGCCCTCGGGGGCCACGGTCGTGGGTGACCTGCTGCTGGTCGTCGAGTCGACCGCGCACCGGATCACCGCGCTGCCGCTCGGCGGTGCCGGCCGCGCCGTCGACGGCTTCGCCCACACCACCCAGCGCCCGGTGACCGAGCTGGCGGCCGGGTCGGTGGACCTGCGGGTCACCTTCACCCCGCCGCCGGGGCAGAAGGTCGACGACCGGTTCGGCCCGGCCACCCAGCTCGTGGTCTCGGCGACCCCGGCCGCACTGCTGCGCTCGGGCGAGGGACGCAGCACCGACCTGCGCCGGGCCCTGGAGCTCGACCCCGCGGTCGGTGACGGAGTCCTGCACGTGGCCGCACGTGCGGCGTCCTGCGACGCCCCCGACGCCTCGGGCGAGGTGCCCGAGGGGGCCGCGTGCCACGTGCACCAGCAGGACTGGGGGATCCCGGTGCGGGTGGTGCCGGACGGCCCGGCGCGGCTCGACCTGCCGCTGAGCGGGTGAGACTGCCGGTCAGGGCGCGCCGCGCGGCTCCTCGCGGTCCATCACCGGGCTGAGCTCGTCGGCGACCAGCAGGTCCTGGCGGACCTGTCCGGCCCGGAAGGCCGCCCGGCTCATCATGTGGGAGGCGATCGGCGCGGTCGCGCACTGGAACAGCCCGACCAGCACCAGGATGCCGATCGCCGAAGGTTCCCCGAGGCGCAGGCCGAGCCCGACGAGCGCGAAGAGCAGCCCCACGGTCTGCGGCTTGGTGGCGGCGTGCATCCGCGTCAACAGGTCCGGGAACCGGATGACGCCGATCGCGGCGACCGCCGCGAAGAAGGCCGCGGCCACGAAGCAGACGGCTGCGATGACGTCGGAGACCTGGTCCCAGCTCATGAGGGCGCCTCCTCGTCGTCGACGTCGCGGGGGTCGATGAACCGGGCGATGCTGACCGACCCGACGAAGCCGAGCAGGGTCAGCACCAGCAGCATCGGCAACGTGTCGACCTCGCGGCGGATCGCACCGTAGAGCGCCAACCCGATGATCGTGATCGAGACGATCATGTCGAAGGTGAGGGCGCGGTCGAGGACGGTGGGCCCGATCGTCATGCGGACCACGAGTCCGAGGGCGCAGAGGCCGAGGACGGCCACGCAGACCCCGATGACGACCTCGATCATCGGACGACCTCCTCGGGCTTCGGGGGTTGGGTCATGATGCCGAGCACATATTGCTCGACGCCGAGCGTGCGCTGGCGGAACTCCTCCACGCCCCGGTCGTCACCGACGTCGAGCACGTGGATGAACAGCGTGTGGGTGGAGCGGCGGGCCTCGACCACGACGCTGCCCGGGATGAGGGTGGTGATCAACGAGACCAGCGTCATCACGAAGTCGGACTCGCTGGTCAGGTCGACCTCGACGACCGCGGGCTTGGGGTGCTCGCGGCGCAGCACGTGGGTGGACACCTCCACGCTGGCGACCAGCATCTGGCTGAGGAACATCCACACCAGGCGCAGCAACCCGATGATCCGCAGCCGCCCGTCCATCCGCAGCGGCGGCAGCGGGAAGGCGAGCTGGACGCCGATGCCGAGGACGGCGCCGCTGAGCGCGTTGGCGACGGAGAAGTCCCGCCAGAACAGGCACCACACCAGCGCCATCCACGCGATCGCCAGCGGCTGGACGGCCCCCTTGCGGCGCGGGCGCAGCCGGCCGTCACGACCCACGCGCATCTCCGGGCTCATCGCAGCTCCTCCGGCAGGACGGCGTCGACGTAGACCTCGCTGTGCTGGAGGTTGTCGCCCGCGCGGTCGGTGTAGCCGTACAACGGCCCGGCGATGACCGTGAACAAGACCGTCACCAGCACCAGTGCGGCCGTCGAGCCCACCATGCTGGCCGGCAGCCGGGTCTCGAGCTTGCGCTGCTCGAGCAGCTCGTGCAGGTCCTCGTCGCTGCCCTCCTCCTGCAGGGCCGCACGCGCCTCGCGGAGGGTCGCCTCGTCGACCAGCTGGTTGCCGGCGTGCACGTGGCCGCGGTGCCGCATCAGCGACTGCTCGCCGACCATTCCCGAGCGGGTCTGGTCGAGCTCGGCCATCGCCACGGCCATCTCGTGCGCCTGCTCGGGGGTGCGCCAGAAGGCGAGGTTCCAGGTCTTGGCGACCGCGTAGAGCGTGAGCAGGCTGGTCACGGTGCCGGCGGCGACGACGGCGTACGCCAGCGGCGTGCCCTCCTCGATGCCGGCGCCGAGCAGCCCGACCTTGCCGATGAACCCCGACAGCGGGGGGATCCCGGCGAGGTTCATCGCGGGGATGAAGAACATCACCGCGAGCAGGGGCGCCAGGCGGGCGAGACCGCCGAGTTTGACCAGCGAGGTGGAGCCGGCCCGGCGCTCGACCAGGCCCAGGACCAGGAAGAGCGCGGTCTGGATCGTGATGTGGTGGGCGACGTAGAACACCGCGCCGGAGTAGCCGGCGTGGGTGGCCAGACCGATCCCGAAGATCATGTAGCCGATGTGGCTGACCAGCGTGAAGGACAGCATGCGCTTGATGTCCGACTGCGCGACCGCGCCCAGGATGCCGATCAGCATCGTCGCCAACGCGACCCACAGCAGCAGGTCGGTCAGCGGGGAGCCCGGGAACAGCAGCGTCTGCAGGCGCAGGATGGCGTACACCCCGACCTTGGTGAGCAGGCCGGCGAACACCGCCGTCACCGGGGCCGGCGCGGTCGGGTAGCTGTCGGGGAGCCAGAACGACAGCGGGAAGACCGCCGCCTTGATGGCGAACGTGACCAGCAGCAGCAGCTGGATCATCAGCGCCGTCCCGTCGGGCAGCTCCTGGAGCCGCAGCGAGAGCTGGGCGAGGTTGACCGTGCCGGTCGCGGCGTAGGTCACCGCGAGCCCGATGAGGAAGAGCATCGAGCTGAGGATGTTGACGACGACGTAGATCGTCCCGGCGCGGATGCGCGACTCGGTGCCGCCCAGCGTCAGCAGCACGTAGGAGGCGAACAGCAGCATCTCGAAGGAGACGAACAGGTTGAACAGGTCGCCGGCCAGGAAGGCGTTGGCGACGCCGGCCACCAGCACGAGGAACGTCGGGTGGTAGATCGAGACCGGGGTCTCCATCTCGTCGCCGGTCATGCCCTGACCGATGGAGTAGACGAGGACGGCCAGGGCGACCACGGCCGACACCAGCAGCATCAGCACCGAGACCCGGTCGGCGACCAGCGTGATGCCGAGCGGGGGCTCCCAGGCGCCGATCCAGATCACCAGCGGTCCGTTGTCGTCGACGAGGGTCGTCAGCACGCCGGCGATCGCCACGACCGCCAGGAGTACGGCAACGGTCACGGCGCGCTGCGCACGCGGTCGGCGCGACAGGCACAGGGCCAAACCCGCACCCAGCAGCGGCAGCAGGACAGGGAACGGGACGAGCAGCTCGGTTCTCATGGGCGGTCCTCCTGCTCGTCGAGCACCGGCGTCTCCCTGCTGACCCGCGGTGCGGGGCTGGGCTCGTGCGGGCTCTCCTCGAGGTCGGGCACCGGGCGTCCGTCGGACCCCTCCTCCTCGCTCACCTCGTCGTCGGCGTCGTCGGGGCTCGCGGTCACCGTCAGGTCGAAGGCGTCCGAGGCCTCGTCGGCCGCGGCGAGCCGGCGGATCGCAGCGTCCTCGACGTCGTCCTGCACGTCGTCGTGGCCGTCGAGCTGCCAGCTGCGGTAGGCCATCGCGAGCACGAACGACACCGTGCCGAGGGTGATGACGATCGCCGTCAGCACCATCGCCTGCGGGAGCGGGTCGGCGATGTCGAGGGCGGCGTACTCGCCCAGCAGCGGGGGGTCGCCGGGATCGCCGCTGGCGACGATGAACCCGAGGTTGACGCCGTTGCTGAGGATCACCAGCCCGATCAGGACGCGGGTCAGGGAGCGCTCGAGCATCAGGTAGGCGCCGACGCCGACCAGGGAGACGGACCCGGCCAGGAGAGCGAGGCTGGTGGTCATCGGATCGCCCCCGTCGGCGCGTCCTCGCCGGCCTCCTCGGCGTCGCGCTCCTCGCGCCGGATGTGCCGGTCGATGCCGGAGCCGAGGCTGCGCAGCAGGTCGAGCATCAGCCCGACGACGACGAGGAAGACGCCGACGTCGAACGCGATCGCGGTGACCAGGTGGATCTCGCCGAGCATCGGCACGGCGATGTCGATGATGGCCGACTGGAGCACCGCGCCGCCGAAGAACACCGGGACGATCGCCGACAGCGCCGAGACGGCCAAGCCGAGACCGAGCAGCAGACCGGCGTCGACGGGCGCGGCCTCGTCGAGCTCGTACCGGCCGCCCGCGAGGTAGCGCACCATCAGCGCGAGGCCGGCCACGAGGCCCGCGGCGAACCCGCCGCCGGGGTTGTTGTGTCCGGCGAAGAGCAGCCAGAGGCTCAGCAGCATGATCGTGTGGAAGATCAGCCGCGTGATCACCTCGAACAGGATCGAGCGGCGGTCGGGGGCGAGGGTGCGTGGTCCGGGCAGCCACACCCGACGCCCACCGGCGACGGGCACCTTGGTGACCTCGCTCGGATAGGGGATCTCGTGGACCCGTCGGATGCCGGCGTTGCGGGTCTCGATGAACAGCAGCGAGGCCACGCCGGTCGCAGCCACGACCAGCACCGAGATCTCGCCGAAGGTGTCCCACGCGCGGATGTCGACCAGGGTCACGTTGACGACGTTCTTGCCACCGCCGAAGTCCACCGCCGCCTCGGGGAAGTCCACCGAGACCGGCAGCTCGGTGCGGGCGCCGGAGGCGATCAGCAGGAAGCCGCCGAAGACCGCGGCGAGACCGCCGGCGATCACCATCCGCCAGTAGCGGGTGCGGGCGAGTGGGCGGTCGGTGAAGTGCTCGGGGAGCCGGCGCAGCACCAGGACGAAGATGACCAGGGTGACGGTCTCGACCAGGATCTGGGTCAGCGCGAGGTCGGGGGCCCCGTGGAGGAGGAAGAAGACCGCGGTGGCGTAGCCGGTGACACCGACCAGGATCACTGCTCGCATCCGGCGGCGGGAGCGGGCCACCAGGATCGCCGAGGCGAGGACGATGAGCGCGAGCAGCAGTTGCAGGGGGTTGTGGTAGAGCACGACCTCGTCGGGCCAGCTTGCTCGGCTGAGCAGCACCGAGCCCGGCACGAGCACCACCACCATCATGATGACGCCGAGGTAGATCCCCACCGATCCGCGCTGGGTGAATCCGGTGACCTCGACGGCCAGCCGGTCGAGTCCACGCAGGGTCGCCTGGTAGGCCCGCTCGGCGCTGGCCTGCGGGGACAGCGCGGCCTGCAGCGCCGCCATCTTCGCCCGGAGCGCGAAGATCGCCAGGCCCGCCGCGACCGAGACCAGGGAGAGGCCGAGGGCCGGCTCGAGGCCGTGCCACAGGGCGAGGTACGGCTCGTGCGTGCCGGCCGGGAACTGCTCGGCGTACGGGGCGATCACCGAGGTCAGCGGCGAGCCGAGGAAGGCCAGCACCAGGCTCAGCGCGGCGAGCAGGACCGGGGCGCCGGCGAACTGGGGTGTGACCGGGGTGACCTCGGTCGGCTCCACCCCGGCCTTGTGCCAGAAGGTGCCCCACCAGAACCGGGCGGTGTAGGCGACGGTGAGCGCGGAGCCCGCGACCACGCCGAGCAGGGCGACCCACCCGGTGAACGCCGCCAGGCCGGTGCCGTCGCCGTCGGCGGCGGTGGCGACGTCGAGCAGTGCCGCGAAAGCGCTCTCCTTGCCGACGAAGCCCAGCAGCGGCGGGAGGCCGGCCATCGAGAGGCCGGCGAGCGCGGCGGCGCCGGCGACGATCGGCATCCGGCTGCGCAGGCCGGACAGCTTGCGCAGGTCGCGCGTGCCGGTGTTGTGGTCGACGATGCCGACGGTGAGGAACAGCGAGGCCTTGAAGAGCGCGTGCGAGAGGACCATCGCGAGGCCGGCCAGGGCGGCCGCACGGGTGCCGACGCCGACCAGCGTCAGCATGAAGCCCAGCTGGGAGACGGTGCCGTAGGCCAGCAGCAGCTTGATGTCGTACTGCCGCAGCGCACGCCACCCGCCCAGCAGCATGGTCGCAACCCCGAGGGGCAGCAGCAGTTCGCGCCAGCCGGGCACGTCGGCGAGCGCGGGGGCGAGGAGGGCGACCAGGAAGACGCCGGCCTTCACCATCGCGGCCGCGTGCAGGTAGGCGCTGACGGGGGTGGGGGCGGCCATCGCGCCCGGCAGCCAGAAGTGGAAGGGCACCAGCGCGGACTTGCTCACCGCGCCCAGCAGCAGCAGGACCACCGCCACGATCATCACCGCGGTCGCGGCCGGGGGGTCGGCGAGCAGCGCGGTGGCCGAGAAGGTCCCCGTCTGGCTGTGCACCAGCAGGATGCCGACCAGCATCGCCAGTCCGCCGAAGGTGGTGACGATCAGCGCCTGCATGCCGGCGCTGCGGGAGGCCCGCTTGGTCGGGTCGTGCCCGATGAGCAGGTAGGAGAAGACCGTGGTCAGCTCCCAGAAGACATAGAGCACCAGCAGGTTGTCGGCCCAGACCAGGCCGAGCATCGCCCCGGCGAACGCGGTGAGGGTGCCGGCCAGGGTCGCCAGCCCCGGCTCGGTCGGGGAGAAGTACCAGGCGCAGTAGGCCAGCACCAGCGCGCCGATCCCGGCGACCACCAGCGTCATCAGCCATTGCAGCGGGCCGAGGGTGAGGGTGAGGTCCATCTGCAGCGCGGGCACCCAGGAGAACTCCTCCACGCGGGTGGCATCGAGCGCGTCGCGGGCGGCGGTGAGCGCCCACACGAAGGTCGCCGCGGGGGGCAGCGCGAGGGCGAGGAACGCCCGGGAGCCCCAGGCGCGCACGAGCACCGGGGCGAGGGCACCGGCCACGAGGTGGAGGAGGACGAGGACGAGCAGAACGGGCCTCCGGTCGATCGTGGGCCGGATGGTCGCCCTCATTCTACGGGGCGGTCCCGCGGAGGCCGGACGCGCCCTCGCGATATTCACATACCAGTCTCTATGAATCTGTTGCGCGGGTGCCGCTCGCGGTCCTACGGTGCCCAGAACCCGACCGATCGGCCGGGCCCAGCAGCCCGGAAGGAGAGCCTCCGTGTCCCTGCAGTTCTCCGATGCCGACGAGCTCGACGACTACAGCGGTCCGTTCGAGCCCGACCTGCGTCTCGACGACTTCTCCAAGGAGGGGCTGAAGAAGCTGGTCGAGATCGGCGGCGCGATCTACGGCACCGTGAACCGCAAGTGGTACGACGCCGCGGTCGCGCGGTTCGGCCGCGAGGTGGCCGACGAGATGCACCACGTGGTCTGGTTCGCCGATGGAGGCGCCGGCGACGTGGAGTACCACACGATCAGCACGCTCATGGTCTTCGCCGGCGAGGACGAGGTGACCACC
>JAJUGK010000088.1 GCA_029268205.1 Nocardioidaceae bacterium
CTCCTCGGCCTTGATCTCGAGCAGGGTGCCGGCGACCGGCGAGGGGATCTCGGTGTCGACCTTGTCGGTGGAGACCTCGAGCAATGGCTCGTCGACGGCGACCTCGTCGCCGACCTGCTTGAGCCAGCGGGTGACGGTGCCTTCGGTGACGGACTCGCCGAGTGCGGGAAGGGTGACGGGGGTGGCCAAGGCAGTTCCTTCGGTCGGTGCTGGCAGTGGGTTCGGTTCTACTCGGTCAGGTGTGTGCGTGCAATGGGCTGCCGGCCAGGGCGAGGTGCGCCTCGCCGATGGCCTCGCCCTGGGTGGGGTGGGCGTGCAGGAGGGGAGTGACGTCGTCGGGGTGGGCCTCCCACCCGACGATCAGCTGGGCCTCGGCGACCAACTCGCCGACGCGGGCGCCGACGAGGTGGATGCCGACGACCGGACCGTCGACCCGGCGCACGAGCTTCACGAAGCCCTGGGTACGCAGGATCTGGCTGCGGCCGTTGCCGGCCAGGTCGTAGGTGACGGCGGTGACGGCGTCCTCGCCGTACCGCTCCCGGGCGACCGCTTCGGTGATGCCGACGGAGGCGACCTCGGGCTCGCAGTAGGTGACCCGCGGGATCGTCTCATCCTCGACCGGCCGTGGGTCGCGGCCCGCGATCTCCTCGGCGACGAACAGCCCCTGGGCGAAGCCGCGGTGGGCCAGCTGCAGGCCGGGGACGATGTCGCCGACCGCGAAGACGCCCGGCACCGAGGTGCGGCACCGCTCGTCGACGACCACGAAGCCGCGGTCGGTGGCGATGCCGTGGTCGGCGAGCCCCAGGTCGTCGGTCACGGGCCCGCGCCCCACGGCGACGAGGACGACGTCGGCGTCGAGGATCTCCTCGTCGCTCAGGTGCAGGCGTACGCCGTCGTCGGTGCGCTCGGCCGAGGCCACGCCGACGCCGGTGCGAGCGGTGATGCCGCGCTTGCGGAAGGCGCGCGCGAGGGCGGCGGAGGAGGCTTCGTCCTCGCCCGGCAGCAGCCGGGGGAGGGCCTCGACGATCGTGACCTCGACCCCGAAGGACCGCCACACGGAGGCGAACTCGCAGCCGATGACGCCGCCACCGACCACCACGGCCCGCGTCGGGATCCGGTCGAGTCGCAGCGCGTGGTCGGAGGTGAGGACGCGTTCGCCGTCGACCTCGAGGCCCGGCACGCTGCGGGGACGCGAGCCGGTGGCCAGCACGAGGTGCTCGCCGGTCACCCGACGGTCACCGACCTGGACGGTGCGCGGACCGATGAGGCGTCCCTCGCCCTCGAGGACGGTGATCCCGCGCCCGCGGATCAAGCCCGTCAGACCCTTGTGGAGGCGGTTGACCACGCCGTCCTTGTAGGTGTGGAGCGCCGGGACGTCGACCCCGTCGAAGCTCGCGCGGATCCCGACGTGCGCACTCTCCCGAGCGGCGTCGGCGACCTCGGCGGCGTGCAGCAGCGCCTTGGTGGGGATGCAACCGACGTGCAGGCAGGTGCCGCCGAGCTTGTCCTTCTCGACCAGGGCCACGCGGAGACCGAGCTGGGCCGCCCGCAGCGCGCAGGCATAGCCACCGCTCCCCGCTCCCAGGATCACGAGGTCGAACGAGTCCGCGCTGTTGTCCACGTCACCACCCTTCCCCACCGGGCCATCTTCGCACTCCCGCACCGCACCGGTTCATCGGGTCCGGCTCGCGCGTCGCGGGGGTTACGGCACACTGGACGGCATGGGACTCCTCGACCGGTTCCGGCGCCGTGAGGGCGCCGTACGCCGCAGCGGTGACGGCCCGACGACGGTGCGCACCGCCGGCAGTGCGGACACCGACCACCTGCGCGCCTGGGCGACGAAACGCCGTGGCGTGGAGGGTTTCGTCGAGCCCCGCACGGCCGTCAGCGACGTGACCCTGCTGCTCGTCGCCCACGACGGCGAGTGGACCCGGCGCCGGGTCCCGTCGGTGCAGTGGGCCCATGACTTCGCCAACAAACTCGGCATCCCGTCCTACGACGCCGCAGTCGTCGGGATCCCGCAGCGGATGCGCGACTACAACCGCCGGCGCAAGGAGAGCGGCCTCTGAGCCGAGGCCGCCCTCCACGCGGGGGTCAGGCCAGGCTGCGGGCGAGCTCGATCAGCGTCGCCACCGAGTGGCCGGTGCCGCCGGTCGGGACGTGCCCGTAGGCGCCCTTCTCGTTGTATGCCGGGCCGGCGATGTCGAGGTGGGCCCAGCGCTGGTCGGCCGCGAACTCCTGCAGGAACGCCGCGGCGTAGAGCGTGCCGCCCCAGCGCTCGGCGTTGTGCTGGGCCAGGTCGGCGACCTTGGAGTTGGTGCGCACCTTCTCGGTCATCTCGGCCGGGATCGGCAGCGGCCAGACCCGCTCGCCGGCGCGCTGCGCGGCGGCCTCGACGTCGGCGATGAGCTCCTCGTCGTTGCCGAGGAGGCCGGCGATCCGGTCGCCGAGCGCGACCATGCAGGCGCCGGTGAGGGTCGCGACGTCGACGATCACGTCGGGCTTGCTCTCGGCGGCCCTGACCAGCGCATCGGCGAGGACCAGACGGCCCTCGGCATCGGTGTTGAGCACCTCGACGGTCTTGCCACCGTAGATCTCGAGTACGTCGCCGGGGCGGGTGGCGCTGCCGGAGATCATGTTCTCCGCCATCGGGGCCAGCGCGGTGACCTTGATCGGCAGGCCGAGCTCGGCGATCGCAAGGGTCGCCGCGACCACCGATGCGGCGCCGGCCATGTCCATCTTCATCGTGGTCATCGAGCCGCCGGGCTTGATCGACAAGCCGCCGGAGTCGTAGGTGATGCCCTTGCCGACCAGCGCCAGGTGCGCCTTGGCGCCGCGCGGCCGGTAGGAGAGCTCCACCAGCCGCGGCGGGCTGTCGGAGCCGCGGCCGACGCCGAGGAGCCCGCCGTACCCGCCGGCCTCGAGCGCCTTCTCGTCCAGCACGTTGACCTTGACCTTGCTGCGGGTCTCCTTGACGACCGCGCCCACCGCCTCGGCGAAGGTGGGGGGCGTGAGGTCGCCGGGCGGGGTGTTGACCCAGTCGCGGACCAGCGCGACGGCGCGGACCACCGGGTCGACGGCCTCGACGGCCTCGGCGACGGCCTTGGTCTTGGCGGCGTCGCTGAGCACGACCACCTCGGCCGGGGCGGCCGTGTCGGTGCTCGACTTGTAGCGGGTGAAGGCGTAGCCGCCGAGGCGGTAGCCCTCGAGGACCGCGCGTACGTGCTCCGCGTCGGCGGCGGGCAGGGCCAGCCCGACCGAACTGGCGTTGGAGACGGCGCGAGCGGCGGCTCCGGCAGCGGCGCGGACGCCGGCGGTGTCGACCCGGTCGGCCGGGCCCAGCCCGACCAGCACGAGCAGCGGGCTCTTGAGGGTGCCCGCGGTCGAGACCTTCGTGACCTCGCCGGCCTTGCCGCGCGCGCCGAGGGTCGACAGCAGTGGGCCGAAGGACTTGCCGTAGGCGTCGGCGATCCCCTCGCCGCCGGGGGCGATGCGCGGCGTCCCGCCGTCGTCGACCAGGCCCGCGACGACGACGTCGACGCGGATCTTCTCCGGATTGGCCTTGCGAACGGTGTAGCTGGTCACGGGCGTTCTCGACTCCTCGGGCGCACGACGCGCATCGGTGGACGGCTTCGTCAGCACTCTACGCACCGCTCGGCGGGGCCTATCGTTGATGCCATGGCCACCGACACCTCCGAGCCGCACCGCTCGCCGCTGCACGCGCGTCACACCGACCTGGGCGCGAAGCTGGCGCCCTTCGGCGGGTGGGAGATGCCGCTGGAGTACGCCGGCGTCGTGGCCGAGCACAAGGCCGTGCGGTCGGCGGCGGGTCTGTTCGACGTCAGCCACCTCGGCAAGGTGGTGGTCACCGGACCCGGCGCCGCGGCGTACGTCAACGCCACCCTCACCAACGACCTCGACCGGATCACCACCGGCCAAGCGCAGTACACCCTGTGCTGCGACCAGGGGACCGGCGGCATCGTCGACGACCTGATCGTCTATCTGCTGGCCGAGGACCACCTGCTGCTGGTGCCGAACGCGGCCAACTCCGCCGAGGTCGTACGCCGGCTGCGGGAGGCCGCTCCGGCGGGCGTGGAGGTGCGCGACGAGCACCACGACCACGCGATCCTCGCGGTGCAGGGGCCGGCCTCCGACACCGTGCTGGTCGGCGCCGGCTTCCCGACGGGCCACGACTACATGAGCTTCACCCGCGCCACGCTCCCGACCGACGAGGGGGACGTCGCGGTCACCGTCTGCCGCACCGGCTACACCGGCGAGCGGGGTTATGAGCTGCTCGCGCCCGCCTCCGCGGCACCCGCGCTGTGGGACGCGCTGCTGGCCGCAGGCGGCGAGCACGGCCTGGTCCCGTGCGGTCTCGGCGCTCGCGACACCCTGCGCACCGAGATGGGCTACCCGCTGCACGGCCAGGACATCGGCCCCGACGTGACCCCCGTCCAGGGGCGGCTCGGGTGGGCCGTGGGGTGGCGCAAACCGGAGTTCTGGGGGCGGGAGGTGCTCACCGCGGAGAAGGAGCGCGGCCCGGAGCGGGTGCTTCGGGGGATCCGTGCGCTCGGCCGCGGGATCCCGCGGCCCGGCATGGCCGTCCTCGACGCCGCGGGTGCCCCGGTGGGCGCCGTGACGTCGGGGACGTTCTCACCCAGCCTGCGGACCGGCGTCGGGCTGGCGCTCCTGGCGTCGAGCGTCGCCGAGGGTGACGAGGTCAGCGTCGACGTGCGCGGGCGCAACGAGGCGTTCGCCGTGCAGCGACCGCCGTTCGTCGACGCGGCACCCCGCTAGGGTCGCGGCCATGACCAACATCCCCGATCCCGGCCCGACCCCGCAGCCGTCCCGACCGGCCGAGGACTGGTGGTGGCAGCTCGAGGACGCCGACGGCGCGGTGGTGGCGGGGGAGAGCCCGACCTTCCCCTCCCAGGGCGACGCGGAGTCGTGGCTGGGCGAGTCGTGGCGCGAGCTCCGCGAGGGCGGAGCCCGCGCCGTACGCCTCTTCGAGGGCGACCGGGAGGTCTACGGCCCGATGGGTCTGGACGCCTAGCCTCCCGTCGGTTCCCGGGGCGGGACTCTCAGAAGTCGCGCGTGGGCGGCGAGACGTTCTTGGCCGGGTCGCGCTCGATGTGGCCCTCGAAGATCTCGTCGATGCGGCGCATCGCGTCCTCGGGCAGCCGGACGCCGGCGGCCTTGACGTTCTCGGTCACCTGCTCGGGGCGGGAGGCGCCGATGATCGCGGCGGAGACGTTGGAGTTCTGCAGCGTCCACGCGACCGCCAGCTGGGCCAGCGACAGCCCGGCCTCCTCGGCGATCGGCTTGAGCTGCTGCACCCGCTCCAGCACGTCGTCCTGGAGGTAGCGCTTGACGAAGTTCGCGCCACCCTTCTCGTCGGTCGCGCGCGAGCCCTCGGGGTACGGCTGGCCGGGGAGGTACTTGCCGGTGAGGACGCCCTGGGCGATCGGCGACCAGACGATCTGGCCGATCCCGAGCTCCTCGCAGGCGGGGACGACCTCGGTCTCGATGACCCGCCAGAGCATGTTGTACTGCGGCTGGTTCGACACGAACGGGATCCGCAGCTCACGGGCCAACGCGTGACCGGCGCGGATCTGCTCGGCGGTCCACTCCGAGACGCCGATGTAGAGCGCCTTGCCCTGGCGGACGACGTCGGCGAAGGCCTCCATCGTCTCTTCGAGCGGGGTCTCGTGGTCGAAGCGGTGGGCCTGGTAGAGGTCGACGTAGTCGGTGCCGAGCCGCTGCAGCGAGCCGTCGATGGACTCCATGATGTGCTTGCGCGAGAGACCGTGGTCGTTGTGCTTGCCCGGGCCGGTGGGCCAGTAGACCTTGGTGAAGATCTCCAGGCCCTCGCGCCGCTCGCCCTTGAGGCCCTTGCCCATGACGACCTCGGCCGCGGTGTTGGCGTAGGTGTCGGCGGTGTCGAAGGTGGTGATGCCCTCGTCGAGCGCCTGCCGGATGCAGGCCAGGGCGGCGTCCTCCTCGACCTGGGAGCCGTGGGTGAGCCAGTTGCCGTACGCGATGGCTGAGATCTTCAGCCCGCTGCTGCCAAGGTTGCGAATTTCCATGGGCCCGAGCGTAGAGGGGGACCCCTCAGTACTTCTGGGGCAGGCGCTGGCCGAGCTTCACGCGGGGCTTGGGCATCCGCAGGAAGCGCAGCTGGAGCGCGCGCAGCAGCGCGTAGAACGTGGTGCCCTTCAGCGGCTCGTCGGGGAAGCGCTGCTTGAGCTGGCGACGCAGCTGGAAGCGCAGGAAGATCGAGTCGAGGAACACCAAAATGATGGTGATCGACCACAGCGCGTTGCTGAAGCTCATCAGCTGCTCGGTGCCGGAGTACTGCATGAACATGATGATCAGCAGTAGCGGGAGCAGGAACTCGGCGAAGCTGACACGGGCGTCGACGAAGTCGCGGATGAACTGCCGCACCGGACCCTGGTCGCGCTTGGGGAGGTAGCGCGGGTCGCCGGCCTTCATACCCTCACGCATCTTGGCGGACTCGGCCGCGCGCCGCTCGCGGGCGAGCTTGGCCGCGGCGCGCTTGTCCTTGGGCAACCGCGCCCGGGCCCGGGCGGCGGCCTCGGCCTCCTTGCGGGTCGGTGTGGGGCGTCCCTTGCCCTGCGGCGTCGGCGCGGTGGCGACCGGTGCGTCGGTGCTGGTCGTGGACGGGGTCTCGGCACTCTTGCGGCGGAACACGGCGGCCTTCAGGTCGTGGGGCGGGACGACCCCAGCGTACTGCCGCGGGGAACCATCTCGTCGCGGTGCCCGTTGGACCCGTAGGCTGAGAGAGACGCCGACATCACCCGAAGGGGGCACCTCAGCGATGAGCCTCATGAAGCGCATGAGCCTGATCTTCCGAGCCAAGGCCGACAAGGCCCTCGACCGCGCCGAGGACCCCCGGGAGACCCTCGACTACAGCTACAAGCGCCAGTTGGAGCTGCTGGCCAAGGTCCGCAAGGGCGTGGCCGAGGTCGCGACCAGCCGCAAGCGCGTGGAGCTGCAGATCAACCAGCTCAACGGGCAGGCGCAGAAGCTGACCGACCAGGCGCAGAAGGCGCTCGGGATGGGCCGTGAGGACCTCGCCCGCGAGGCGCTCACCCGCAAGTCGGGGCTGCAGGGCCAGATCACCGACCTGCAGACCCAGCACGCCCAGCTGCAGGCCGAGGAGGAGAAGCTCACGCTCGCCTCCCAGCGGCTGCAGGCCAAGGTCGAGGCGTTCCGTACCCGCAAGGAGACCGTCAAGGCGACCTACACCGCCGCCGAGGCGCAGACGCGCATCAACGAGGCGTTCTCCGGCATCTCCGAGGAGATGGGCGACGTCGGCATGGCCATCCAACGGGCCGAGGACAAGACCCAGCAGATGCAGGCCCGCGCCGGCGCGATCGACGAGTTGATCGCCTCGGGCGCGCTCGACGACGCCTCCTCGCTGGGCCAGGGCGACGACATCGCCCGCGAGCTCGAGGCGATGAGCTCGCAGTCCGACGTCGAGTCGGAGCTGCAGGCACTCAAGGCCGCCTCGGGCCAGGCGATCGAGTCCGGTCGGGCGACCGGCGAGCTCGGTGTCGGCCAGGCCGGGTCCGACCAGGTCGAGGCGGGCCAGCCGGAGGGGGAGGAGCAGCGATGATCGTCCGGATCATGGGCGAGGGCCAGCTCGAGCTGCCCGAGTCGGCGCTCGAGGAGCTCAACGCCCTCGATGCCGCGGTCGAGACCGCCGTCGAGGCCGGCGACGTCGACACCTTCACCACCGCCCTGGGCGAGCTGCTGACCGCCGTACGCCGGCTCGGCAACCCGGTGCCCGAGGACTTCCTGCACGACTCCGACCTGATCCTCCCGCCGGCCGATGCCAGCATCGACGAGGTCCGGGCCATGCTCTCCGACGATGGGTTGATCCCCGGCTGATGGCGAGCACCCGCTTCATCAAGGACCGCGGGCTCACCGCGCGCATGACGCTGGTCATGTTCCTGCTGGGCGCGCTGTTCGTGGGGCTGATCGCGATCCTGATGGCGGTCGCCGGCAGCGCCGGCTACACCGGGCTGATCCCGATCATCGGCATCGTCGGCCTCGGGATCGCATGGTTCCAGTGGTACAACTCCGACACCGTCGCGCTCAAGGCGATGGGTGCGCGGGTGGTCACCCCGCAGCAGGCCCCCGAGCTGCACGCGATGATCGACCGGCTCTGCGCCATGGCCGACATGCCCAAGCCCCGGGTGGCCGTCTCCGACACCGACCTGCCCAACGCCTTCGCGACCGGTCGGTCGCCGGAGCGGTCGGCGATCTGCGTGACGCGCGGGCTGATGCGGCGCCTGACCGCCGAGGAGCTCGAGGGCGTGCTCGCCCACGAGCTGTCCCACGTCGCCCACCGCGACGTGCTGGTGATGACGCTGGCCTCCTCGGCCGGGATCGTCGCCAGCATGCTCACCAGCGGGGCGCGGTACGGCGTGATCTTCGGCGGCAACCGCCGCGACAACAACAGCGGCGCCCCGTTCTGGCTGGTGGTGCTCCTGGTCAGCCTGGTCACCTACGCCGTCAGCTTCTTCCTCACCCGGATGCTCTCGCGCTACCGCGAGCTGTGCGCCGACCGCTCGGCGGCGTTCCTCACACAGAAGCCCTCCGCGCTGGCCTCGGCCCTCACCAAGATCACCGGCGACATCGCCGCGATCCCCAACCGCGACCTGCGCGGGGCGCAGTCGATGAACGCCTTCTTCATCACCCCGGCCGTCAGCGGGATCAGCTTCAAGACCCTCACCTCCACCCACCCCTCGCTCGAGCAGCGGCTGCAGCAACTCGCGGAGGTGGCAACCGCGCTCGGCCGACCGATGGACGGTGGGCCGGGTGCCCTGGGCGACGGCAGCGTGGGTCCGCTGCGGTGAGCTTCTGGAAGTCGCTGCTGGGCAAGTCGGAGCCGAAGCGGGCCAACCTCGACGCGCTGTTCTCACTGCCGTCCGCGGCGATCACGCTGCAGGCCTCGCTGGGGTTCACCCCCACCGGCGTCGGCTCGGTGTGCTTCCGCGCCGCCGAGGGAGCGGCGTTCGCGGGCACCCGGGCGGAGGTCACCGCGCTGCTGCGCGCCGACGGTACCCACGTCACCGAGGACACCGACGAGTACGGCTACACCTGGCTCACCGACCGGCACGAGCCCTCCGACCTGACCGGCCTGGTCACGGAGCTGCACGGGGTGAACTCGACCCTCGAGGCGCACGGCTTCGGGCCCGGGCTGCTGTGCTCGCTGGTGCACTTCCGCGACCCCGCCGAGAGGCGGCTGGCGCTGGTCTACCTCTACAAGCAGGGCACGTTCTACCCGTTCGCGCCCAGCGGGCCGCAGCAGCGCGACAACATGCTGGAGATCCAGGTGCGCGACGCGATCGCGGGCGACCTGCCGATCGAGCGTGAGCTCAGCCGGTGGCTGGCCGTGTGGGGCGCACCCGAACTCTGACGGGTCAGCTGCCGGGGAGGTCGAGCATCCGCTGCAGCGCCACCTCGGCCCACTTCTGCGTCTCGGCGTCGACCCGGATGACGTTGACCGCCGTCCCCGCGACCAGGTTCTCCATCGCCCAGACGAAGTGCGGCAGGTCGATGCGGTTCATCGTCGAGCAGTAGCAGACGGTCTTGTCGAGGAAGAGGATCGTCTTGTCGGGGTGGGCGTTGGCCAGCCGCCGGACGAGGTTGAGCTCGGTGCCGATCGCCCAGGTCGAACCGGCGGGCGCCTGCTCGATGGTGCGGATGATGAACTCGGTGGACCCCACCAGGTCGGCGCGGGTGACGACCTCGTGCCGGCACTCGGGGTGCACCAGCACCCGGACGTCGGGGGTCGTGGCCCGCAGCTCGTCGACCACGTGTTCGGAGAACCGGCCGTGGACCGAGCAGTGGCCGCGCCACAGGATCATCCGGGCATCGGCGAGCTGCCCGGCGTCCAGACCGCCGTTGGGGCGGAACGGGTTCCACACGACGCAGTCGTCGAGGGAGTGCCCCAGCTGCAGCACCGCGGTGTTGCGGCCGAGGTGCTGGTCGGGCAGGAACAGCACCTTGGTGTCGGGGCCGTGCTGCTCGAAGGCCCACCGCAGCGCCACCTCCGCGTTGGAGGAGGTGCACACCGCGCCGCCGTGGCGACCGCAGAACGCCTTGATGTCGGCCGAGGAGTTCATGTAGGTGATCGGCACGACCCGGTCGGCGACCCCGGCGTCGGTCAGCGCGTCCCAGGCGTCCTCGACCTGCGCGAGCCGGGCCATGTCGGCCATCGAGCAACCGGCGGCGAGGTCGGGGAGGATCACCTGCTGCCCGTCGTGGGTCAGGATGTCGGCCGACTCGGCCATGAAGTGGACACCGCAGAAGACGACGTACTCCGCGTCCGGCCGGGCGGCCGCCTCGCGCGCGAGCTTGAAGGAGTCGCCGGTGACGTCGGCGAACTCGATCACCTCGTCGCGCTGGTAGTGGTGACCGAGCACGAAGACCCGGTCGCCCAGCGCCTCCTTCGCGGCCCGCGCCCGCGCGACCAGGTCGGGGTCGGAGGCTGCCGGGAGCTCGCCGGGGCAGTCGACGCCGCGTTCGGAGTGCGGATCCACGCCACGGCCCAGTGTCAGCAGGGGGAGATCGGTCGTCGTCACGGGCGCGATCATCTCACGCGGCGGCGTTCCCCGTGGGGCTGCTCACGCCCGCCGACCCGCCGCGTAGCCTCGGACCGTGCGCGTGCTGATCGCTCCGGACGAGTTCGCCGGGACCCTGTCCGCGGTGCAGGCTGCCGAGGCCATCGCCGAGGGCTGGCGCCGCCGGGCCCCCGACGACGACCTCGACCTCGCGCCGATGGCCGACGGTGGGCCGGGCTTCGTGGAGGTGCTGCACGCCGCCCTCGGCGGCCACCTGCACGTCGTCACCGTCCGCGGGCCAGGGGCCGTCGCGGTGCCGGCCACCCTGCTGCTGGTCGAGCGACCCGCGGGCCGGATCGCCTACGTCGAGAGCGCCCAGGCCTGCGGTCAGCACCTGCTCGAGGGCGTGGACCCCGAGACCGCGTCGTCGTACGGCGTGGGGGAGCTGCTGCTGCACGCCTGGGAGGCCGGCGCGACCGAGGTGGTCGTGGGTCTGGGCGGCGTCGGGAGCAGCGACGGCGGGGCGGGCCTGCTCGCCGCCCTCGGGGCGCGGGCCGACCGGCCGCTGGACCGGGGGGTGCAGGGTC
>JAJUGK010000089.1 GCA_029268205.1 Nocardioidaceae bacterium
GGGGCCGACGAGGTGTTCGTGGTCTCGACCACCCGCGACGTGCAGCCCGTACGGCGCGTCGACGACCGCACCTGGGACGGCGTCGGCCCCCTGACCGCGCGGGCGCAACAGGTGTGGCGGGACGGAGAGGCGGCGGACCTCGACCCCTGAGGGGTCAGTCGTCGAGGAGTCGGTGCACGAGCGCGTCGAGATCGAGGTGACGGCCCTCCGCGCCGTGGGGGACCGAGCGCAGGCTCTGATCGAGGAAGCGTTCGACCTCGGCGGTGCGCGCCTGCAGCAGCGCCGACCCGTCGGGGGAGTTGAGTTCGAGGACGACCACCCGGACGTCGCGGTCGTCGACCGCCGGCCACACGTGCACGTCGCCGTCGCCGCTGGGTTCGCGCAACCCCTCGATCAGCAGGTCGCGCGCGAAGGTCCAGACCACATCGCACTCGCCGACGGTGAAGCCCGCCGTGACGGCGTACGGGTCCTGTTGGGGGTCGTAGCCCAGCGTCGCGCTGATGGGGGCGAAGGTGCCGGAGGGGTCGATGAGCTCCAGCGACGTGCGCTGTCGAACTGCCGGTGCCCAGGTAGTCATAGGTCCTCCTCCCGAGATGTCGGACCGATACCCGCTCCGCATCATTCCTACGCCGATCGCCTGCGTCGACCTCCTGTGCCGGTCTCTTCTGGACGATCGGCCGCGGGCGGCACGACGTTTCGATCGGCCGATACGCTGAGCACCTGAGGTTGAGCAGTGGGGAAGCGGCGCGGGGGATCCGCGCCCGAGCGACGAGGGCGTGGATGAGCAGCACCGAGGATCCGACCACCGATCCCGCAGCGGTGTCCTCGGCCGACGTGGCGCACCCGACCGACGAGACGGCCACGATCGAGCGGTTCCGTCAGCGCGGCCGGCTGCACCAGCGGATGCACGCCAACCCCGTGCTCTCGCTGCTGACCAAGGTCGGCGTCACGGTGGTCGGTGTCGTCGTGATCCTCGCCGGCGTCACGATGCTGGTCACACCGGGCCCGGGCCTGGTGGCGATCGCGGTCGGCCTGGCGATCCTGTCGACCGAGTACCACTGGGCCGAGCGCTGGCTCGCCGCGGCGCGGCGCAAGCTCGTCGAGGCCAAGGAGCAGGCCGAGCAGATGGACCCCGCCGTACGCCGGCGCCGGATCATGCTGGTGGGCGGTGTCCTGGTCCTCGTCGCGGCCGCCGGCGCCTGGTACGTGTGGACCTACGACTGGCCACGGCTCGCGGTCGACGGATGGAAGTGGATCCAGGGCATCGCCGGCTGGGTGCCGGACCTGCCGGGGATGTAGTCACCCGCCCGATGTGAAACCCGGGCCGAACGTGCGCTACTGTCATCCCCGCACTTGGGCGATTGGCGCAGTGGTAGCGCGTTCCGTTCACACCGGAGAGGTCACTGGTTCGAACCCAGTATCGCCCACCGAGACCGGGGGTCCCCGGCCCGCGGCAACGCGGGGCGGCGGGCACCGACGCACCGTGGTGAGTAGGCCGCTCGGCCCGCTCCCCGGGTCCCGCCGAGACAGCAGGAGTGCCGCATGACCGAGCTGGTGGCGGTGCGGTACGACAGTCCGCCCGTGGTGCGGACCGCGAACATCACCGCGAAGTCCGGGCTGATCGTGATGCTGGTGCTGACGCTGCTGTATCCCGAGTCGGGCAACATGCAGGACAAGGCCGCCGGCGTCCGCGCGATCGTCTACCCGGCGCTCTCCTTCACCGTGCCCGTGGTCTGGTACCTGTGCTGGAAGGAACGCTCGTCGTTCCCCTGGCTGGCCGACCTGCTGGTGACCATCACCTGCTTCACCGACATCCTCGGGAACCGGATGGACCTCTACGACACCATCGTGTGGTTCGACGACTGGATGCACTTCATGAACACCGGTCTGCTCGCCGCGGCCGCGATCCTGCTGACGATGCATCGATCCACGAGCCTGCCCCGCGTGGTCGAGCGCGCCCTCGCGGTCGGCGCCACGGGCGCGATCGCCTGGGAGATCGGCGAGTACTTCGCCTTCATCAGCGGTTCCTCCCACCGGCACTTCGCCTACGCCGACACCCTCAGCGACCTCGGTCTCGGGGTGTTCGGGGCCCTGGTCGCGGCGGTCGTGATCCACCGGATGTGGGGCCAGGGGCTGCTGACCTCGGCCGCACCCCAGCTCGACACCTGGCCGCAGATCGCCCACCCGGACACCGAGCGCCTGCGCTGAGCCGGTGCCTCTCCGGCCGCGCCGCGCTCTGCCCGGCCGCGGCTCTTAGCCTGCCTTGCGCCACCAGATCAGGCCGTGGCTGTCGTGGAGCCTCCTCAACGGCGGTCGTGCCACACGAGCACACCCACATCTGGCCGTTGCAGACGGCGGGTTCCGTGCCGGCCGCCGGCACCACTCGTCGTGTCGTGGACGCGCAGTCATGACAGTACTCATAGGCACCGTGCTGGGTCGTCCGGCGGGGGTCGCCGTACCGGCGGTCGAATCCGCAAAGATCGCACGTCACGCGAAGCCTGTAAGGCACCGGACAAACACTGGCACGTCCGGGCGCGGTTACTTGTAGGTACACGTGTCGGAAACACCACACCCGACACCGCCCGCGTGCGTCCGCAGACGCCGGGTATCGGACCAGCAGCCCGCACGCAGTGGCCTCCGCTCTGCTGATCTCAGCCAGAGATCGGAGGCGGAAGGTCTACGAGTACGTGGGCCAGCGCCGCGTGCGCCGGCTACTGAGCCGCTTCTGTGCTCACTTGTGGATCTTCGGGGTCGCCTTCCTGATCGCCCTCTTCGACGACTTCACGCCCGACCTGGCCGAGGACGCGATGCCCTGGCTCAGCAGGGTCAGGCCCGCGCCCACCAGCCACACGTCCTTGGCGACCGCGGTCCCCTCCTGGCTGGGGCGGATGCCGTCGTCGAGGGTCATCGATGGCGTCGTGAAGTACATCCCCATGAGGCTGGCGCCGAACCCGGTCAGCGCGGCGCCGGCGACGGTCGCGGACACCTTCGGCGCCAGGAGCGCGGCGCCCACGGCGATCTCGCTGTAGGCGAGGAGCTTGGCGAACTTCTTCGGCTCCATGTCCTTGAAGAGCGCGGGATAGGTCCCCGCGGCCGCACCGTGCAGGAACTGTGCCGTGCCCTCGTCGGCGCCGAGCTTGTTGATGCCGGAGTTGAGGACGAACGCACCGGTGGTGAGACGGAGCGGGAGGTGGGTCAGGTTCATGTCGACTCCTGGATGCTGGGGGAGGCTTCGGCCGATGTGTCCCTCCTGTCCGATCCGGCGCGAGATCATGCGTACGCCGGGGGCGGGGCCGCGGACGCGAGGAGCTCAGCGGTCTCGTTACGATCGCCACGACACCCCCGCACCCCAGGAGAGACCCCGTGTCCCAGCTCACCGTGACCGTGATCCGCCCCGACGAGCGGGTGGAGCAGACGGTGGACACGGGCACCAAGGCCTGGCAGCTCTTCGCCGAGGAGCCGGACGTCGTCGCCGCGCGGGTCTCGACAGGCTCGACCGACACGAACGGCTCGACCGACGAACCGGCCCTGCGCGACCTCAGCCACGAGCTGAGCGACGGCGACGTCGTCGAGCCGGTCACCATCGACTCACCCGACGGGCACGACATCCTGCGCCACTCCTGCGCCCACGTGCTCGCCCAGGCGGTGCAGGACCTCTACCCCGAGGCGAAGCTCGGCATCGGCCCGCCGATCACCGACGGCTTCTATTACGACTTCGACGTCGAGAGCCCGTTCACCCCGGCCGATCTGGAGAAGATCGAGTCGCGGATGCGCAAGATCATCAAGGAGAACCAGCGGTTCTCCCGGCGGGTGGTCGAGGACGACGACGCGCGCACCGAGCTCGCCGACGAGCCCTACAAGCTCGAGCTGATCGGGCTCAAGGGCGGCGCCGGGACCTCGACGGGCTCGACCGCCCACGATGTGGAAGGCGCGAGCGTCGAGGTCGGCGCCGGGGAGCTCACGATCTACGACAACATCAACCGCAAGGGCGAGGTCGCGTGGAAGGACCTGTGCCGCGGCCCGCACCTGCCGACCACCAAGCGGATCCCGGCCTTCAAGCTGATGCGGTCGGCTGCGGCGTACTGGCGCGGGGATGAGAAGAACAAGCAGCTCCAGCGCATCTACGGCACCGCGTGGGAGTCGAAGGAGGCGCTCGAGGCCTACCTGCACCGCATCGAGGAGGCCGAGCGCCGCGACCACCGCAAGCTCGGCCGTGAGCTCGACCTGTTCAGCTTCCCCGACGAGATCGGCTCGGGCCTGCCGGTCTTCCACCCCAAGGGCGGCGTGATCAAGCGGGCGATGGAGGACTACGTCCGCGAGCGGCACATCGCCGAGGGCTTCGACTACGTCGGCACCCCGCACATCGCCAAGGAGGGCCTCTTCCACACCTCCGGCCACCTGCCCTACTACGGCGAGGGCATGTTCCCGGCGCTGGACGTCGACGGCATGGACTACCGCCTCAAGGCGATGAACTGCCCGATGCACAACCTCATCTACCGCTCGCGGCAGCGCTCCTACCGCGAGCTCCCGCTGCGGCTGTTCGAGTTCGGGCACGTCTACCGGCACGAGAAGTCCGGCGTCATCCACGGGCTCACCCGCGTGCGCGGCTTCGCCCAGGACGACTCGCACTCCTACTGCACGCCCGAGCAGGCACCCGACGAGGTGGCCCACCTGCTCAACTTCATGCTCAGCCTGCTGCGCGACTTCGGCATCGATGACTTCTACCTGGAGCTCTCGACGCGCGATGCGTCGAAGGACAAGTTCATCGGCTCCGACGAGGACTGGGCGACCGCGACCCAGGTGCTCGAGGACGTCGCCCGCGCCACCGGGCTCGAGCTCGTGCCCGATCCGGGCGGAGCGGCCTACTACGGCCCGAAGATCTCGGTGCAGGCGCGCGACGCCATCGGCCGTACCTGGCAGATGGGCACCGTGCAGTACGACTTCAACCAGCCCTCGGTCGACCGGTTCAACCTCGAGTACGTCGCCGCCGACGGCACCCGCCAGCAGCCGGTGATGATCCACTCGGCCAAGTTCGGCTCGATCGAGCGCTTCATGGGCGTGCTGGTCGAGCACTACGCCGGTGCGTTCCCGCCCTGGTTGGCCCCCGTCCAGGTGCAGGGCATCCCGGTGGCCGAGCGCCACGGCGGCTACCTGCTCGACGTCGCCCGCCGGATGAAGGCCCAGGGCCTGCGCGCGGAGGTTGACCTGTCCGATGACCGGATGCAGAAGAAGATTCGCAACGCTCAGCTGCAGAAGGTGCCGTTCATGCTGATCGCCGGTGACGACGACGTGGAGGCCGGAGCGGTGTCCTTCCGCTACCGCGACGGGCGCCAGGACAACGGCGTCCCGCTCGACGAGGCGATCCGCCGCGTGGCCGAGGCGGTCGAGACCCGTAGCCAGGTCTGAGGGCGACGTGCGCGGAGAGCAGCAGGGCCGGACCCAGACCGGCGTGGGCGAGCCCGACGGGCTCGACCGGTTGTGGACACCGCACCGGATGGCGTACGTCCGGGGCGACCTCGCGGCCGACCCGGGGAGCAGCCCGGAGCCGGAGGGGGAGCCCGGGTGCCCGTTCTGCCGGATCGCCGCTGCGACCGACCCCGACGGCGACCTCGTCGTCGCACGGGGCAGCACGGCGTTCGCAGTGCTCAACCTCTACCCCTACAACCCCGGGCACCTGATGGTGCTGCCCTACCGGCACGTCGCGGACTACACCGACCTCGACGAGGAGGAGACCGCGGAGGTCGCGGAGCTGACCAAGGCCGCGATCCGCACGATCCGCTCGGTGTCGAACCCGCACGCCTTCAACGTCGGGCTCAACCTCGGCGCGGCCGCCGGGGGATCGCTGGCGGCCCACCTGCACCAGCACGTGGTGCCCCGGTGGTCGGGGGACGCCAACTTCATGACCGTCACCGGCGGGACCAAGACCCTCCCGCAGCTCCTCGGCGACACCCGCGACCTGCTGGCCGAGCACTGGCACTGAGTTGATTCTGCGCCGATCCCGAGCCGAGCCCGCGCCGGCGCGGGGTCGGCACCGGGCCGTACGCCGTCGCGACCGCGGCCGGGCGTGCCCTAGCCTGCTGCCACCATGTTGGAACGTTTCCGCGGCTTCTGGACCAAGCTCCTCTCGCCCATCGCCCACCTGTTGATGCGGCTGGGCGTGAGCCCCGACGCGGTGACGCTCGTCGGCACCATCGGGGTGTGTGCGGGGGCGTTGGTGTTCTTCCCGCGCGGGGAGCTCCTGATCGGCGTCCTGGTCATCACGGCGTTCGTCTTCTCCGACCTGCTCGACGGCTACATGGCCCGCGAGGCCGGCACCTCCTCCCGCTGGGGCGCGTTCCTCGACTCCACCCTCGACCGGCTCGGCGACGCCGCGATCTTCGGGGGCCTGGTGCTCTACTTCGCCGGCCCCGGTGAGTCGCTGGCACTGGCGTCGCTGGCGCTGTACTGCCTGGTGATGGGGTCGGTCACCTCCTACGCCCGGGCGCGTGCGGAGTCGCTGGGCATGCAGGCCAAGGGCGGCATCGCCGAGCGCGCCGACCGGCTCGTGGCGGTCCTGGTGCTCACCGGCTTCTCCGAGATCCTCGACCTGCCGATCCTCATCCCCATCGTGCTGGTCGCCCTCGCCGTCGCGAGCACCATCACCGTGGTCCAGCGCATGCTGATCGTGCGCAAGCAGGCGCTCGCGGATCCGTCGCTGCCCGGATGAGTCGGTCCCGGATGAGTCGGTCCCGGATGAGTCGGCCCCGCAAGTGTCGCCAGTGAGCCGTCGATGAGCCTGCGCGAGGACCTCACCGCCGGGGCGTACGTCGCCGGGTGGCGGCTGGTCCGGTTGCTGCCGGAGCCGGTGGCGTACCGGCTCTTCGCCACCATCGCCGACCGGGTGTATGCCGGCGGTGGGCGCGGCGTGCAGCGGCTGCGCGCCAACCTCGCGCGCACGGTGCCCGAGCCGGAGCTGGACACCGCGACCCGGGCGGCGGTGCGCTCCTACCTGCGCTACTGGTGTGAGTCGTTCCGGCTGCCGTCGTGGCCGATGGACGACCTCGTCGCGCGGACCCGCACCGTCCGGGAGCACATCGTCCGCGACGCGCTGGCCGAGGGCAGGGGCGTGGTCGTCGCGCTGCCCCACATGGGCAACTGGGACTGGGCCGGGGCCTGGGCGTGCGCGGAGGTAGCGCCGCTGATGACGGTTGCGGAGCGGCTCCGGCCCGAGCGGCTCTTCGACGAGTTCGTCGCCTACCGCCGGAGCCTGGGCATGGAGGTGCTGGCGATGGGGGAGCCCGACGTGATGGACCGGTTGACCTCCTGGGTGCGTGCGGGCGGGCTGGTGTGTCTGCTGGCCGACCGCGACCTCTCGCGACAGGGGGTACCGGTCACCCTGCTGGGGGAGGACGCGCGGATGCCGGGCGGGCCGGCGCGGCTGGCGTTGCGCACGGGCGCCCCACTGATCCCGGTCACGCTGCACTACGACGGCCCGACGATGACGCTGACCTTCCACGAGCCGGTGCCGCACGACTCCGAGGCGGGTGGCGACGCCCGGATGATGCAGCAGGTGGCGGACGCGTTCACCACGGCGCTGACCGAGCACCCGGTCGACTGGCACATGATGCAGCGGGTGTTCACCGCCGACCTCCCCGCGGACGCGCCGGCTCGCCGGGTCGAGGAGGCCTGAACCGTGCGGGTCGGGGTGGTGTGTCCCTACTCCTTCGAGACCTACGGCGGGGTCCAGGCCCACGTCGTCGACCTCGCCGAGGCGCTGCTCGCCCGCGGCCACGAGGTGGCCGCCCTCGCACCGGCCAACGAGGACACCGTGTTGCCGCCCTACATGACCTCGGCCGGGGGAGCGGTCCCGATCCCCTACAACGGGTCCGTCGGGCGGCTGGCGTTCGGTCCGGTGGCCGTGGCCCGCGTCCGGCGGTGGCTGCGCGACCACGACCTCGACGTGCTGCACGTCCACGAGCCCGGCACCCCGAGCGTCTCGTTGCTGGCCGTGGCGAGCGCCGAGGTGCCGATCGTGGCGACCTTCCACACCTCCCAGACCCGCTCGCGGGCGATGTCGGCCGGCGCCGCGCTGTTGCGTCCGTTCATGGAGAAGATCGACGCGCGGATCGCGGTCTCGGAGCACGCGCGGGCGACGCTGGTGCAGCACCAGGGCGGTGAGCCGGTGGTGATCCCCAACGGCGTGGAGGTGGCCCGGTACGCCGCGGCGCGGCCACGACAGCAGTGGCGGGGCGAGCCGACGGTCGTCTTCGTCGGGCGGATCGACGAGGAGCGCAAGGGGTTCGCCGTCCTCGCCCGGGCCTGGCCGCGGATCCGGCAGGCCCACCCCGGTGCACGGCTGCTGGTGGTCGGCGCGGGCGACGTCGACCAGGCGCGGACGCTGCTCGCGGGGGAGGCCGGCTCGGCCACCTTCCTGGGCCGGGTCGACGACGCCGACAAGGCCGCGGCCCTGGCCACCGGCGACCTCTACGTCGCGCCCAACACGCGCGGGGAGAGCTTCGGCATCGTGCTGGTCGAGGCGATGGCCGCCGGCACCTGCGTGCTCGCCAGCGACATCCCGGCCTTCCGCTCGGTGCTGCGCGCCGGCGAGCTCGGGGCGCACTTCGCCAACCGTGACGCCGACGACCTCGCTCAGCAGGCGATCGCGCTGCTGGCCGACTCCGAGCGGCGCGCCGCCCTGGTGGCCGCCTCCCAGGTCGCGGTCCGTCGCTACGACTGGTCGACGGTCGCCGCCGAGATCGTGGAGGTCTACGAGACGGTGGTGCGCCGATGAGCCCGCTGGTGTGGTCGCTGCTCGTCGTCGGGGTGGTGATGCTGCTGATCGGCTGGTGGTTGAGCTGGACCGCCCGGCGGCTCGACCGTCTCCACCACCGACTCGACCTGGCGAGGGCGTCGTTGGTGGCCCAGTTGCAGCAGCGTGCGGCGCTGGCGCTCGAGGTCGGCGCAGTGGGGTTGCTCGATCCGGCCAGTTCGCTGCTGCTCGTCGACGCCGCCGCGACCGCGCGCCAGGAGGGCGAGCACCCCGACCGGGCGCCGGAGGCGCAGTCCCATCTCTCCCAGATCCTGCGGTCGGTGTTGCCCGACGACCCGGAGACCGCCGCACTGCTCGCCCGGCTGCGGCAGGACGAGGGTGCCCGCGCCCTGCTGGCCGAACTGGCGGCCGCGAGCCGCAAGGTCGAGCTCGCGCGGCGGTTCCACAACGACCAGGTCCAGGCGACCCGAGCGCTGCGCAGCCGGCGCCGGACCCGGTGGTTCGCGCTGGCCGGCAAGGCGCCCGAGCCGCGGACCGTGGACTTCGACGACCTCGCCCCCGCGGTCTTCGCCGTCGAGACCGGCGTCAGCGCACGCCCGAACGGCTCTACGCTCGATCCGCCACCTCCCCCCACCCCCGAGGACACCCCGTGAACGAAGAGGCCCCCACCACCGGCACCGACGGCGTCAAGCGCGGCATGGCGGAGATGCTCAAGGGCGGGGTGATCATGGACGTCGTCACCGCCGAGCAGGCCAAGATCGCCGAGGACGCCGGTGCGGTCGCCGTCATGGCGCTGGAGCGGGTGCCCGCCGACATCCGGGCGCAGGGCGGGGTGAGCCGGATGAGCGACCCCGACATGATCGAGGGGATCATCGAGGCGGTCTCGATCCCGGTGATGGCCAAGGCCCGGATCGGACACTTCGTGGAGGCGCAGGTGTTGCAGAGCCTCGGCGTCGACTACATCGACGAGTCCGAGGTGCTCACCCCGGCCGACTACGCCCACCACATCGACAAGTGGGCCTTCACCGTGCCGTTCGTCTGCGGCGCGACCAACCTGGGTGAGGCGCTGCGGCGGATCACCGAGGGCGCGGCGATGATCCGGTCGAAGGGGGAGGCCGGCACCGGCGACGTCTCCAACGCCGTGACCCACATGCGGACCATCCGCGCCGAGATCTCCCGGCTCCGCGGACTCGAGCGGGACGAGCTGTACGTCGCGGCGAAGGAGCTGCAGGCGCCGTACCCGTTGGTGCGGGAGGTGGCCGAGACCGGCAAGCTGCCGGTGGTGCTCTTCACCGCCGGCGGGATCGCGACGCCGGCCGACGCGGCGATGATGATGCAGCTCGGCGCCGAGGGGGTCTTCGTCGGCTCGGGCATCTTCAAGTCCGGCAACCCGGCCCAGCGCGCCGCGGCCATCGTCCGGGCGACGACGTTCTTCGACGACCCCGACGTGATCGCGGAGGTCTCCCGCGGTCTGGGCGAGGCGATGGTCGGGATCAACGTGGAGGACCTCCCGCAGCCGCACCGGCTCGCCGAGCGCGGCTGGTGATCCGGCCGCCGAGGAGCCCGATCCGGTGATCGGGGTCACCTTCGGCGCGAGTCTCAAGTTACTTGAGGGTAAGTAGTGCCAGGCCAGCACTCCGCGCCCCCCGGTGAGCCGCGAAGGTCAGGTGCGGCACAACAGCTTCACCGGCCATTACTGCAGGTGAACTCCTAGACTCCGCCCGTGACCCCGACGATCGGCGTACTCGCCCTCCAAGGCGACGTGCGCGAGCACCTCGCGGCGCTGACGTCAGCCGGCGCTGACGCGATCACGGTTCGCCGACCGGAGGAACTCGCCGCAGTAGACGCGCTCGTGCTGCCGGGCGGGGAGTCCACGACGATCGCTCGGCTGGCGCGGACCTTCGAGCTCTTCGAGCCGATCCGCGAGCGCATCGCCACCGGCATGCCGGTGCTCGGTACCTGCGCCGGGATGATCCTGCTGGCCGACCGGGTGGTCGACGGCGCCGCGGGGCAGGAGACCTTCGGCGGGCTCGACATCACGGTGCGCCGCAACGCCTTCGGTCGTCAGGTCGCGTCCTTCGAGGGCGTGGTCGAGCTGGCCGGTTCCGCGAGCGTTGTGGGCACCGTCCCGGGTGTCTTCATCCGTGCTCCGTGGGTGGAGGAGGCCGGCGCGGCGGTCGAGGTCCTCGCGCAGGACCCCGCCGTGGGTAGGATCGTGGCGGTCCGGCAGGGACCGCTCGTGGCCACCGCGTTCCACCCCGAGGTGGGAGGAGACGCACGGGTCCACTCGTTCTTCGTGGACCTGGTCCGAGCATCGGGCGGGGACACCTCCGCCGCGCGACCC
>JAJUGK010000090.1 GCA_029268205.1 Nocardioidaceae bacterium
CTCGCCGCGTCGGGGGACGGGCGTGCGCTGCACCACCCGACGCCGGACAGCGGCCGGCGCACGCCAGGACGGGGGATCGGATGGCTCTGCCATCGACCACGCACCCACGGGGTGCTCACACGACGGGACCGGCGCGTACGGCGATCGGGGCGCTGCTCGCCCTACTCCTCGCCGTCACCGCCTCGATCGTCGGGCAGGTCTATGTCAAGAAGGTCGGTGGCCAACCAGTGCCGGCCGACTACGCCTACGGGTACCTCTACAAGTACGACGACGACTGGCTCCCGGCGCAGTTCGGTCCGAACGAGACCGACGAAGAAGGCATCTACCGCTGGCACAACCTGCGTCCGGGCGACGGCGGCATGCTGCTGATGATCCCCGGCAGCGAGGAGCGGGGCACCGTGGACACCTACTGGCCGGGCGTCCGCACCTTCGAGGAGGCCCAGCCGGTCGAGGTGGATGATTGGGACCAGGTGATCAACACCCGCCTCGACCTGCTCCAGCCGGAGCCGGACCCGGAGCCGGAGCCGGAGCCGGAGCCCGAGCCGGGCATCACCGCCGGCACGGTCGCGATCACGGGCAAGCCCCGCACGGGCGCAACCCTGCGCGCGGTGACCGACGGTTGGGACGCGGCCGCCACGCTGAGCTACCGCTGGTTGGTCGGCGGCAAGGCGATCGCTGCCGCGAAGCCGACCCTGCGGGTGACCAACAAGTACGCCGGCAAGCGGATCACCGTTCAGGTGACCGCCGCCCGCGCCGGCGCCGAGCCCGTGACGGTCCGGGCCACCCCGACGGCGGTCGCGGTCGGCCGCTTCACCAAGGCGCCCCGCCCCCGCATCAAGGGTGTGGCCCGGGTCGGTCAGCGGTTGCGCGCGATGCCCGGCAAGTGGAAGCCGAAGGTCGCGAAGGTCCGCTACCAGTGGTTCCGGGGCAAGAAGCGAATCAAGGGTGCCACCAGGCGTGGCTACGTCCTGCGCCCCGCCGACCGCGGCAAGCGGATCTCGGTACGGGTGCGCGGCGCACGCAAGCACGTCGCGCCGCTGGTGCGTAAGAGCAAGCCGACGGTGAAGGTACGCCGCCGCTGAGGCGCGGCTGATCACCTCGCGCGACGGGGGCCGACGGACCACGAGGTCTGACAGCCCCCGTCGTACGTCCGGGGTCTGCCGCCGCCCGGCGACCCGCGACCCGCGTCAGCCGCGGCGCTTGCGGCTGGAGCCGAGGCGCTGCTGCTTGGCCTTCGGCCGCCGCGCGCGGTGGATGCCGATCAGCAATTCGTGCAGGTGCTGTCCGCCGTCGCTGCGGGTCCATCGGCCATCCGGGCCGAGATCCCAGGCGCTGGTCCCGGGGTCGAAGGCCAGGTCGAGCAGGGCGCCGATGTCGTCGACGAGCGCCTTCTTCGGCAGCGGCACCAACACCTCCACCCGCCGGTCGAGGTTGCGGTGCATCAGATCGGCCGACCCGATCAGCGCCTCGGGCTCCCCGCCGTTCTCGAACCAGAACACCCGCGAGTGCTCCAGGAACCGGCCGAGGATCGAGCGCACCCGGATCGTCTCCGACAACCCCGGTACGCCGGGCCGCAGCGCGCAGATGCCGCGGACGAACAGGTCCACCGGCACCCCGGCGCGCGAGGCGAGGTAGAGCTCGTCGATGACCGTCTCGTCGACCACGGCGTTGGCCTTGAAGCGGATCCGCGCCGGCCGCCCTGCGCGATGGTGGGTGACCTCGCGGCGGATGCGGTCGACCAGGCCGTCGCGGACCGATCCCGGAGCCACCAGGATCCGGTCGTACGAGGCGTTGCGCGACCAGCCCGAGAGGTTGTTGAACAGGTGCGCGACGTCCTCGCCGATCTGGTCGTCGGCGGTCAACAGCCCGAGATCCTCGTATTGCCGGGCGGTCTTGGGGTTGTAGTTGCCGGTGCCGATGTGGGTGTAGCGGCGGATGCGCCCGCCGTACGCCGACTCGTCGCGCACCACCATCGACAGCTTGCAGTGGGTCTTGAGCCCGACCAGGCCGTAGACGACGTGGCAGCCGGCCTGCTCCAGCTTGCGCGCCCAGCGGATGTTGGCCTGCTCGTCGAACCGGGCCTTGATCTCGACGATGACCAGCACCTGTTTGCCCGACTCGGCGGCGTCGACCAGGGCGTCGATGATCGGGGAGTCGCCGGAGGTGCGATACAGCGTCTGCTTGATCGCGAGCACGTGCGGGTCGGCTGCGGCCTGCTCGAGGAAGCGCTGCACGGACGTGGCGAACGAGTGGTACGGGTGGTGCAGCAGTACGTCGTCGCGCTGCAGCGCGCCGAAGATGTCGACCGGTGAGGCGGATTCGACCTCCGCCAGCGCGTGGTGGGTGACGGGGACGGCCGCCGGGAACTTCAGGTCGGCACGGTCGAGCTCGACGATGTCCTCGAGCCCGCGCAGGTCGAGCGGGCCCGGCAGGTGCAGGACCTCGCGGCGCTCCACGTCGATCTCACTGACCAGGAGGTCGAGCACGTGCTCGTCGATCGACTCCTCGACCTCCAGCCGTACGGGCGGGCCGAAGCGGCGTCGCAGCAGCTCCTTCTCCAACGCCTGCAGGAGGTTCTCGGTGTCGTCCTCCTCGACCTCGAGGTCCTCGTTGCGGGTGACCCGGAAGGTGTGGGCGGCGAGCACGTCCATGCCCGGGAAGAGCCGCTTGAGGTGGGCGGAGATGACGTCCTCGAGGGGCACGAACCGTTGGCCGCCGACGCTCACGAACCGCGGGAAGATCGGCGGCACCTTCACTCGCGCGAAGTGCTGCTGGCCGGTCTTGGGGTTGCCGACGACGACCGCCAGGTTGAGCGAGAGTCCGGAGATGTAGGGGAACGGGTGCGCCGGGTCGACCGCCAGCGGCGTGAGCACCGGGAAGATCCGCTCGGTGAACAGCCGCTTGCAGTGCTTCTGCTCGTCCTTTGTCAGGTCGGGCCAGCGCACCAGTTCGATGCCCTCGGCCTCCAGCGCCGGGATCAGGTCCTCGCGGAAGCCGCGCGCCTGCCGGGTCATCAGCTCGGTGGTGGTCGCCCAGATCGAGTCGAGCACCTCGCGCGGCAGCAGGCCGGACGCCGCCCGAACCGCGACTCCGGCGGCGATGCGGCGCTTGAGCCCGGCCACCCGGACCATGAAGAACTCGTCGAGGTTGGAGGTGAAGATCGCCGAGAACCGGGCCCGCTCCAGCAGCGGCAGGTCGGGATCCTCGGCGAGCTCGAGCACCCGCTGGTTGAACCGCAGCCAGGACAACTCGCGGTCGGCGAACCGGTCGCCGTACCCCTCCAGGTCGAGGTCGACCGCGTCGTTGTCGGCGACGTACGGCGGCTCGACGTCGAAGGAATCGGTGTTGCCCGCCACCGCGCGTAGCGGCGTCGCCGGCGGCCCGTCCTCCAGCGACCCGCCGACGGTCGGAGGAAGGTCCGCAGACGGGGACGACGGGTCGTGGCTCATATGTTCACTGTGACACCCTTCGGTGAACGCCGGGCGAACAAGCCGGCGGCCAGGCATCCGGTGAGGACGAGGACGGTGACGCATGGGCAGCGCGGTCGGTGCGGTGACGGCACGGGAGACGGTGGTACGGCGACTCGGCGCGGCCGGCGATGCGGTGCAGGGGGTCGCGCTGCGCCGGTTGATGGGGCTGCCCGAGCGGGTGCAGCGGCGCCTGGTCGGGCGGCCGGTGGTGCGCGACGGGCAGACGTTGGCGACCGAGATCCAACTGCTCTTCGCGCTGCAGCGGATCACCGGTGAGGCCGGCCTCGAGGCCGACGACCACGCCAGCGCCGAGGCCCGCGCCGACCTCGTGCGCCAGGCCCGGCTCGCCTCCGGCAACCCGCCGGTCGGGGAGTGCCACGACCTCGTGGTCGAGGGGGCGGAGGGGACGCTGCCCGCCCGCCTCTACATCCCGCGCGCGCTGCTGCGTACCCCCGAGGTGCCGGGCGGACGCACCCCGGTGTCGGGGACCGTGGACCCGCTGCTGGTCTTCTTCCACGGCGGCGGCATGGTGCGCGGCGACCTCGACAGTCACGATGCGGTCTGCCGGGTGTTGGCGGAGGAGGCGGGCTGCCGGGTGTTGTCGGTCGACTACCGGCTCGCCCCCGAGCACCCCTTCCCCGGCGGTGCCGCCGACGCGTTCGCCGCCTACCGGTGGACGCGCGAGCACGCCGACACCATCGGCGCCGACCCCGACCGGATCGCCGTCGGCGGGGACTCCGCGGGCGCCTACCTCGCCGCGGTCGCGACGCTCGACGCCGTCGCCGCCGGCCTCGCGCCGGCGTACCAGCTGCTGATCTACCCGGTCACCGACTGGGGAGCGGTCGCCCGCGACCGGGAGATGCGCAGCCGCAAGCTCTTCGAGGAGGGCTTCCTGCTCACCCGCGACTTCATGAACGCCGCCGAGGCCGCCTTCGCCGGCGCCGCCGACTCCGACGACCCGCGGCTGTGTCTGCTCGCCGCCGACCTCGCCGGCCAGCCCCCGACGTACGTCTGCACCGCCGGCTTCGACCCGCTCCGCGACGAGGGCGAGGCCTACGTCGACCGCCTCCGCGCTGCCGGGGTTACCGTCGAGCACCAGCGCTTCGACTCCCTGATCCACGCCTTCATCCACCTGCTCGGTGGCCGCGAGTCCCGGGCCGCCCTCTCCGACATCGCGGGCGCCCTCCGGCGCGGGTTGGCGGGGTAGGCGTCTCGAAAGTCACCACATCTGTGGTGACTTTGGCACTTCGGACGCGAATTCGAGCCGTCCGACGCAGGTTTCGTGTCCGAAGTCCGGGGCGAGACCGCGATCGGCGCGTACGACGGGAGGGGCAGTGCCGCCCGTCGTCCCCAGCACGTGAAGCGCCGAGGTTGTACCCAGGCCTTGCTCGTCCGGCCCGTCGAAGCCGGACTTTCGACGAAGTTCGTCCCATGGCGATCGCAGAACTGATGAACCTCGGGCCGGTCTTCCTCCGTCGGGAGGCGATCGAGCGCGAGATCGACGATGGCGTGCTCAGCCGGGCCGTTCGCAACCAGACGTTGGTACGGGTGCGCCATGGGGTGTACGCCGACGGCGCCTGGTGGAAGGAGGCCGGCTCCGTTGAGCGGCACGTCGGCGTAGCCCACGCCGTGGCGCGTCTGATGGTCAGCCCGTACGTCTACTCCCACACGACCGCAGTCCTGCTCCATGGGCTCCCGGTATGGGGCACCGACCTGCAACGCCTCCACATCACGCATCTGGGTCCGGCGGGCGGCAGGTTGCAAGCGGGCGTCAAGCATCACGCCACACCGCGCGCAGGCGACGGCCAGGTCGTGATCGATGGGCTGCCCGCCACGGGCCTCGCCCGTTCGTTGATCGACTTCGCGAAGACAGTGGATCTCCAGCGCGCCCTGATTCCCACCGATCACGCGTTGATGAAGGGGCTGGTGACCAAGGCCGATCTCGTCCGGCAGGCGCAGCTTCAAGATCACGACCCGCACAGTCTCCGCGTGCGGGTGGTTCTGGCCGAGGCGAACAGCGGAGCGCAGTCGGTCGGCGAGTCCCGGTCTCGGTTCCTCTTCTGGCAAGAGGGGCTTCCCCGTCCGGTGTGTCAGTTCGAGGTCCGTGATGTGTTCGGCACACTGATCGGATTCGTGGACTTCGCGTGGCCGGAGTACGGCGTCATCGTGGAGTTCGACGGGAGGATCAAGTACACCGACCTCCTCCGTCCCGGCGAGACTGCGGCCGACGCCGTCATCCGGGAGAAGGAACGCGAGGACAGGATCCGCGAGGCAACCGGGTGGACGGTGATCCGGCTGACCTGGGACGACCTCAACCACCCGCGGCGTACGGCGGAGCGAATCCGCCGCGCGATGATGCGGACCAACCGGCCGGCCGCATGAGTCGGCGTACTTCCGACAGGTTCTTCGCGTTTGTCGGCCAGAAATCGCGTCGGAAGTGCCGAAGTCACCACAGATGTGGTGACTTTCAGGCCCGCCGGTACTGCACGTGGGTGTCGGCGGCGGCGTGAGTGAAGCCCAGGCCGGAGTAGGTGCGCTGGGCGGGGTGGTTGTCGCCCTCGACGTAGAGCTCGACCTCGGTGGCGCCGCGGCGGGCGAGGTGGTGCAGGCCGGCGAGGGTGAGCAGCCGGCCGAGGCCGCGGCCCTGGGCGGCGGGGTCGATGCCGACGACGTAGACCTCGCCGACGCGGGAGCCGACGGGCAGCTTGGTCCAGTGGAAGCCGAGCAGCCGGCCCTCGGCGGCGGGGTCCTCGGCGACGAGCAGCCCCTCGGGGTCGAACCAGTCCTGCGCCATCCGCTGCGCGAGCTGGGTGCGGTCCATCCGGCCCTGCTCGGGGTGGGAGGCAAAGGCGGCCGCGTTGACGCGCACGATCTCGTCGGCGTCGGAGTCGCGGTAGCCGCGCACGCGCAGTCCCTCGGGCACGACGACCTCGTCGAGGTCGGCCACGGAGGAGCGACGCATCACCCACAGCTCCCGCGCCCTCTCCCACCCGTACGCCGACCCCAGCCGCGCGGCGGCCGGGTGGTCACCGTGGGACCACGCGGTCAGCGGCTCGGTCCCGGCCGCGGCGATCACCTCGTCCAGCAACGTCGCGGCGAGGCCGCGGCGCCGGGCCCCGGGGTGGGTGACCAGGCTCAGGTCGCCGTCGACCAGGAGCGCGAAGGCGTCCTCGCCGGCCAGCCAGACGGTGAGCTCGGACTCGTCGCGATGGGCGATCGCCAACCGGGTCGCCTCGTCGAGCGGGTCGGCGCCGTCGTGGTCGCGCGCTGCGGCCGCGACCGTCTCGATCACCGACCGCAGCCGGGTGTCCAGTCCCTCGCTCACGCCGGCTCCGCCTCCGGTCCCGCATCCATCCGGGCCGCGACCCGGTCATCGTCGGCGGAGTCCCCGCTCGCGTCGACAGCCCCGCCGCCGTCGACCGCCCCGCCAGCACCCTCGCCCTCACCGGCCGCGTCGGTGCCCCGGTCGACGGCGTTGGCCACGAACCGGTAGCCGACGTTGCGCACCGTCCCGATCAACGACTCGTTCTCCGGTCCGAGCTTGGCGCGCAGCCGGCGCACGTGCACGTCGACGGTGCGGGTACCGCCGAAGTAGTCATAGCCCCACACCTCCTGCAGCAGCTGCGCCCGGCTCAGCACCCGCCCGGGGTGCTGGGCGAGGAACTTCAGCAGCTCGAACTCCTTGAACGTCAGGTCGAGCGTGCGCGAACCGAGCTTGGCGGTGTAGCTGGCGTCGTTGATCACCAGCTCGCCGTTGCGGATCACGTGGGTGTCATCGTCCTCGGGGTTGCGCTGCGCGGCGAGCCGCTCGATCGCGACCCGCAGCCGCGCCTCGAGCTCGGCCGGCCCGCAGGTGGCGAGCACGACATCGTCCATCCCCCAGTCGGCCCCGACCACGGCGAGCCCGCCCTCGGAGAGGATCAGCAACACCGGCGAGACCGCGCCGGTGGTGCGGATCAGCCGGCACAGGTCGCGGGCCTGGGCCAGGTCGGCCCGGCCGTCGACCAGCACGGCGTCGACCTCGGGTGCGTCGAGCAGCGCACTGCCCTGCGCGGGCAGGATCTTGACCTGGTGGCGCAGCAGCGCGAGGGCAGGGAGCACGTCGGCCGACGGCTGCAGTGAGCCGGTCAGCAGCAGCAACGAGCTCATGGGCCCTCCCGGCCGGCCGGTGTGTGGGTGACGAGAATAGCGGCCGCAGCCGTCGGCATCACGACGGCGAGGCGCAGGTCACCCCACCCGGACTCAGCCGCCGGCGAACGGCGGGAGCAGCTCCACGGAGTCGCCGGGGCGTACGCGGACCTGCGCCGCGTCCAGGCCCGCGACCGGCCGGTCGCCGACGAGGATCGAGCAGCAGTCGAGCACCGCGGCGAACTTCGGGGAGTCCGCGTGCAGCCGCTCCACCGCTGCCAGCACGGTGGCCAGGGTCGTGTCGTCGGCGACCTCGACCCGGTCGCTGTCGCGGCCCGCCGCGGCGCGGGCCGAGGCCCAGTAGCGCACCGTCGCGGTGCCGGCAGAGCGCGCCGTGCCGGGGCTGCTCCCGGGACCCGACTCGGGGCGGGCGTCGGTGGTCTCGGTCATCTCGCCTCCACAGGTTCCAGGCCGAGGGTGTGGTGCAGGGTCGCGTGGACGGCGGCGCGGGTCGGCGCACCGCTGGCGCGGGTCACCTCGGCGCCGTCGGGCCCGAGGATGAGGGTGGTCGGGGTGCGCAGGATGCCCAGGCGACGGACCAGGTCGAGGTGCTGCTCGGCGTCGATCTCGATGTGCGTCACGCCCGGGGTACGACCGGCGACGTCGGCGAGCACCTGCCGGGTCGTGCGGCACGGCGCGCAGAATGCGGTGGAGAACTGCACCAGCGTCGCCTGCTCGCCCAGCGCCGCACCGAGGTCGTCCGCACCCAGCACAGGTACGTCCGGGGCGGCCGCCGCGGCCGCCGGCATCGGCTCACCCGCCGCGTCGCCACCGGGCGCGTCGCCCGGCGACCTGCGGGCCGGCCGGAACGTGCCGTCGCGCGCCGCGCGCACCAGCCCGAAGGCGGTCGCGGCGGCGAGGGCGACGAGCAGCACCCACAGGCCGGTGGTCATGCGGCCATGCTCGCATGGCGGACAACCGGTCGGGTCTCGACTTCGCTCGACCGGCGAGAGACGCCTCAGTGCAACGCGCTCCCCATCCGCAACCACCACGCCGCCGCTGCCTGCTGCCAGGCCGGGGTGCCGTTGCGGCCGGCGGCGAGGTTCTTCAGCGCAGGCGAACCGGTCATGCCGAGGCTGTAGAGGCACGCACGGGCCTGGTCGCGCTCGAGTCCCGCCAGCTGCCGCCGCAGCTCGAGGTCGCTGACCCGGTGGAAGCGCAGGTGACCCAGGGCGACCACGGCCTGGAAGGCGATCTCGTCACCGCGGTCGGCGAGCAGACCGTGCAACCGGGTGCGGTGCACGTCGTCGACGGTGTACTGCACCAGCTGCGCAGCGTGGGAACGCAGCAGTTCGGGCACATCGTCGCGGGTGAGCAGGTCGAGCGACGCGGTCGCGACCGCGTCGGCGTACGGCGAGCAGGCCAGCACGATCGCGGCGAGGTGGCGGCGGTCGGAAGCGAGGTCGAACATCGCCTCGCGCAGCAGTCCGACGAGCACCGGATCGACCTCGTCGGCCGACTCCCCGGTGCGCACCAGCACCCCGCGGGCGAACGCCGTGGCGACCGCCTGCGCCTGGTCGGCCGGCATCAGTTCCCCCGACCGCAGCGCCTGGGCCACCTCGGTGCGCCCGACCTGGGTGGCGGCCTTGGTGAAGGTCTGGCGCAACTGCTCGGGCATCACCGAGATCAGCTCGGCGAAGTCCTGCGGCGTGGCCTGGTTGTTGCTGCGCCACTTGCTCAGCAGCAGCAGGTCGAGCCGCGCGCGCTGGGCGGCGTCGAACTCCCCGCGGCGCAGCTTCTGCGCCGCCACCCACACCGCCGCGCGCAGGTCGCGCTCCTCGAACCCCTCCTCGAGCAGGTCGAGCGTGAGGTCCGCCGCGGCGGTCGAGGGGATCCGGTCGAGCATCGCGATCGGCAGCGACAGCACCTGTGCCGCCGGATCGGCGAGGTAGGTCCGCAGCTGCTGCACCACATGCACCCCGGCCGCCGGGATGCCGCACAGCACGTGCGCGGACTGCATGATCGCCCGGTGCGCGCCGCGGACCCCGCGCGGCAGCGCCCACACCAGGCACGCGGCCAACCCGGCCCACGTCTCGTCGGGCAGCAGTGCGTCGGTCGGCGGACCGTCACCGGACTGCTCGGCGCGGCGCGCCGCGGCCAGCAGGTGGCCCAGATCCACCGCGGCGCGCAGCGTGGTCCCGGCGTCGTCGGGCTCGGCGTCGAGCAGCGCCGCGGCGACCTCGCCGACCCGCTCGGCGTACCCCTCGGCCGCGGGATCGACGACCGGCCGTCCCCACGCCGGCGGCAGCCCGGGCAGGAACGCGTGGACATACCCCGCGAGGTCGGCCAGGTGGCCGGCGCGTAGGCCGATCACGTCCTCCATCGTGCGGACCACGGCGTGCCCCGCCGGGGAGATCCCGGCCTCCCAGCGGCCCAGCGCCGCGGCGTCGGCGGGGGTGCCCGCCTCGGTCAGCGCGGCGGCCAGCGCCTCGGGGTCGGCGTACGGGCCGTGCCGGCGCCAGGACCGCAACAGCCAGCCCATCTGCACCCGCAGTTCGGTGCGCGCGGCCCCGTGCCCCTGCGTACGCGGTTCCGCGTGCGCGCGGTCGACCCCCTGAGCGGAGGGCGGCTGCGGGGCGATGCTCATGGAGTGGGTTCCCGAGGGGTGCGAGGGTGTACGCCGGGGCAGGGGCTCCTCAGCAGCATAGGCGCAGGTCCGGGTCGCCGGCCCCGGCCGTGCGCAACAGCGCCAGCGTCGCCGCGGTCGAGTGGGACCAGTCCCACCGTTCCTCGGCCGCCATCCGCCCGGCCGCCCCGAGGGCGTCGGCTCGCTGCTCGTCGCGCAGCAGGTCGGTGAGCGCCGCGGAGAGCGCACCCGCGTCCCCGGGCGGCACGAGCAACCCGTCGACACCGTCGCGCACGACGTACGGAATGCCGCCCACGCGGCTGCCCACCACCGGCCGCCCGCAGGCCATCGCCTCGACCAACGTCATGCCGAACGACTCCGCAGCGGTCAGCGATGGCAACACCACGACCCGGGCCCGCTGGTAGGCGGCCACCAACGCCTCCCCGGCCAGCGCACCGCGCCACACCACCCGGTCGGCGATGCCCAGCGCCGCCGCCCGCTCGCGCAGCGCGGGCACGTCGTCGCCGTCGCCGACCAGCACCAGCCGCGCCGCCGGCTCCTCGCGGGCCACGCGGGCGAACGCCTCCAGCAGCACCGGTACGCCCTTCCAGCGCGAGGTCCGCTGCAGCCGGCCGACGTAGACCACGTCCGCCGAGCTCCCGGCCGCGGGCGGGCCGGGTCGGAACTCCGCGGTGTCCACCCCGGGCGGGATCAGGTGCGCGCGCCCGGTGGCGTACGGCGCTGCGATCGGCGATACCGCGACCAGCGCGTCGGCCCGGGCGAAGACGCGCGGGAGCACGA
>JAJUGK010000091.1 GCA_029268205.1 Nocardioidaceae bacterium
CACCCGCAGCGTCGCGATGGCGCGCCAGCGGTGGGGCCGGGCGCAGACGACGCGCTCGAACCGGTCGGACCCCGGTGCCGCCGTCGCGCAGAGCGCGAACCGACGCCCGCGGGGACGGTCGAGGATGCCGCGCAGGGCCCGCGGTGCGGGCAGCGTTGCGAGCTCCTCGCGGGCCGCGACCGCCACGACGTCGCAGCGGATCCACTGCGCTCCGGCCGCCAGCTCCTCGGCGGTGGGGGTGAACCAGACCGCGGCGAACCGGCTCAACCGACGGGCTTCGCGGTCGCCACCGAGGAACCGGTCGGCCCGACGGTTGCACACCCGAGCCGGGTCCGCGGACTCCGCTGCGTCGGTCTGCACGACGTGGACGGTGAGCGCGGTGTGCGGGTCGCTGCAGTCGACGGGTGCGGCGGTCGCGGAGCTCGCCGTGGCCTGGGCGAAGGCGAGGTCGTAGCACCCCCCGGCCTCCGGCGGCGGGGGCGGAGTCGCGACGGTGGCAGTGGGGGTGGCAGTGGGGGAGCCCGCGTCGCCCCGCGGCGCGTCCGCGTCGTCCCCCGTGCAGCCGGTGAGCAGGAGCGCGAGCAGCGCGGCCGCAGCCACCCGCGGCGCGCGGGTCACGGCTCGACCCTCGCCCAGCAGATCGACCGGCGGTTGCCGACCTCCCACTCGGCGCGACCGAACCAGGTGAAGCCGAACTCGTAGCTGTCGGGGTAGTCCAGCCAGGCGCTGATCGAGGAGCGGCAGTAGTCGCGGGTGCGGACCTCGGCGAGCCGGTCGCCGGGGTAGGGGTCGTCGGCGCGGCCGAGCCGGATGGTCGTGGCGGCGCGCCAGTCGTGCGGCTGGGAGCACGGGATCCGCGGGCCGCCGGCGACCTGGGGACCTCGGACGCAGGCCATCCAGTCCGCCGGTTGGTCGTCGAGGATCTTGGTGAGGGTGGCGGGCAGCGGCCGGTAGGTGTCGGCGGTGTCGGTGCCCCCGACCACGTCGCAGCGGAACCAGCGCGCTCCCGCCTCCCAGGCCGGAGCCGAGGGGCGGAACCACACCCAGCTGAGCAGGGAGCGCATGCGCACGCTTTCATCGCCGCCGACGACCCGGGCGAACCGCCGGTCGCAGACGTCGTAGACGTGCTGACCGAGCCGGGGGTCGGTGTGGGCGGCGTCGGCGAGCGCGGCCGGGAACTCGTCGACGACGATGGTCCGGGCGGTGTGCTCCTCGTCGCAGTCGACGATCTCGGTGTCGTTGGACCCGGCCTGCGCGTCCTGCGGGGTGAGGACGCGACAGGCGTCGTCGGGCGGGGTCTCGATGACGACGGTCGGCTCCTCGGCCGGCTCGTCGGAGCTCGCGCCGTCGCAGGCGGCCAGGAGCAGCGCCAGCAGGAGGGGGAGGACCAGACGGCGCGACCGGCCGCGGGTGCGCGCCATGCCAGCCTCCTTCGCCGTCCTCGAGCCGGGTCACGCCCCGGGCCAGGGGTGCGGGATCGAGAGTACCGGGCACGCCGGGCCGCTCCGCGGTGTTGGATGGCGACCATGACCTTCGACGTCGTGGTGGTGGGGTCCGGCGGTGGTGCCCTGGTGGGCGCCCACCTGGCGCAGCGGGCGGGTCTGCGGACCGTCGTGGTGGAGCGGACCGCGTACGTCGGGGGCACCTCGGCGTACTCCGGCGGCGCGTGCTGGCTCCCGGGTACGCCGGTGCAGCAGGAGGCCGGTCTGCCGGACTCGACCGACTCCGCGCGGGTCTACCTCGACCACGTCCTGGGAGAGCTCGACGCGCCGCGGCGCCGGCGGGTGGAGGCCTTCCTCGCCGAGGCGCCCCGCCTGGTGGAGGCGCTCACCGCCGACGGCACGTTCGCCTTCGAGTGGACGCCGTTCCCGGAGTACTACGACGCCCCGGGGCGGGTGCCGGGGGGACGTTCGATCCAGCCGTCGGCCGTGCGGCGCGCCGACCTGCCGGCCGCGGTCGCCGCGCTCGTGCGCCCGCCGGTGGAGCGCGACCGTATGGGCCGGGAGGGGCGCTCGACGCTGTCGGGCGGCCAGGCCCTGATCGCCCGCGCACTGACCGGGTTCCTGCATGCGGGCGGCACCGTCCGCACCGAGCACCGCATGACCGATCTCGTCGTGGAGGACGGCCGGGTGGTCGGGGTCCTTGCCGAGACGCCGAGCGGCACCGTCGAACTGCGTGCGGAGCGCGGGGTGCTACTCGCCGCCGGCGGGTTCGAGGGCAACGCCGAGCTGCGCACGAGCCGGGGTGTGCCCGGGGACGCGGCGTGGACGATGGCACCGGCGGGCACCAACGCGGGCGAGCCGATCGAGGCCGGGGTGCGGGCGGGCGCCGCGACCGACCTGCTCGACCAGGGGTGGCTGTGCCCCGGCATGCTGCACCCCGACGGACGGGGATCGTTCGTGCTGGCCTTCCGCAGCGGGCTCATGGTCGACCGTGCCGGTCGCCGCTACGCCAACGAGAACCTGCCCTATGACCGGTTCGGCCGCGAGATGGCGAAGGCCGCGGAGCGGGTGCCGTCGTGGTTCGTCTTCGACGCGGGCGAGGGCGGCCGGATCCCGGCCATCGCCATGCCCGAGGGGGACCCGGCCGAGCATCTCGCCGCCGGCACCTGGCTGCGCGCCGACTCGATCGCGGAACTCGCGGAGGCCACCGGAGCCGCCGGGCTGGAGGAGACGGTGCAGCGGTTCAACGCGTACGCACAGGCCGGCCGGGACCCGGACTTCGGCCGCGGCGAGGACGAGTACGACACCTTCTTCGCCGGCGGCGGCGGGCCGGACGCGGTGGTGAAGCCGCTCGCCCAGGGACCGTTCTACGCGGCGCGGTTCGTGCTGTGCGACCTCGGGACCAAGGGCGGGCTGGTCACCGACGAGCGGGCGCGGGTGCTCCGGGCGGACGGCTCGGCGATCCCGGGTCTGTATGCCTCGTCCAACTCCGCCGCCTCGGTCATGGGGGAGACCTACCCCGGTCCGGGTGCACCCCTGGGCACCGCGATGGTCTTCGCGTCGCTCGCGGTGCAGGACCTGCTCGCGGCGGGTCAGCCCGACTCGGCCGTCAGCGCCGAGACGGTCGCTCCCAACTCGTAGGCGGCCCCGACGTCGGCGTCGGTCACGTCGCCGAGCACCTCCAGCGTCGGTGCCGCCTGCCGCCACGGCAGGGCGCCGGCGATCGAGAGCACCGAGCGCACCGCGCCGGTGGTGTCGTACCGCCCGTGCACGACCAGGCCGAAGGGACGCTTGGGTCCGCCCGCCCCGCCGCCCGCGTCGCCGCTCCCGTCGTCGGCCAGCGCCCCGCCGGCGTGCAGGAAGACGGTGTCGAAGAAGTGCTTGAGCGCGCCGGACATGTAGCCGAAGTTGGCCGGCGTCACCAGCAGCACGCCGTCGGCGGTGCGCAGCTCGTCGGCCCCCGCTTCGCTCGCCGCCTCCAGCGCTCCGCGCACGGTCACCTCGACGCCCTCGATGGCGTCGTCCCGGGCGCCGGCCGCGACCGCCTCCGAGAGCCGGGTCACCCCGGAGGTCGGGGAGTGGTGGACGATCAGCAGACGGGCCATGGCGCGACCGTAGCGCGGCCGTGCGTTAGTCTGGGTCGCATCATGTGGCACGCAGGTCTCCTCCTTCGCTGCCGCAGCGAGGTCTGACTCAGCCGGACCCCCTCGCTGCGGAGAGTTCGCGATGCCGCCGGCGTCAGACGCCCACACCAGCGAGGACCCGAGATGACCACTCCCTTCACCGTTCCGTCCCAGCAGCCCAGCGGGATGCCGTTCGAGCGCTACACCGCCTTCGAGCCCGTCACCGTGCCCGACCGCACCTGGCCCGACCAGCGCATCACCCGTGCGCCGCGGTGGCTGTCCACCGACCTCCGCGACGGCAACCAGGCCCTGATCGACCCGATGAGCCCCGCGCGCAAGCTGACGATGTTCGAGCTGCTCGTGAAGATGGGCTACAAGGAGATCGAGGTCGGCTTCCCCTCGGCCAGCGAGACCGACTTCGCCTTCGTGCGCCAGCTCGTCGAGGAGGACCGCATCCCCGACGACGTACGGATCTCCGTGCTGACCCAGGCGCGTGAGGACCTGATCGAGCGCACCGTGCAGTCGCTGGTCGGCACGGACCGCGCCACCGTGCACCTCTACAACGCGACCGCGCCGCTGTTCCAGCGCGTCGTCTTCGGGGTGACCCCGGAGGAGTGCCTGGCGATCGCCGTGCGCGGCACCGAGCTGGTCGTGAAGTACGCCGAGGAGCTGCTGGGCGACTGCGAGTTCGGCTACCAGTACAGCCCGGAGATCTTCACCCAGTCCGACACCGACTTCGCGCTGGCGGTCTGCGAGGCGGTCTCCGACGTGTGGCAGCCCGAGGCCGGTCGCGAGATCATCCTCAACCTGCCGGCGACCGTGGAGATGTCCACCCCCAACACCTACGCCGACCAGATCGAGTACTTCGGTCGGGGCCTGACCCGCCGCGAGCACTCGGTGATCTCGCTGCACCCGCACAACGACCGCGGCACCGCCGTGGCCGCCACCGAGCTGGGCCTGATGGCCGGCGCCGACCGGGTCGAGGGCTGCCTGTTCGGGCACGGCGAGCGCACCGGCAACGTCTGCCTGGTCACGCTGGGGATGAACCTGTTCAGCCAGGGCATCGACCCGCAGGTCGACTTCTCCGACATCGACGAGGTGCGGCGCACGGTCGAGTACTGCACCCAGCTGCCCGTGCACCCCCGGCACCCGTACGCCGGCGACCTGGTCTACACCGCTTTCTCCGGCTCCCACCAGGACGCCATCAAGAAGGGACTCGAGGCGCTCGAGGTCGACGCCAGGGAACATGGCGTTGACGTGAGTGACCACACGTGGGGCGTTCCGTACCTGCCGATCGACCCCAAGGACGTCGGCCGCTCCTACGAGGCGGTCATCCGGGTCAACAGCCAGTCCGGCAAGGGCGGCGTGGCGTACGTGCTGAAGGCGGAGCACAAGCTCGACCTCCCGCGGCGCGCGCAGATCGAGTTCAGCCGGGTCATCCAGCAGCGCACCGACACCGAGGGCGGCGAGGTGACGCCGGAGGAGATCTGGTCGATCTTCCGGGCCGAGTACCTCGACCAGACCTCGCCGCTGCAGATCAACTCCGTGCACACCTCCTCGGCCGCCGGGGAGAAGGACCGGCTCGAGGTCAACGTCTATGTCGACGGGGAGGTCCGCACCCTGCACGGGGAGGGCAACGGCCCGATCGCCGCGTTCGTCGACGCGCTCAACGGCATGCCGGAGGGCTTCGACATCCGGGTGCTGGACTACGCCGAGCACGCGCTGTCCTCCGGCGGCGACGCCACCGCCGCGGCGTACGTCGAGTGCGCGGTGGGCGACCAGGTGCTGTGGGGCGTGGGGCTGGACGCCAACATCGTCCGCGCCTCGCTCAAGGCCGTCGTCTCCGCCGTCAACCGGTCGCGCTGAGGCGGGTGGTTCCACCGCTCGGTCGGGGGAACCACCCGCCCGCGGGCGCTCCGTACTCTGATCCCATGAGCACTTCACCGCCGTACGCCGGGGACGTCGACCCGCAGCGGGCCTGGGAGATGCTCGCGGCCGATCCGGCGACGGTGCTGGTCGACTGCCGCACCGAGGCGGAGTGGACCTTCGTGGGGGTCGCCGACCTCAGCGACCTGGGCAAGCAGACCGTCTACGTGCAGTGGAACCGCTTCCCGGGCGGGTTCAACCAGGACTTCGTGGCCGACCTGCGCGCCGCCGGCGTGCGCGAGGACCAGCCCGTGGTGTTCCTGTGCCGCTCCGGGCACCGGTCGATCGGGGCGGCGACCCTGGCGACGGAGGCCGGGTTCGCGCAGTCGTTCAACATCACCGAGGGCTTCGAGGGACCGGTCGGGCCGAGCGGTCACCGCGACGTCGCGGGGTGGAAGGTGCGGGGCCTCCCGTGGCGGCAGGGATGAGCGCCGCGGACGGATGGCGGTCCGACACCCGGGCGGTGCGCGCCGGCGTCGACCGGACGGCGTACGACGAGACCGCTGAGGCGGTGTTCCTCACCTCCGGCTACGTCTACCCGAACGCCGCCGAGGCCGAGGCGGCGTTCGCGGGGGAGTCCGAGCACTACATGTACTCCCGCTTCACCAATCCCACCCAGACGATGCTGGCCGAGCGGTTGTGCGCGCTGGAGGGTGCCGAGGCGTGCTACCCCACGGCGACGGGGATGGCCGCGGTGTTCAACGCGCTCATGGCGTTGGTGCGGGCGGGCGACCGCGTGGTGTCGGCGCGCAGCCTGTTCGGCTCCTGCTTCAACGTGGTCCACGACCTGCTGCCGCGCTGGGGCGTCGAGGTGGAGCTCGTCGACGGTCACGACCTCACCCAGTGGGAGCGCGCCCTGGCCCGTCCGACGAAGGCGGTCTTCTTCGAGACGCCGTCCAACCCGATGCACGAGCTGGTCGACGTCGCGGCGGTGAGCGCCCTGGCCCACGATGCGGGCGCGACCGTGGTGGTCGACAACGCCTTCGCCAGCCCGGTGTTGCAGCGGCCGCTCGAGCTCGGCGCGGACGTGGTGGCGTACTCCGCCACCAAGCACATGGACGGGCAGGGGCGGGTGCTCGGTGGCGCGATTCTCGGCTCGGCCGAGTTCGTGCACGGTGAGGTCAAGACGCTGATGCGCAACACCGGCCCGTCGTTGAGCCCGTTCAACGCCTGGGTGATCCTCAAGGGCCTGGAGACCCTGCGGCTGCGGGTCGATCACTCCTCCCGCAACGCCCTCGACCTCGCCGGGTGGCTCGAGGAGCAGCCCGGGGTGTCCTGGGTCCGCTACCCGACCCTGCCGTCGCACCCGCAGGTCGACCTCGCCCGCCGGCAGATGAGCGCGGGCGGGACGATCGTCACCTTCGAGGTCGACGGCGGCAAGGAGCGCGCGTTCGCGCTGCTCGACGCCCTCGAGCTGGTCGACATCTCCAACAACTTCGGCGACGCCAAGTCGCTGATCACCCACCCGGCGACGACCACCCACCACAAGATGGGGCCGGAGGGACGCGCCGCCATCGGCGTCACCGACGGCGTCGTACGGCTCAGCGTCGGGCTCGAGGACGTCGAGGACCTGCGCGAGGACCTCGCGCGCGCACTCGACGCCTGAGCCGCCGGTCGCGACCGTACGGTCAGGCGAGCTGGCCGCCGCGGCGGATCTCGCGCTCGGCCTGCTCGGCGACCTCGTGGACCGGCGGGGTGACGTCGACCAGGGCGCCCGTCTCGTCGGGGTCGAGCGGCTCGAGGGTCTCGAACTGCGACTGCAGCAGGGCGGGGGGCATGAAATGCCCCTCCCGCCGTCCCATCCGCTCGGCCAGCAGCGTGAAGGTGCCGTGCAGGTGCACGAAGAACACCTCGCCGTCGGGGTCGGCGCCACGGAGCACGTCGCGATAGCTGCGGCGCAGGGCGGAGCAGGTGACCACGACCGGGCCGTCGCGCTCGACCGCCGCGCGGACGTGGGTGACGATCGCCCGCAGCCACGGCCAGCGGTCGTCGTCGGTCAGCGGCGTGCCGGCGGCCATCTTCGCGATGTTGGCCTCGGGGTGGAGGTCGTCGCCCTCGACGAAGCCCCAGCCGAGACGGCGGGAGAGCCGGGTGCCGACCTGGGTCTTGCCGGTGGAGGAGACCCCCATGACGACCACCACGCACGGCAGTGCGCGGTCGGCGGCCTCCGGACTCATCCGATCAGCCACAGGACGACGGAGCAGCCGAACATCGCCGTGCCGAGCGTCGTCTCCATGACCGTCCAGGTCTTCAGCGTGGTCTTCTCGTCCATGCCGAAGAACCGGCTGACGAGCCAGAAGCCGGAGTCGTTGACGTGGGAGAGCACGGTGGAGCCACCGGCGATGGCGAAGACCAGGGCGGCCAGTTCGAGCTCGGAGAGCCCGGTGGTGCCGGCGGCGATCAGCCCGGCGGTGGTGGTCAGCGCCACGGTCGCCGAGCCCTGGGCGACGCGCAGGGCGGTGGCGATGAGGAACGCCTGGAGGAGCAGGGGGATGCCCACGTCGCCGAGCGCGCTGGTGAGGGAGTCGCCGATGCCGCTGGTGCGCAGTACGCCGCCGAACATCCCGCCCGCGCCGGTGATGAGGATGATCGAGCAGATCGGGCCGAGGGCGTCGTCGACGAGCTTCTGCAGGTCGCCGCGGGTGCCGACGCGGGCGCCGAGCAGCGCGAACGCCGCCAGCAGGCTGATCAGCAGGGCGACGGGGGTCTGACCGATCAGCAGCAGGGTGTCGGTGAACCAGCCCTCGCCGACGACGTCGGCCGTCTGCAGGGTGCTCACGACGGTGTTGAGGGAGATCAGCAGCATCGGCAGCAACAGCAGGCACAGGACGACGCCGAACGCGGGTGAACGCCCGGTGTCGTGGTCGTCGCGCGGGGCGTCGCCGGTCTCGCCGAAGAGCAGGTCGGAGACGGGCACGTCGACCCGCCGGCCGAGGAACCGCGAGAGCAGGTAGACGCCGACGTACCAGGACACGACGGCGACGGCGACGCCGGTCAGCAGGACCACGCCGATGCTGGCCCCGAGGGTGTCGGCGGCGGCCACCGGTCCGGGGTGCGGCGGGACGATGGCGTGCATGGCCGCGAACGCACCGGCGGCGGGCAGCGCGTACAGCAGCGCGGACCCGCCGAACCGCCGGGCGACGGTCATGATGATCGGCAGGAACACGACCAGGCCGGCGTCGAAGAAGATCGGGAAGCCGAAGATCAGGGCGGCGACGCCGAGCGCCAGCGGCGCGCGCTTCTCCCCGAACCGCCCGATCAGGGTGTCGGCGAGCACCTGGGCCCCGCCGGTGGCCTCGAGCACGCGGCCGAGCATCACGCCCAGGGCGACGAGCAGGGCGACCGAGCCGAGGGTGCTGCCGAAGAACTGGAGCATCACATCGGGCACGTCGCCGATGGGGATGCCCGCGGCGACCGCGGTGAGGAGGCTGACCAGGATCAGCGCGACGAAGGCGTGCAGCCGTACGACCATGATCAGGGTCAGCAGCAGGGCCACGGCGGCGAGCGCGATCAGCAGCATCACCGGAGTGCTGTAGGCGGGTTCGAGCGCGTCCATGGTCGCCAGTGTGCCCTGCGTCACCGGCGCTACGCCTACTCTGGGCCCATGGTGTCCCTGGTCAGCGAGCGCATCGGTCAGCTCTTCGTCGGTGACGACCGGTTGGAGTACACCGAGTACGGCGCCGGGGACCAGTGGGTGGTGCTCGTGCACGGCCAGTTGCTGAGCCGGCGGATGCACCGTCCGCTCGCCCGCGCGCTGGCCGCCGCGGGTGCGCACGTGGTCACCCTCGACCTGCTCGGCCACGGTCGCTCCGACCGGCCGGCCGACCCGCAGGCGTACTCGGTGCCCGACTTCGCCGTGCAGGTGGTCGCCCTGCTCGACGAGCTCGGCATCGACCAGGCCGTCGTGGGCGGGACGTCGCTGGGGGCGAACGTCGCGCTCGAGGTCGCCGACGCGGCGCCCGAACGGGTGCGGGGACTGCTGCTGGAGATGCCGGTGCTCGACAACGCGGTGGAGGCGGGCATCCTCGCCTTCGGGCCGCTGCTGTTCGCCGGTCGGTTCCTGCCGCTGCCGGTCCACGCCGTACGCCGGCTCTCGCGCGCGGTGCCGCGGGGGATCGTGCCGTTCTGGACGAGCGTGGTGCTCGAGACCCTCGACCAGCGGCCGGCGCCGATGGCGGCGCTGGTGCACGGGATCTTCTTCGGCCGGGTGGCGCCGCCGGCGGCGCGGCGTCGGCTGATCACGGCCCCCGCGCTCGTCGTGGGTCACCCACGCGACCCGATCCACCCGGCGGCGGACGCCGCGATGCTGGCCGAGGAGCTGCCGGCGGGCCGGTTCGTGCAGGCGCAGGGCCTCCTGGAGTGGCGGTTGCGGCCCGAGCGCCTCGACGCCGAGGCGGTGGCGTTCGTCACCGCGTGCTGGCAACGCCCGCAGGCACGCCGCCGTGCGCGGGCGACCCGCACCCGGTAGGCCCGTTCTACGGCCCCGGCACGGCACAATGGGTGCGTGGCCCTCTACCGTGACGAGGCGATCGTCCTCCGCACCCAGAAGCTGGGTGAGGCCGACCGCATCGTGACGGTGCTCAGCCGCCAGCACGGTCGGATCCGCGCCGTCGCCAAGGGGGTGCGGCGGACGTCCTCGAAGTTCGGCTCACGACTCGAGCCCTTCAACCACGTCGACCTCCAGCTCGCCGAGGGGCGCACCCTCGACACGATCACCCAGGCGGTCACGGTCACGCCGTACGGCGCCCGGCTCGGCAACGACTACGACCGCTACACCGCCGGCACGGTGATGCTCGAGACCGCCGAGCGGTTGGTCGTCGAGGACAAGGAGCCGTCCCTCCAGCAGTACCTCCTGCTGCTCGGGGCCCTGCGGGCGCTGACCGAGACCGAGGGGCCGGCGGACGGGATCGACGTGCGGCCCGCGCTCGCCGTGCTGGACTCCTTCCTGCTGCGCTCCCTCGCGGTCGCCGGCTATGCCCCCAGCTTCGACGCCTGCGCCCGATGCGGCGTGGTCGGTCCGCACCGCGCGTTCTCCCCGGCGGCCGGCGGCGCGCTGTGTCCGACCTGTCGGGTCCCGGGCTCGGCCAGCCCGGCCGAGGGCACGATGGTGCTGCTCGCTGCGCTGCTCACCGGTGACTGGGCGCGCGTGCAGGAGGCCGATCCCCGGCACGCCCGCGAGGGCCACTCCCTGGTCACCGCCTACCTCTCCTGGCACCTCGAGCGGGGGCTGAAGTCGCTGCCGCATCTCGTGCGGTAGGAGGACATGCCGGTACGCCCGCGCGAATGGTGCTGCACGCGGGCGCCGGGGCGCGGTGGTCAGGTGGGTGGGTCGGGGCCGTCGCCGGCGTACTCGACCAGGAAGTCGTGCAGGTGGAACTCGATCCTCTACCCCGTTGATCGAGCGAAGCGGTGTCCTGAGCTTGTCGGAGGGTCGAGATCCGGGGCAGCTG
>JAJUGK010000092.1 GCA_029268205.1 Nocardioidaceae bacterium
CACCTCGCGGCGCTGCGGCGAGACCACGCGTTGGCGGGCGGGGTCGAGCTGGACGTGGCCCCGCGGGTCACTCCAGCCGGGAGTCCGGGTCCGGCCTAGCCCCGGCGGGCACCTCGACGCCGTCGCCGACGGTGACCTCGCGCAGGATCGCGCCGTCCCCGACCCGGGCGCCGGGGCCGACGACGCTCGCCTCGAGCACGGCGGTCGCGCCGACCCGGGCGCCGGGCATCAGCACCGACCCGTGCACGCGAGCCCCCGCGCCCACCCGCGCCGCGGCGTTGACCGTGGACCCGCCGTCGACGACCGCGTCCTCCGCCACCACGGCGTCGTCCGCGACCCACCGCTCGGCGCCGGTGACCGGGGTCGCCGGGCTCGTCCCGGTCCCGCACACCAGCTCGGCCGATGCCGCGACCAGGGCCTGCGGGGTGCCGACGTCGCGCCAGTAGGCGGTCTGCACGAACCCGACCACCACCGCGCCGCCCTCGACCAGACCGGGGAAGGTCTCCCGCTCGACCGAGACCACGGTGTCTGCCGGGATGGTGTCGATCACCGCGCGCCGGAAGACGTAGCACCCGGCGTTGACCTGGTTGGTGACCGGCTGCTCGGACTTCTCCACGAACGCGGTCACCCGCCCGGCGGCGTCGGTCGGCACGCACCCGAAGGCGCGCGCGTCGGCCACCTCCACCAGGTGCAACGACACGTCGACCGGACGGCCGTCGCGGGGCCGCGCGAAGTCGGCCAGCTGCGCCGGCAGGTCGTGCCCGGAGAGGACGTCGCCGTTGAGGATCACCACCGGCGCGTCCGGGTCGGGACGCAGCGCGTCGGCGACGTTGCGGATCGCCCCGCCGGTGCCCAGCGGCTCCTCCTCCAGCACGTAGCTCAACCGCAGTCCCCACCGGCTCCCGTCGCCGAGCACGGGCTCGAACAGGTCGGCGTGGTAGCTGGTCGCGAGCACGACGTGGCCGGCACCGGCCTCCGCCAACCGGGCCAGCTGGTGCTCGAGGAACGGCACCCCGGCGACCTCCAGCAGGTGCTTGGGCCGGTTCCGGGTCAGCGGCAGCAGCCGGGTGCCGAAGCCACCGGCGACGATGACGGCCTCGAACCCCGCGTACGCGGGTGACTCGGGGGACTCGGGCGAGGTGGTCTCCATGCGGGGCATCCTCGCAGCCGCCGTACGCTGGTCCGCCGTGAGCCCGCTCCCCGCCTCCGCGACCGTATCGACCGTGCTGTCCGAGGAGCTGCGCCGTGACCCGGCGCGGCCGCTGGTCACCTTCTACGACGACGCGACCGGGGAGCGCGTGGAGCTCTCCGTGGCGACCACGGCGAACTGGGTGGCGAAGGCGTCCGGCCTCCTGGTCGACGAGCTCGACGTGGAGCGCGGGGACGAGGTCCTGCTCGACCTGCCGACCCACTGGCTGACCGCCGTCTGGCTGCTCGCGTGCTGGAACGTCGGAGCGGTCGTCGCCCTCCCCGAGGTGCCCGGGGCGGATCCGCGGGCGGTGGTGAGCGGGCCGGACCGGCTCGCCGACCACGCCGCGACGTACGCCGCCACGGCCCAGGTCGTGGGCGTCTCGCTGCGCCCCCTCGGGGGGCCGTTCGCCGAACCGCTGCCCGAGGGTGTGCTCGACGCGGCGCTCGCGGTGCCGGGACAGCCCGACGACTTCGTGCCCTTCGATCCCCCGACCCCGGACGACCCGGCCCTGCGCGACGCCGACGACGAGCACACCCAGGCGGCGCTGCTCGCCGACGCCGACGCGAGCGGCGAGCGGGTCCTCACCGACCTCACGCCGACCTCCGCGCCGGGCCGCGCCCTGCTCCTGGGCGCCCTCGCCCACGGGGGCTCAGCCGTATGGGTGCGTCACCCGGCCGACGACGGCTGGGACGCGCGGCGCGCCCCGGTGCGCGCCGCGCGCGTCGGGCGTCAGCCGGCCAGGTCGTAGCGGTCGAAGCCGTCGGCGAAGAGCTGGCGGGCGCCGAAGCCGTTGGCCTTGCCCGGCAGCATCCACAGCCGTCCGGTGGCCTGCTCGCGCACGAGCAGGTCGGGCCGGCCGTCGCCGTTCAGATCGCCGGGGCTCAGCAGCCAGTCGTAGGGCGCCAGGCCCCTGACCAGCACCGATCCCTTGATCAGTCCGCCGGGCCCGTTGCCGCGGTAGAGCACCAGCCGGTTGGCGACGCGGAAGGCGCTGTCGGGTGCGCCGTCGGCGTCCCACAGCCCGAGGCCGACGTGGTCGCGTGCGGTGAACCGTGAGCGGGCGACGTAGCTGGCACCGAACCCGGTGGCGCCGTTGCTCGGGTAGAGCCGGTAGCCGCCCGACGCCGGGAGGCCGAGCAGGTCGGGCACCCCGTCGCCGGTCATGTCGCCCACGGCGGCGAGGTTGGTGACCTTCTGGAAGCCCGACCCCATCAGCACCGGCTCGCCGAACGTGCCGTCGCCGCGGCCCGGCCGCAGGTAGAGCCGGCCGTTCTTCGGCCCGTGCACGATGTCGCCGCGGCCGTCGTTGTTCCAGTCGCCGACCGTCAGGAGCCGGGTGCCGGGCATCGTGATCCCGGTGGGCTTGATCGAGGCGACGTTGGTCGTACCGCGGTGCGGCACCACCGCCAGCTTGCCCTTGGGACCCAGCCCCACCAGGTCGGGGTGGGCCGTACGCCGGACGTTGCCGGCCACGGTGAAGCCGACGAGTTTGCGCGGAGCCTTGTAGGGCCCGAGTCGGGCCTCGAACCTGCCGGCACCGTCGCCGGGGTAGATGAAGGTCTGCTTGGTCGAGCGGTTGCGCGCCACGAGGTCGGGACGGCCGTCACCGGTCAGGTCACCGCCCGAGGTCAGGACGTCGAAGCCGCCCCAGCTGCCGGGCAGCTGCGTGCGGGCGCCCAGCTTGGCGGTGCCGGTGCCGGCGAAGAGCCAGAGCCGACCCGATCCGTCGCGGGCGGCCAGGTCCGGGCGTCCGTCGCCGTTGACGTCGCCCATCCCGATCGTGGCGTTGTAGCTCTTCCACCCGGTCGCCATGAGCACCGGCTTGGCGAACGCCCCGTTGCCCTTGCCCCGGAGCAGGAACAGCCGACCGTTGGCGCCGTTGCGGGCCACGACGTCGTTGCGGCCGTCGCGGTTGAAGTCGCCCACACCGACGACCATGTCGGCCTTGGCGAACCGGGCCGGTCGCCGCTTGGCGAGGGTGAACCCGCGGCCGTTGCCGAGGTAGAGGCTGGAGCGCTTCTCCCCCTTGCGGCGGGCGAGCAGGTCGGCGTACCCGTCGCCGTTGAGGTCGCCGACGGCGGTGACGAACTCCCAGGCCCCGGTGAAGTGGTGCGGCAGTCCCTTGGGCGAGATCCACGACAGCTGGCCGCCCGTGGTCACCGAGAACAGTTGCTTGGTGCCGGCGTCGCGGACCATGAACGACGGCTGCTTGCTGGAGGTGAGACCGGTGCGCCGGTCGCGGCCGGCCCAGCTCACCTGGGCCGATTTCGCGGCGGTGCGGATGGCGCCCAGGCGGGAGTAGAGGTGCTGGCCGGGGCAGGCGGTCGAGCCCGCGTCCCGGTGCCCGTTGATGGCGCGGAACCTGCGCGAGCCGACCTGCTGGCTGCTCGACGCGGCGTCGACGCCGTGCAGCGCGAGCTTCCAGGCGAAGAGTCGGCCGAAGGCGTTGACCACGGCCTGGGACGGCTTGGCGGTCTCGAAGTTGCCCAGCGCCGAACCGGCGAAGGACCGCTCGTTGAAGCCCGACGTGTGCGCGCCGACGACCGGTCGGTCGACGCCGCCGTACCGGCCCTCCCAGATCCGGCCGAACTTGTCGACGATGAAGTTGTAGCCGATGTCGCTCCAGCCCCGCGACTTGGTGTGGTAGGCGTAGATGCTGCGCAGCAGCGCGGGCACCTGCTTCTTGGTGTAGTCGTTGGTGTTGACCGTGTGGTGCACGAACCCGGCGTGCACCTCGAAGTACGACGGCGCCGAGCGGCGCATCGACTCGTCGGCCCCCCACTGCGCGCGGCTGAAGATCTGCGGCCGGCCGGTGACCGCCGCCGCCGGCACGGCGGCGTTTGATTCCAGCGTCTCCGGCTCGACGGTGGCGCTGCTCAGGCTCGCGGCCCCGTCCTCCCCGGCCGCGGCCGGGCCCTCCAGGTCGGCGGTGTCGATCGCCGGCGCCTCGGTGACCGGCTCGGCGGTCTCGCCGGGGTCGACGACCGCGACCCGCAGGTCGCGCGGCAGCTGCCCGGCGGGCGCGTCGGCGCGCACCTGCACCTGGTCCACCTCGCCGACGAGGATCGCGTCGGTGCCCGGACGTGCGTGCTCGGCGTCGGCGCTGCCCGGATCGGGCTGGTGGTCGGCGTCGTAGTGGACCGGCTCCCAGTCGCTCCACTCGCCCGCGGTGCGGGTACGGACCTCGATCGTCACGGCCTCGGTGCCCGCATCGCGCGGCGACCAGGTGACGCCGACGGCGGCGTACCCGCTGGCGGGCTCGGGGTCGCTGACGACGCGTTCGACCGCGGGGGCGGCACCGGCCTTCCCTGCCGGCGCCGCCTGGATGCGCATGCCGCCCGTCCCCGCGCCGTGACCGCCCTCGGCGCCGTGCTCGTGGTCGACCCCGGTGACCACGAGCGAGCGGGCGGCCTCAGCAGGACGCAGACGGACGGCGGGGGCGTCGAGCGCGCGCTCGCGCACCACTGCCCGGGTCGGTGCGGACGCCACCACGGCGACCTCCGCACCCGCGGCGATCGAATCCGGGGCAGCGCCCGGCTCGACCAGGTCCAGGGTGCTCACGGCCGCCGCCGAGACACCGACGGCCAGCACCAGACCCAGGGCCAGGGACTGCTGGCACCCGGTCACGAAACGATCGATCCACGGCGACATACGGAGCACTCCAGGGGAAGGAATTCACACGAGCGCTCAATTTTCACACCAGTAACAGGCATTCTGGCAAGTCGGTGGAATGAAATACACCCGTGTAATTCGGTGAATTACACGGGTGTCATTTAATGCCGGCCGGAATACTTGCGGGAAAACCGCGCGGAATCCCTAGATATCGGCGCCGAGGTCGTCGTCGTCCGGCTCGTCGCCGGGGGCGGGGGCGTCGTACTTGAGGTAGTGGATCCCCTCGTCGACCCCGCCGTCGAACCCGATGCGGCCCTTCTCCAGCACGATCACCCGGTCACACATCTTGCGCACCGAGCCGGGGGCGTGGCTGACGTAGAACAGCGTCCGCCCCTCCTTGCGGATCTGCTGCATCCGCTCCATGCACTTGCGCTTGAACGGCCGGTCCCCCACCGCCAGCACCTCGTCGGCGAGGAAGATGTGGGAGTCGACGTGGATGGCGATCGCGAACCCCAGCCGGGCGCTCATGCCCGAGGAGTACGCCGCGACCGGGGTGTCGAGGAACCGTCCGATGTCGGCGAACTCGACGATGTCGTCGAACTTGCGGCGGGTCTCGGCCTCGGTCATGCCGAGGATGGCGGCGTTGAGGAAGATGTTGTCGCGACCGCTGAGCTGCTGGTGGAACCCCGCACCGGTGGCGATCAGGCCGGCGATCCGGCCCCGGGTCAGCACCCTCCCCTCGTCGGGCCGCATCACGCCGTTGATCAGCTTCAGCAGCGTCGACTTGCCGGAGCCGTTGAGGCCCATCAGCCCGATCGACTCGCCCTGCTCGACGGTGAAGCTCACCTGGTCGAGGGCGCGGAAGGTGTCGGAGATCTGGTGCCCGCGCACCGACGCCACCAGCATCTGCTTGAGGGTGCGGTGGTCGCGCATGGTGAAGTTCTTGGTGACGTTGTCCACCACGATCGACTCGGTCATCACAGGCGCTCCGGGAATCTGCTCTCGAGCCGGCGGAAGGTCCGCTGGGCGACGAAGAGGAACACCAGGCCGATGGCCAGCATGATCGCGCCGCGCAGCAGCAGGTCGTCGGGGTAGAGGGTCTGGGAGGGGTCGCCGACCACGCCGGACCAGAAGCAGCGCTGCATGAGCAGGACCCCGGTGGCGACCGGGTTGGCGAGGTAGACCTCCTCCCAGATCGTGCCGCCGATCGCACTGTCGGCGATCCGGTTGTAGCTGTAGATCATCGGCACCATGAAGTGCATGAACGAGGTGATCGTGCCGACGAGGTTCTGCAGGTCGCGCACCATCACGTTGAGGGCGCTGAACAGCAGGGCGAAGGCGATCCCCCACACCGCGAGCATCCCGTAGCCGAGCAGCCCGGCCAGCAGCCCGGTCCATTCGAAGGTGAAGCCGATGATCGTGCAGGCGATGGCCAGGATGCCGATCTGCGGCAGCGTGTGGAAACCGGCGACCATCACCGACGCGACCGGGAAGACCTCCCGTGGCAGCGCCATCTTCTTGACCAGCCGCCGGTTGGACCACACCGACCGGGTACCGGCTCCGACCATCTGGTTGAAGAACTGCACCATGATCAGCCCGGCGAACAGGTGGATCGCGAAGTACGGCGTGTCCACGTGCGCCTTGAGCACCATGCCGACGGCGAAGTAGTAGACCAGGAACCGGATCGCGGGCTGGACGTAGGACCACATGAAGCCCAGCACCGAGGCGGCGTACTGCTGAGCCAGTTGGCGCTTGACGACCAGCTTGAGCAGGTAGCGGCGCCGGAACACCTCGGCCAAGCCGCCCTTGGGCGCCGGTGACTCCAACGGCCAGTCGGCGGGGTCCGGCTGGTGCGACAGGGTCAGCTCTGCCACTGCTTGGCCCACTCGTCGGGCGAGGTGATGTGGGCCAGCGCCTCGCGGTACTCCCGCGCCAACCGCGGCCACTCCCGCCGCAGCCGGAGGTGGATGTCGACCGTCTTCGCAGCGAGCTCGCGGAACAGCTCCGGGTCGCGCTGGTAGAGCGCGGCGGAGGTGCCGTCGGGCATCGAGACGATGGCGGCGTCGTACTTGTTGATCCGGTACCAGGTCGCATCCATCGCCGGGATAGCGGTCTCCGGGTGCTTCTTGGCCAGCGGCTTCACGGGCCGGAGCTGACGCACCGGGGCCAGGGCGGCTTGGGCCATCAGGGTGAACCGGCCGGGCACGTGGCTGTCGTCGCGCCCCTTGCGCGGCGGCTTGGTGCGCTTGATCGGTGGGAACGCGTCGGGGTCGGCCTTGAGCTGGGCGTCGCTGAACTCCTTGCGGAATGCGTTGACCTCCGCCAGCCGGGTGCCCAGCGCCTCGTGCAGCGCGTGCGGTCCGCGCAGGACGTCCTCGAGCGCCATGTGGCGCAGCGCGACGGTGGAGTACTGCATCGAGACCAGGTGCTTGATCTGGTGGTTGAAGCTCTCCTGCACCATCCGGCCGCCGCGCTCGTAGACCGAGTGCAGCAGCGCGGCGATGAACCGGTTGCGCTGGTGGAAGTAGGCCTGCCAGTCGAGGGCGTCGTTCTTGTCGGTCCACGGGATGTGCCACACCGCGGCGCCCGGGAAGGTCACGGTCGGGTAGCCGGCCTCCTTGGCGCGGAGCCCGAACTCGGAGTCGTCCCACTTGATGAACAGCGGCAGGGAGAGTCCGACGTCCTCCAGGGTGACCCGGGGGATCAGGCACATGAACCAGCCGTTGAAGTCGACGTCGGCCCGCTTGTGCAGCCAGCGCGCGGAGCGCAGGTTGCGGTTGGCGAAGTCCCAGTCGGTGAACACGCCGGGGGCCGACTGCCACCAGAACCGCCACGGGTGCACGATCTCGCCGAAGCTGTGCATCCGCGAGCGCGCGTAGAGGCTGAACATGTGGCCGCCCACGATCGTGGGGCGACGCGCGAGGTCGCCGAAGGTGACCGCGCGGATGATGCCCTCGGGCTCGCACACGACGTCGTCGTCCATGCACATGAAGTACGTCGCGGTGCCCTTGCGCAGGGTCTCCCACTGGCCGCGGGCGTAGCCGCCGGATCCGCCGAGGTTGCCCTGCTCGATGACCCGCAGGGTCGAACCCAGCGCCTCCTGGGCGGCCGGGAACGCTTCGGCGTCGACCACCTTCTGCTTGCCCTGCTCCATCACCAGCACCTCGTCGAGGTACGGGGCCAGGTCGGCGTAGTTGCCGATCTGGGCGAGCAGCTCGGAGCAGAACTCCGGCCGGTTCATCGTGGTGATGCCGATGGTGACGGTGCCGTGCTCGGCGCGCTCGACGGGCACCTCGGCGCTCCACTCGGCCGAGGTCACGACCACGTCCTCGTCGCCGGCGATGACGTCGTACCAGTACCAGCCGCCGTCGACGAACGGCACCAGCGACAGCTCGAACTCGAAGCGGCCGCTCGCCTCCTCGTCGGTGCTGGCGGAGTCGACGCGCTGCGAGCGGCCGTTGGCCATCGACTTGTTGACGATGATGTCGGCGCCGCGCCCCTCGACCTCGATGGTGAGGCGCACGCTGTCGACCACGGTCCACCGGCGCCAGTAGGCCGCCGGGAAGGCGTTGAAGTAGGTGCCGAACGACAGCGTCTCGCCGGACCGGACGCGCATCGCGTGCCGACCGACGATCTGGTCGGGGTGCAGGACCTTGTTGCCGCCGACCTTCTGCCGCATCTGCACGGCGTTGAGCGCCTGGGCGTTGCGGTTGGAGCCGACCTCGTACTTGTCGGCGTCGAGGATGGCCGGCTCCGGGTCGACGTACAGCGGCAGCGTCTCGGTGTCGCCGTCGACCGGGAGGATCTGGCGCTGCAGGAGCCGCCGCGTCGTCTCGCCCGTGCCGAGCGTCTCGGTGGTGGACTGGGTCACGCGTCGATCCCCCCGCTGGTGAGGGCGGCACCCTCGGTGAAGTGTGGCTTGAGCTTGTTGTCGTACATCGACAGCGCCGAGCCGATCGCCATGTGCATGTCGAGGTACTTGTAGGTGCCGAGCCGGCCCCCGAACAGGACCATCGGCTCGGCCTTCGCGAGCTCGCGGTACTTCAGCAGCCGCTCCCGGTCCTCGGCGGTGTTGATCGGGTAGTAGGGCTCGTCGCCCTCCTCGGCGAACCGGGAGTACTCGTGCACGATGACCGACTTGCCGGGCAGATGGGTCTTCTCGCGCTCGGGGTGGAAGTGCTTGAACTCGATGATCCGGGTGAAGGGGACGTCCTGGTCGTTGTAGTTCATCACCCCGGTGCCCTGGAAGTCGTCGACGTCGACGACGCTCTCCTCGAGGTCGACGGTGCGCCACGACAGGCGGCCCTCGGAGTGGGAGAAGTACTCGTCGACGGGGCCGGTGTAGACGATCGGCACCACGCCCTTGAACTCCTCGGCGACGTCGAAGAAGTCGGTCTCGAGGCGGACGGTGATCTTGGGGTGGTCGGCCATCCGCTCCAGCCAAGCGGTGTAGCCGTCGACCGGGAGACCCTCGTACTTGTCGCTGAACCAGCGGTTCTCGAACGTGTAGCGCACCGGGAGCCGGGTGATGATGTCGGCGCTGAGCTTGGTGGGGTCGGTCTGCCACTGCTTGGCGGTGTAGCCCTTGATGAACGCCTCGTAGAGCGGGCGGCCGATCAGGCTGATCGCCTTCTCCTCGAGGTTGGTGGCGTCCTCGGTTGCGATCTCGCTGGCCTGCTCGGCGATCAGGGCGCGTGCCTCGGCCGGCGTGTGGCTGCGGCCGAAGAACTGATTGATGAGGCCGAGATTCATCGGCAGCGAGTAGACCTGGCCCTGGTACATCCCGAAGACCCGGTGCTTGTAGTCGGTGAAGTCGGTGAACCGGTTGACGTACTCCCACACCCGCTCGTTGGAGGTGTGGAACAGGTGCGCACCGTACTTGTGCACCTCGATGCCGGTCTCGGGGTCCTTCTCCGAGTAGGCGTTGCCGCCGAGGTGGTGGCGACGCTCGAGGACCAGGACCTCCAGTCCGAGCTCCTCGGCACAGCGTTCGGCGATGGTGAGTCCGAAGAACCCGGACCCGACGACCACGAGATCGGGCTTCACACACACTCCTCGGTTGGTTGCGGACCGTCGGCGAGTCTAACCGCGCGGGTGACCGGAACCGGCGGCGCCGGACCGGTTCGCCAACAATGCCCGGTAGGCGACCTTCCTCACATGCTCGGGCACCAGCCGGTAGCCCCCGCGCACGACGACGTTGCGCAGGTACTGGCGGCGGGTGGTGATCCCGAGCTGCCGGAAGCGTCGCTGCAGGGCCAGCTCCGAGCGCAGCAGCCGGGCGCCACCACGGCGCGCGTAGGCGCCGTCGCCGACCCGGTAGTAGACCAGCGGCTCGGCGAGGTTGGCCGGGACGGCACCGGCGGCGACCATCCGCGCGAACAGCAAGTAGTCCTCCATCAGCGCCAGGTGGGTGTAGCCGCCCGCGGCCAGCACCGCCGATCGGCGGTAGACCACCGTCGGGTGGTTGAACGGGTCGCGGAAGCCGATCACCCGGCGGATCTCACCCGGGTCGACCGGGGGCGTCCGCCGACCCACGACGTCGCCGGGGCGGTCGGGGTCCACGGTGAACTCCCACAGCCCCGAGCCGACGATGTCGGCGCCGGCCTCGATCACGGGCAGCTGCCGGGCGAAGCGCTCGGGGACGCTGATGTCGTCGGCGTCCATCCGGGCCACGACCTCGTGGGAGGCCGCGGCCAGCCCCCGGTCGAGCGCCGGTCCGAGCCCACGGTTCTCCGGACAGACCACGTGCTGCACCGGCACCGGGCTGGTGGCGACCAGCTGCTCGATCTCGGCGGCGAGCTCGGCGTCGACCGGCCCGTCCTGCACCAGGACGACCTCGGCCGGCCGGCGCGTCTGCTCCTGCACGCTGGAGACGAACGCCTGCCGCAGGAAGTCGGCCCGGTCGCCGCCGTAGGTGCTGATCAGGAGGCTGAACGGCACGCCGTCCTGTCCGGCGGGCACCGCGTCGAGGTGCGGCGCCCA
>JAJUGK010000093.1 GCA_029268205.1 Nocardioidaceae bacterium
CCTCGTCCTCATGCGCACCGGTCGCCTGAAGTTCCGCGATGCCAGCGACCCGGAGCACGTCGAGGACGTCGCGCCCGGTCTGGGCCGCCCGCAGCAGGTCGGTCACCGGTGCGAAGGTGTCCAGCAGGTCGGCGACCTCCCGCAGCACCCGCGCCGCCGCAGCGCGGTCCACCACCGCGTCGCGGGCGGTGGCCTCGGAGTTGGAGGAGGGGTCCATGGACACACATTACTCGAATATGTGTTCGACTGCAACCTCTGGTGAGAGGGTCCCCGGAGCGGCCTGGCACCCTGAGGCGTGATCTCGACGCTCCTGGTGGAGCACCCCTGGCTTGCTCCCACCGCGCTCGCCCTCGTCCTCGTCCTCGGTCCCCCGCTCGGCAGGTGGCTCGTACCGCGCCGAAGGACCGCGTGGGCGCTCACCGCAGTCGCGCTGCTCCCCGTCGCCGCACTCACCCTCGTGCCGGTCGACCGGGAGCTCTTCGGCCACTGCTCGCGCTGCTCGCCGGTAGCGTCCTCTCGGCCGCGATCGAACTGCTCCAGGCGTTGGTCCCGGCGCTCGGGCGATCGTGTTCGACCAACGACTGGCTGGCCAACACCATCGGCGCAGCCCTCGGGGCCGCACTCGGCTGGCTCGCCCTGCGCTGGGCCCGACGGGCCGGGTCTACGCTGCCCGGATGAGCAGGATCTTCACCGACCCGGTCGCCTCGGTCTACCCGCTGTATGTCGCCAAGCTCGAGCGCAAGGGGCGGACGCAGGCCGAGTTGGACGAGGTCATCACCTGGCTCACCGGCTTCGACCGGGCCACGCTGCAGCACCACCTCGACGCGGGTACGACGTTCGCCGACTTCTTCGCCGCGGCCACCCTGAACCCGAACGCCTCCGCCATCACCGGCAGCGTCTGCGGGGTGAAGGTCCAGGACGTCGAGAACCCGCTGATGCAGAAGATCCGTTACCTCGACAAGCTCGTCGACGAGCTGGCCAAGGGCCGGCCGATGGAGAAGGTCCTGCGCGGCTAGCTACCCCACGACGTCGGCCGCCCGATGCACCTGGGCGACGTCGGAGCTCGTCGGCACCAACTGCACCTCGTCACAACCCAGGTCGGCGATCCGATCGAGCATCTCGCGCAGCTGAGCGGGCGTACCCGCGAACCCCAGCCCGGGGATCATCGCCTCGACCAGGTCCGCCGGGAGCCAGGTGAAGTAGCGACGCAGATGGGTGTTGACCTGCTCGCGCGCCGACCCGTCGCCGTCGTCGAGGGCGAACCAGAACGACGTCGTCAGCCGCGGCGCCGGCCGCTCGGCCTCGGCCCACGCGGCCCGTACGCGGTCGAAGGTCTGCTCCAGCGCTGCGAGGTCGAGGTCCATCGTGATGCCGGCGATGCCGTCGGCCCAGGCGGAGGCCGAGCGGATCGACTTCGGTCCGACGGCGCCGATCAGCAACGGCGGTCCACCGTCCTGCACCGGCGGCGGCCCCACCCGGCGGTGCGCCGACTCCATGGTCCACTGCGGCTCCCCCGCCCAGATCCGGCGCATCGCCCCGACCCGGCGGGCCATCTCGGCCCGGGTCTGCGTCGCCGGGTCGGCACCGACGGCGCGGTAGTCCTCCTCACGACCGCCGACGCCCAGGCCGACCGTGAGCCGTCCCCGGGTGAGCAGGTCACCGGTGGCGATCGCCTTCGCGAGGAAGACCGGGTCGTGCAGCTGCGGGATCAGCACGGTCGTGACGACCTGCACCCGGGACGTCCACGCCGCTACCGCGCCGAGCAGGGTGAGTGTCTCGGGGTTGTCGAACACGACCCGCTCGCCGAAGGCGATCGACGACCACGGCCCCTCGTCGATCGTCCGCGCCCACGTCTCGAGGACGTCGGCGTCGAGCGCCGGCTCCATCACCGGCAGGGTCATCCCGACGTCCATCCGACCAGCCCTCCCGCTCAGCCCTGGGGTGCCTGCAGCAGCGTCATCACCACGGCGCCGCCGAGGCCGAGGTTGTGCTGCAGCGCGAGCGAGGCACCCTCCACCTGCCGAGCGCCGGCGAGGCCTCGCAGCTGCCAGCTGAGCTCGGTGACCTGGGCGATGCCGGTGGCCCCGAGCGGGTGCCCCTTGGAGATCAGGCCGCCCGACGGGTTGACCACCCACTGTCCGCCGTACGTCGTGGCGCCGGACTCCGCGAGCTTGCCGCCCTGTCCGGGCTCGCACATCCCCAGCCCCTCGTAGGTGATGATCTCGTTGATCGAGAAGCAGTCGTGCAGCTCGATGACGTCGACCTCGTCGATCGAGCGGCCGGTGGAGCCGAACAGCTGCCCGGCGGCGAGGCGGGTCATCGGTGCGCCGACGGCGTCGATCATCGAACCGGCGAAGCATTCGGCGGTGTCGGTCGCCATGGCCTGGCCGACGATCTCGACGGCCTGCCCGCCGAGGCCGTGCTCGCGGGCGAACCGCTCGCTGACGACGACGGCCGCCGCCGCCCCGTCGGAGGTCGGCGAGCACTGGGAGCGCGTCAACGGCTCGTGCACCGGCTTGTCGCTGAGCACCTGCTCGAGCGTGTAGGCGTCCTGGAACTGCGCGTAGGGGTTGTTGGTCGAGTGCTGGTGGTTCTTCACCGCGACCGCGGCGAGCTGCTCGGCAGTGGTGCCGTAGCGATCCATGTGCTCGCGCGCGGCGTTGCCGAAGAACTGCGCGGTCATCGGGCCGGTGCCCCAGCCGTACGTCGGCACCATGACGCCGAGCGTGCCGTCGACGGTGGTCACCTTGGGCATCGAGCCGTCGCCCATCAGCGCCTTCTTCGTCATCTTCTCGAAGCCGACCGCGAGCGCGACGTCCACCAGGCCCGCTTCGACCCACTCCCGCGCCATGAACAGCGCCGAGGAGCCGGTCGCGCAGTTGTTGTTGACGTTGAAGACCGGGATGCCGGTGTGGCCGAGCTCGTAGAGCGCGCGCTGCCCCTGGGTGGAGGTGCCGAACACGTAGCCGACGGCGGCCCGCTGCACCGCGTCGTACTCCACCCCGGCGTCGGTCAGGGCGGCGGTGACCGCCTCCTTGACCATGTCGGTGTATTCCCAGTCGCGGGTCTCGATCTTCTCGAACTTCGTCATGCCGACGCCGGCGACGAATGCGCGGTTGCTCATCTGCGTTCCTCTCAGGACTTCTCGGGTGGGAGCGGCGGGTGCAGCGGACCCCCGCCGAAGATCTCGCGGTGGGAGGCCGGCTGGCGGCCGTCCTCCTCGGTGATGCCGTACGCCGCGGCGGCCTCGGCCGTCACGACGACCTGGCCGGTGCGCTCGGCGGTGGCGGGGTCGACCGCGAGGGCGGCGACGACCCGACCCTGCAGCAGCGGCGTCTCGCCGTCGGCGATGCGGAAGCCCTCGAACTCCTCCAGGCCGCTGGCCTCGATCAGCTCGGTGCGCACCAGGCCCGGCCACAGTCCGAGCACGTGCACGCCGTGCGGGCGCAGCTCGAGGGCGGTGTCGTGGGTCATCTTGTCGAGCGCGGCCTTGCCCATCCCGTAGATCACCGAGTGCAGATGGGCGCGGGCACCGAACGACGACACGTTGACCACCAGCCCCCGACCCGCCTCGATCAGGTGCGGTGCCGCCGCGTGGGTGGCGACGTAGTGCGGACGCAGGCCGACGCCGATCAGGGAGTCCCAGTCGCTGAGCGGGCGCTGCCAGAACGGCTCGGGACGGAACGGATTGACCAGTGGCCCGGCCCAGACGTTGTTGACCAGCAGGTCGAGGCCGTCGGCGGCGACGGTGTCGACGAGTCGCCGCACGGCGTCGTCGTCGACGTGATCGCAGGGCATCGCGACGCCCCGCCCACCGGTGGCCGCACCGATCGCGCCCAGGTCCGCCACCGTCCGCTCGAGCGCGGCGACATCGCGGCCGGTGACGTGCACCGTCCAGCCCGCCTCGGCCAGCCCGAGCGCGATGCCCTTGCCGACGCCGCGGCTGCCGCCGGTGACGAGTGCCCGCACGCTCAGTCCAGCAGCCCGAAGACGCCGACGTCGTCGGGCAGCGGGCGTACGGACGCCCAGAGCACCTTGACCACCGACGTCGCGATCTTCCACGCGCCGTCCTCGCGGCGGTAGGTGTCGGCGTACTCCATCGCCGAGACGGTCTCGGTGCGCGCCTCGGTGTCGATCTGGCGGAACCGCATGCTCCAGGTGCCGGACGCCTCGTCCGCGGAGTGCACCTCGATCACCGGCGCGCCGACGGTGTGCATGTCGAAGACCGCGTAGCCGTTGCCGTCCTCCCGCTTCTTGAGCGCGACCTCGCCGAACATCTCGACCAGGGCGTCGCGACCCTCGAAGGTGCCGAGCGGTCCGTAGTCGCAGACCGCGCCCTCGCGCACGAAGGACTCGCGGAAGACCTCCATGTCCTTGCGGTCGGCGGCCTGGACGTAGCGGTGCTTGAGCGCGCGGATCTCCTCCATGGCGGTGAGACGCGCGAGGACGGCTGCGGTGTCGATGGTCACCCCGGCATACTAGAACCTGTTTCACTTCTGGGAAGGGGTTCGGCCATGCAGATCGAGATCCAACTCGACGCACCACCCGGCGCCGCCGCCGAACGCGCTCGCACCCTGCTCGCCTCGGGGGTCGACGGTCTGTTCACCTTCGAGGGCCAGCACGACGTCTTCCTGCCGCTGATCGAGGCGGCGCTGGCGCACCCCGACGGCGTCCCCGCCGACCTCACCACCAACGTGGCGATCGCGCTGCCCCGCAGCCCGATGCACCTGGCCCACACCGCGCACGACCTGCAGACTCTGAGCCGCGGCCGGTTCCGGCTCGGCCTCGGCTCGCAGATCAGACCCCACATCGAGAACCGGTACGGCTCCACCTGGGACCGGCCCGCGGCGCGGATGCGGGAGTGGGTGGCCGCCGTCCGCGCGATCCTCGCCGCCTGGCAGGACGGCACCCGCCTGGACTTCCGCGGCGAGTTCACCCGGCACACGCTGATGGCGCCGACCTTCAACCCCGGCCCGAACGCGTACGGCCTCCCGCCGGTGCTGATGGGCGCGCTCGGTCCGGTGATGACCCGGACGGCGGCCGAGGTCGCCGACGGCCTGCTGGTGATGCCGTTCAACTCCGCCGATCACTTCCGCGAGCGGACCCTGCCGGCCATCGAGGCCGGCCTCGATCGCGGCGACCGCACCTGGGACGACCTCGAGGTCGTACCGCAGGTGATCTGCGCGGTGGGCCGCACGCCGGAGGAGGTCGAGCGGGCGACCCTCGGCGTGCGCGGGCTGGTCGCGTTCTACGGCTCCACCCCGGCCTACCGTCCCGTCCTCGAGGTCGCCGGGCGGGAGGAGCTGCAGCCGGAGCTGAACCGGCTGTCGAAGACCGGCGACTTCGCGGCGATGATCGAGCTGGTCGACGACGACCTGCTCGACACGATCGCCGTCCGCGGTACGCCGGAGCAGGTCGCCGCCGAGATCCACCGCCGGTTCGGCACGTACGCCGATCGGGTCTGCGTGTACTTCCCGGGCTCGGACGTCTCCGGCGACCTGCTCACCGCGCTGGTGGACGCGGTGCACGCCCGCGACTGAGCGGACCGCACCCGCAGGTGCGGCGGGTCGGGTCAGACCGAGCGGGTCGCGCCCTCCCAGTACTGCGCGCGCAGCACCTTCTTGTCGAGCTTGCCCAGCGGGGTGAGCGGGATGGCGTCGACGAAGTCGATCGACTTCGGGGCCTGGACCGAGCCCTTGACCTCCTTGACCGACTCGACCAGCTCGGCGGTCAGCGTGTCGTGGTCGGTCTCGACCCCGTCGCGGAGCTTGATGACCGCCTTGACCGCCTCGCCCCACTTCTCGTCGGGCACGCCGATGACCGCCGCCGAGGCGACCGCCGGGTGCGCGGAGAGCACGTCCTCGACCTCCCGCGGGAAGACGTTGAACCCGCCGGTGACGATCATGTCCTTCTTGCGGTCGACGATCGTCAGGAAGCCGTCGGCGTCGGCGCGCGCGATGTCGCCGGTGTGCAGCCAGCCGCCGCGCAGCGCCTCGGCGGTCTCCTCGGGCTTGTTCCAGTAGCCCTTCATCACCAGCGGCCCGCGGACGCAGATCTCCCCCGGCTCACCCTGGGGCACCTCGTTGAGGTCGTCGTCGAGTAGGCGTACGTCGAGCCACGGCACCGGGCGCCCGCAGGATGCCAGCCGCGCGTCGTCGTCGACGAGGTGCTCGTCGGTGCGCATCACGGTGATCGTCATGCCGCACTCGGTCTGCCCGTAGTACTGGAAGAACACCGGTCCCAGCTTCGCGATGCCCTCCTTGAGCCGCGCGGGCGACATCGGCGCCGCGCCGTAGAACAGGGTCTTGAGGCTGGACAGGTCGCGCTTGGCGAAGTCCGGGTGGTCGAGCAGCAGGTAGATCATCGTCGGGACCAACATGGTCGCGTCGATCTTGTGCTTCTCGATCGCCTCGAGGACCGCACCGGGCTCGAAGTACGGCAGCACGTAGAGCGCCCCGCCGCGCATGAGGGTCGGGATGAAGAACGCCGCACCGGCGTGCGAGAGCGGGGTGCACATGAGGAAGCGCGGCTCGTGCGGCCACTCCCAGTCCGAGAGCTGGATCTGGTTGAGCGCGGCGCCGCCGCGGAAGGCGCCGATGACGCCCTTGGGCTTGCCGGTCGTACCGCCGGTGTAGACCAGGCTGCTGATGTCGTCGGCCTCGACCTCGGCGGCGACCAGCCGCTGGGGCGGGAAGGTCTCGGCGAGGGCGAGGATGTCGGTGCCGTGCTCCGACGGGCCCAGCGACAGCAGGTTCTTCAGCGACGGCACCCGTCGGGCCAGCTCGGCCACCCGCTCGTCGAAGGAGGGGTCGTAGAAGATCGTCTCGATCCCGGCGTCGTCGAGCACGTAGGCGTGGTCGTCGGCCGACCCCATCGCGCTCAACGGGGTGTTGCGACAGCCGGCCGTCATCGCGGCGCCGAGCACCACCAGCACCTCGGGCCGGTTGCCCGACAGCAGCGCAGTGGTCGACCCCTTGACGATGCCGAGCGAGGCCATCGCCTGACTGAAGCTGCTCATCCGGGCGGCGAGCTCGCCGGCGGTGAGCACCACGTCGCCGAGGTAGAGCGCCGGCTTGTCGCGGTTGCGCTCCAGGGCACGGACGAGCAGGTCGCCGTTGAAGGCGGGACGGTGCAGAGCCGGGTGCGTCGCGTCACTGGTCATGGCGCGCAGCCTAGAACGTGTTTCAGTCCGCGGCCAGACGTTGTGCCGCCTCGCGGGAGGTGCCACTGACGTCGAGCGCGGCGAAGAGCCCCTCCGCGCTGACGCACACCTCGCCGTCGGGATCGCAGATCTCCCCGGTCGTCGTGATGCGGCGGCCCTCGACCGAGGTCTGCCGGGCCCGCACCGTCAGCGGCACGAACAACGGCGTACGCCGGCGGTAGCGCAGCGTGAGCTTCATCGTCATCCCAGCCGTGCCGGCCCAGTGGTTGGCCATGCCGAGCAGGTGGTCGAGCAGCAGCGCGGTCACCCCACCGTGGGCGTGCCCGGGGGGACCCTGGTGGGCCAGGCCGAGGGTGACCTCGCCGCTGACCTCGCGGTCGCTGCGACCCTGCACGTGCAGCGGTGGGGCGAGGGCGTTCTCCGGCCCGGTCACCGGGTCGTGCCGGGTCATCTCGAGCCGCTCGGTGTCCCACATCGCGCGCACGCGGTCGGCCAGCGGCGGGCAGCCGGCTTCGAGGCGGTCGGCGATCGACTCGAGCTCCTCGGCGACGACATCCAGGTCGGCCCCGCCCTCCGCGCCATGGCGGACCAGCCCCTCGACCACCCGCCGCGCGGCGCGGACCGCGCGGTCCACCCCGATGTCCTCGCCCTCGGCCATGAGCTGCGGCGCCCTCTGCTGCGTCATGCCGCCAGGCTAGAACGTGTTCCACCCCGAGCGGGGTCGCGAGTCCCGCTGGCGGAACCACCAGGCCGCGAGCGCGCCGCCGATCGCGCCGAAGAGGTGGGACTGCCAGGAGACCCCGGTCTGGCCCGGCAGCACGCCCCAGAGCACCCCGCCGTACGCCACCAGCAGCACCAGGCCGAGGAGGATCTCGCCGATCCGCAGGCTGAACACGCCGCGCAGGATGAGGTAGACCAGCCAGCCGAAGATCAGCGTCGAGGCACCCAGGTGGATGGTGTAGGCGGGCGCGATCAGCCAGGTGCCGGCGCCCCCGACCAGCCAGATGACGAGCGTGACCGCGATCCCGCGGGCGAGGTCGGCGGCGAGCACGAGGAAGCCCAGCACGAGCACCGGGACCGTGTTGGCGATCAGGTGACCCCATCCGACGTGCAGCAGCGGGGCGAGCAGGATGCCGATCGCCCCCTCGTCGTCGCGCGGGCGCACCCCGCCGTTGTCGAGGCGACCGCCGACGAGGGTGTCGAGACCCTCGATCAGCCACAGGGCGGCGACGAACGTGAGCACGACCGTGGCGGCGGTCCGCCATCGCGGCGCCCCGCGGCGTACCCGGTCGGTGAGGCTCACGAGCCCAGGCGCGCGCGCAGCTGGTCGGCGACGTCGGCGATGGTCTGGCCCTCGATCCGCTCGCCGTCGACGACGACGGACGGCGTGCTCTCGTAGCCGTTGTCGGCCATGGCGTCGGTCGCGGCATCGACCCAGCCCTCGAAGGCGCGGTCCTCGATGCCGGGGCGTACGGCGGACTCCGTCGCGCCCGCCTCGACGGCCATCGCGACCAGCGCGTCGTCGTCGTGCTCGGCTTGGCCCTCGGTCGGCTGGCGCTCGTAGAGCAGGTCATGGAAGGTCTTCGCGACCTCCGGCCCCTCGGCGTCGAGCACCACCGCGAGCGCGTTCGCGGCGCGGGTCGGGTAGTCGGTGCTGGAGGCCCGGTCGAGGATCGCCACGGGCCGGAAGATCACGAACACCTCCCCCGCGTCGCCGGCCTCGGTCAGGTCGCTGCCCATCTCGGCTTCGAACGCCCCGCAGGCCGGACAGAGGAAGTCCTCGTAGATCTCCACCTGCAGCGGCGCCGACGGGTCGCCGTAGGCGAGCCCGTAGGTGTCGGTCGCGCCGTCTGGCGGGGTGGTCGGCTTGTCGTCCCCGGTCACCGCCCAGACGATCAGCGCGATCAGGGCCACTGCGACGACGACCACGCCCGCGTAGACCGCCAGCCGCCGGCGGCGTTCCTGCTTCTGCTGCTGGGCGCGCATCTGGGCGGCCCGCTCGGCGGCGGCGCGCTGGCGCGCGTGGGCGGCGGCGGTGGACCTCTTCTTCGACACGGAGGTCACTCTAGGGATCGCGCCTGAACGGTCGCTGAGGGTCGCCCGGTCGATCAGCGGGCGGCGAGTACTGTCGTGCGGGTGAACGACCGACTGGTGTGGATCGACTGCGAGATGACCGGCCTCGACCTCGAGCACGACGCGCTCATCGAGGTGGCAGCCCTCGTCACCGACTTCGAGCTCAACGTCCTCGGGGAGGGCGTCGAGGTCGTCATCAAACCCCCGGCCGCGGCGCTGGAGCAGATGATCGACTTCGTCCGCGAGATGCACGTCAGCTCCGGGCTGCTGGAGCGCCTCGACGGCGGAGTGAGCCTGGCGGAGGCCGAGGAGCAGGTGCTGAGCTACATCCGCCAGCACTGCCCCGACGGCAGCAGGCCGCCGCTGGCCGGCAACACGGTCGGCACCGACCGGGCGTTCCTGGCCCGCGACATGCCCACGCTCGAGCAGTTCCTGCACTACCGCATCGTCGACGTCTCCTCGATCAAGGAGCTCTCCCGGCGCTGGTACCCCCGCGCCTACTACAACGCGCCGGCGAAGTCCGGCAACCACCGGGCGCTCGCCGACATCATGGAGAGCATCGAGGAGCTGCGCTTCTATCGCGAGGCGGTGTTCGTGCCGCCGCCCGGCCCCGACAGCGACCGCGCCAAGGAGCTGGCCGCCAAGCACGGCGGCGCGCTGACCGGCGTACGCCCGGGCGATGGGGCCGAGCCCGCCCCGGAGACGACCGAGAGCACCAGCGCCGAGTGAGCCGCTAGGGCTCCTCCGACCAGCGCTGCGCCAGGTCGCCGACCCGCATCGTCCACCGGGGCGTACGCCGCTCGCGCCACGCCTGCGGCCCCTCCCGGGCGTCCGGGTGGGCCATCAGCAGGTGATGGGCGGCCGTCTCGAGCCGCTCGGTGCGCTCGAGGTCGGCTCCCGACCACAGGATCTGCTTGCTCAGCGCGACCGCCGCCGGGCTGGCCGCGGCGGCGACCTCGTGGGCGAGCATCAGCGTCGTCGTGAGCACCTCGTCCGCCGGGAGCGCCTCGGTGGCGATGCCGCGCCGCGCGGCATCGGCGCCGGTGATCGTCCGCCCGGTCAACAGCAGGTCGGCCGCGGTGGCCATCCCGACCGCGTGCCGCAGCGTGTAGTGGCTCTGGGCGTCGCCGATCATCCCGCGGCGCACCTGCGGGATGGCGAGCCGGGCATCGGCGGCGACGAACCGCAAGTCGCATTGGAGCGCGAGGGTGAGGCCGATGCCGATGGCGTGCCCGTTGATCGCGGCCAGCACCGGCTTGCGCACCCGCCAGGCGGGTGGGTCGACCGGCGAGGCGGAGAACTCCCCACCGCGAGCGGCGAACGCCTCAGCGTCCGGGCTCAGGTCGGCGCCCGCACAGAACGCCCGCCCCGCCCCGGTGAGGACGACCGCACGGATCGCGTCGTCGATGTCGCAGGCGGCATAGGCCGCCCCCAGCTCGCGCGCGGTCGTGCCCGAGAAGGCGTTGAGCTTCTCCGGGCCGTCGAGCGTGAGGACCGCGACGGCGCCGTCGACCTCGACCCGTACGCCGGTCATCGCG
>JAJUGK010000094.1 GCA_029268205.1 Nocardioidaceae bacterium
GATCCAGGCCCGGATCCGGCGCGCGCCGGACTCGCGCATGGCCGCGACCGCGGCCGGGACGACCTGCGCCACCACCCCGGCCCGCCCGGCGTGCACGGCGCCGAGGACGCCCGCGCCGGGATCGGCGAGCACGACCGGGACGCAGTCGGCCGCCCGGGTCACCAGCGCGACCCCCGGCTCGGCGGTCACCAGCGCGTCGACCCCGTCGACCATCCCGACCTCGAGCGGCAGCCCGGAGTCGCCGCCGATCACCGCGACCCGGGCCCCGTGGACCTGGTGCATCCGCACGGTGCGGATCCCGGCCCCTCCACCGGCCCCGCTCGGCCCTGCGAGGGCATCCACCGCGACCGCGAGATGCGCGGCGCCGGCGGCGGAGGACTCGGCGACGTCGAGGCGGGCGTCGGTGAATCCGACCGCGACGTCGCCGTCCCGGTCGGAGTGGGCCAGACCCGCGCCGGCGGCGCCCGCGCTCACTTCAGGAAGTCGGGGATGTCGAGGTCGTCGTCGTCGAACTGCACCGGACGGGGACGCGGCGCGCCACCCTGGGCACCACCGGCCGGACGACCACCCACCGGAGCGCCCTGCCCCGGGCTCCCCGCCTGACCGGGCTGCTGCTGGCCCGGCTGCTGGCCGCCCTGCTGCGGTGCCGCCGGGCGTCCCTGCTGCGAGGGCTGGGACGGCTGGGGCGACTGCTGACCGCCCTGCTGCGGCGGTCGCTGCGCCTCACCCGACCCGGCGGCCGGAGCGGAACCGGGCGCCCGACCAGCTCCGTTGCCCTGGGCCGTACGCCGCAGGCTGCCGCCCTCCTCGCGCTTCTTGGGCATCCCGCCGTCGAACCCGGCAGCGATCACGGTCACCCGGACCTCGTCGCCCAGCGCGTCGTCGATGGTCGCGCCGAAGATGATGTTGGCCTCAGCGTGCGCGGACTGCGCGACCAGCGCGGCCGCCTCGTTGATCTCGAACAGGCCGAGGTCGGAGCCGCCGGCGATCGAGAGCAGCACGCCGTGCGCACCGTCGATCGAGGCCTCCAGCAGCGGGCTGGAGACGGCCATCTCGGCGGCGGCCACCGAACGGTCCTCGCCGCGGGCGGATCCGATGCCCATGAGGGCGGATCCGGCGTTGGACATGACCGACTTCACGTCGGCGAAGTCGAGGTTGATCAGGCCCGGGGTGGTGATCAGGTCGGTGATGCCCGAGACGCCCTGGAGCAGCACCTGGTCGGCCTGTTTGAAGGCGTCGAGCACGCTGACGTTGCGGTCGCTGATGGAGAGCAACCGGTCGTTGGGGATGACGATGAGGGTGTCGACCTCCTCGCGGAGCGCGGCGATGCCCTCCTCCGCGGAGTTGGCGCGCCGCCGCCCCTCGAAGGCGAACGGGCGGGTCACGACGCCGATGGTCAGGGCGCCCAGTGAACGCGCGATCCGGGCGACGACCGGCGCGCCGCCGGTGCCGGTGCCCCCACCCTCGCCGGCGGTCACGAAGACCATGTCGGCGCCCTTGAGGACCTCCTCGATCTCGTCGGCGTGGTCCTCGGCGGCGTTGGCGCCGACGTCGGGGTTGGCCCCGGCGCCGAGGCCCCGGGTGAGCTCTCGGCCGATGTCGAGCTTCACGTCGGCGTCGCTCATCAGGAGCGCCTGTGCGTCGGTGTTGATCGCGATGAACTCAACGCCCTTGAGACCGACTTCGATCATCCGGTTGACGGCGTTGACTCCACCACCACCGATACCTACGACCTTGATCACGGCCAGGTAGTTCTGCGGTGCTGCCACGGCGGGTTGCCTCTCGTCGATCGGGCCGTCCTGCCGGCGGGCAGGGCGGGCGGGTACTGGGGTGGTGCGGTGCTGCGGCGGGGGAAGTCTCACCCTCAAGTAGAGGGTTAGAGTTATGTCAACCTCTTGCTGGTCGACCACGCTAGGCGCCGCCGCGAGCGAATCAACGCCCAACACGCCGAGGACCTCCCGGATTCGGTCCCGTGGACCCGCGAGCCGGCGTCAGGAGCGGGTGGTCGGCTGGCCCGGGACGCTGACGTCGTACTCGCGCACCGGGGCGTCCCCGGTCTTCTGGTCGAGCAGGATCGCCAGCACGTCGCCCTTGTTGCGGGAGTCCTCGGCGCTCCCCCACACGACGCGGCGCCCGTCGCGCAGGACGACCGTGATGTCGTCGACGGTGCGCACGGTGATGTGGTCGACCGCCCCGTCGAGGACCGGCGGCAGGTGCCGCAGCACCGCGGCCGCCTCGGCGAGCGCCTCGGCGCGGGTGCCGGCCGAGATCCGGATGAGCGGCAGCCGCGCGGGTTGGCGGGCGAAGTCGCGGAAGACCACCCCGGTCTCGTCCATGCCACGGAAGCGCTCGTCGGTGGCGACGACCGCGACGGCGCGACGCTCGGTGACCTCCACCACGACGCTGTCGGGCCACCCCCGGCGCACGGTCGCGTCGGCGACCTCGATCAGCTCCTCCACCCGCGCCTCGACGCCCGCGAGGTCGACCCGAGCGAGCGGCTGGCCGGCGGGGACGGCCGCCGCCTGGCGCACCGTGGCCGCACTGAGGAGCTCGACGCCCGAGACCTCGACCCGGTCGACACCGAGCACCTCGGAGAACAGCACCAGCCACGCGGACGCGCCCAGCACCGCCAGCACACCGGCGAGGGCCAGCAGCGGGCGCCAGCGCAACCACCGGCGCGCCCGCTGCCGGCGCGCGAAGTCGATCGCCGGCGCGATCGGCGGCCGCTGCCTCATGACTCACGCTCCCGCAGCAGCGTGAGCACCTCCGGTCCCAGGAGGGTGACGTCGCCGGCGCCGAGGGTCAGGACGAGATCACCGGGGCGGGCCCGGTCGACGAGTTGTTGCGCGGTGGCCGACCACGACGGCTCGTACCGCACCCGATCGGCGGGCAGGGGCACGGCCCGGGCCACGAGCGCCCCGGTGACGCCCGGGTCGGGGTCCTCCCGGGCGACGTAGACCTCCATGACGATCACCTCGTCGGCCGCGCCGAGCGCCTCGCCCATGGCGACGCCGAAGATCCGGGTGCGCGAGACCAGGTGCGGCTGGAACGCCACGATCAACCGGCCGGAGCCGGCGACCGCACGGGCGGCCTGCAGGTCGCCGACGATCTCGTTGGGGTGGTGGGCGTAGCTGTCGTAGACCCGTACGCCGGCGGCTTCGCCCTTGAGCTCCATCCGCCGGCGGGTGCCGCTGAAGGACTCCAGACCCCTGCGCAGATCGGCGAAGGGGAACCCCAGACGCAGGCCGGCGGCCAACGCGGCGAGCGCGTCGAGGACGTAGTGCCGTCCGGGGATGCGCAGCTCGACCTGACCCAGCCGACGGCCGCCGTCGACGACCGTGAACCGCGAACGGGTGCCGGCGAAGACGAGGTCGACCGCCCGCAGGTCGGCCTCCTCGGACTCCCCCACCGTGATGGTGCGCAGGCCGCGCTCCCGGGCGGTCGCGGCCAGCGCCGCGGCGCCGGCATCGTCGACGACGCACACCACGAAGCCCGCGGGGTCGATCCGGTCGAGGAACGCGTCGAAGGCCGCGTGGTAGGCCTCGGCGGTGCCGTAGTTGTCGAGGTGGTCGGCCTCGACGTTGGTCACGATCGCCGCATGGGGCTGGTAGACGAGGAAGGCGCCGTCGCTCTCATCGGCCTCGGCCACGAACAGGTCACCGGAGCCCTCGTGGGCGTTGGACCCGGACTCGTTGAGGTCGCCGCCGATCGCGAAGGAGGGGTCGGCACCGCAGTGCTGGAGCGCCACGGTGAGCAACGAGGTCGTGGTCGTCTTGCCGTGGGTGCCGGCGACGGCGAGCACCCGCCGTCCCTGCATCACCGAGTCGAGCGCCGCCGACCGCGGCAGGATCCGCAGGCCGCGGTCGCGCGCCGCCCGCACCTCGGGGTTGTCCTCCCGGACCGCGGTGGAGACCACGAGCGTGTCGGCATCGCCGACGTGGTCGGCGTCGTGCCCGACGTGGCAGCGCGCGCCCAGTGCGCGCAGCGCGTCCAGGGTCGGCGACGCCTTCGCGTCGCTCCCGCTGACGGTGATGCCGCGCGCCAGCATGATCCGGGCGATGCCGGAGAGGCCGGCTCCGCCGATGCCGACGAAATGCACCCGACCCAGCTGGTCGGCGCCGAGGATCTCCTCGGGGACGGGGACGATCATCGCGCTGCCTCCCGGCTGCCGGCCCGCACGACCAGATCGGCGAGTTGGTCGTCGGCGTCGCGCCGGATCAGCCCGGCCGCCGCCTCCCCCATCGCCCGCAGCCGGTCCGGGTCCGCGAGCAGCGGCGGGACCGCCGCGGCGACGAAATCGGCGGTGACCTCGGCGTCGTCGACGAGCCGGGCCCCGCCGGCCTCGACGACCGGACGGGCGTTGTGCTCCTGCTCACCGTTGCCGATCGGCAGCGGCACGAAGATCGCCGGGAGGCCGACCGCCGCCGCCTCGGTGACGCTGCTGGCGCCGGCCCGGCAGATCACCAGGTCGGCCGCGGCGTAGGCCAGGTCCATCCGCTCCTCGAAGTCGACCACGACGTACGGCGGGGTGCCGGGCGGCACCTCGACACCGCCCTGCGGACCGGTCACGTGCAGCACCTGCACGCCGGCGGCGCGCAGGGCCGCGGCGGCGCCGGCGACGGCCTGGTTGAGCCGCCGGGCCCCCTGCGAACCGCCGGTCACCAGCAGCGTCGGGAGGTCGGGGTCGAGACCGAAGTGCCGGCGCGCGTCGGGGCGTACGGCCGGACGGTCGAGGGTGGAGATCATCCGCCGGATGGGCAGACCGACGAACTGCGCGTGCGGCAGCGGGGTGCCCGGGAAGCTGACGGCGACCGAGCGGGCGAACCGCGCTCCGACCCGGTTGGCCAGTCCGGGCACGGCGTTCTGCTCGTGGATCACGATCGGCAGCCGTCGGCGGCGGGCGGCGAGGTAGACCGGGATCGAGACGTAGCCGCCGTAGCCGACGACGACGTCGGGCGCGACCCGGTCGATCACCGCGCCGGCCTCCTTCACCGCGCGGCGCAGGCGGGCCGGCGTACGGAGCAGCTCGACGCCGGGGCGCCGTGGCAGCGGGACGGGCGGGATCAGCTCGAGCCGGTGTCCGGCGGCCGGGACCACGCGGGTCTCGAGTCCGCGGGCGGTGCCCACGCACGTGATCTGCACCTCGGGATCGCGGCGCAGCAGGGCGTCGGCGGTGGCCAGTAGCGGGGAGGTGTGACCGGCGGTCCCCCCGCCGGCGAGCAGTACGTGCATCCCGATCAGCCTCCGACCCGGCTGCTGCGGACGGCCGGCGCGGAGACGCCGCGCCCACCCCGGCGCCGACGGTCGCGCAGTGCGGCCCGCGCCCGCGGCTCCGAGCGGGCGAACCCGATGAGCATGCCGAGCGCGATCAGCGTCGGCAGCAGCGAGGAACCGCCGTAGGAGACCAGCGGGAGCGGGATCCCGATCACCGGCAGCATCGCGAGCACCATCCCGATGTTGATCATCATCTGGCTCATCAACCACACCACGACCCCGGCGGTCATGAAGCGGACGAAGGCGTCCTCGGTCGCGAGCGCCAACCGGATGCCGGCGTAGGCGACGGTCAGGAACAGGCCGAGGACGAGAAGGGTGCCCACCAGGCCCAGCTCCTCCCCCAGCACCGCGAAGATGAAATCGGTGTGGGCCTCGGGCAGCGAGCCCCACTTCTGCTGGCTGCCGGAGATCCCCTTGCCGAAGATGCCGCCCGAGGACATCGCGAACAGGCCGTGCGCGGATTGCCAGCCGGCGCCCTCGAAGTCCTTGAACGGGTCGGCGAAGTTGAGCAGCCGGTTGCGGCGCTCGGCACTGGTGGCGGCCAGGTAGAGCGCCGCGGTGCCGGCGACGGCCGCGGTGATGGCGAAGATCCGGCCGGGCGCACCGACGACCCAGAGCATGCCGAGGACGATGGCGAACAGCACCAGCGCGGTGCCCAGGTCGCCCTGGAGCACCACCAGGGCGGTGGCCAGTCCGAGGATCGGCACGACCGGCACGACCGCGTGCCGCCAGTCGTCGAGCAGGTGCTCCTTGCGGGCGTAGACGCTCGCGGCCCAGAGCACCATCGCGAGCTTGGTGAACTCCGAGGGCTGGATCCGGATCGGGCCCAGCCCGATCCAGTTGCGGTTGCCGGCGACCTCGTAGCCCAGGGGCGAGAGCACCAGTCCGAGCAGGATCATCGCGAACAGCACCGCCGGCCAGGCCAGCACCCGCAGGAAGCGGCGCGGCAGACGGGAGGCGACGAACGCGGCCGGCAGCCCGATCGCCACCCAGGTCAGCTGGCGCAGGAAGATCGCGTAGGAGTTGTCGAAGGTCCGGTAGGAGCGGACGCTCGAGGCGCTGAGCACCATCATCAACCCGATGGTCAGCAGCAGGGCCGAGGCGCCGAGCAGCAGGTAGTACGGCGCCAGCGGGTTGTCGAGGGACCGCCGCAGTCCCGCCAGCCGTCCCCCGGTCCGGGCCGGAGCCGACTCGCGCACCGCACTCACGCCGTCGTCCTCGCTTCCTGCCTCCGGTGCCACCGCCGGTGGCACCGCCGCCGTCCCGGTCAGCCGGTCCGGCGGCGTACCGCGGCGGCGAAGGCATCTCCGCGCGCGGCGTAGTCGGTGAACTGGTCGAAGGACGCGCACCCCGGGGCGAGCAACACGGTGTCGCCGTCGCCGGCGATCCCTGCTGCGGCCTCGACCGCACGGTCCATGGGGTCATCCTCCCCGTCGCCCACCTCGATGACCGGCACATCGGGGGCGTGTCGCTCCAGTGCGGCCGCGATCACTGCCCGGTCGCGTCCCAGCAGGATGACCGCCCGCAGCCGGTCGGCGCGGGTGCGGACCAGGTCGTCGAAGTCCGCGCCCTTGGCCAGTCCCCCGGCCACCCACACGACCGAGGGGTAGGCCGCCAGCGACGACGCGGCGGCGTGGGGATTGGTGGCCTTGGAGTCGTCGACCCAGGTGACGCCGTCGCGCTGCGCGACGACCGCGATCCGGTGGGCGTCGGGCCGCCAGGCCCGCAACCCGTCCCGTACGGCGGCCGGCGCGACACCGTGCGCGCGGGCCAGGGCGGCGGCCGCCAGCGCGTTCGCCACGACGTGGGGGGCCGGCGGCGTACCGTCGGTCGGGTCGGTGAGGTCGGCCAGGGTGCCGAGCTCGGCTGCCGAGGTCGCTCGGTCGGCGACGAAGGCCCGGTCGGCGAGCACGTCGTCGACCAGTCCGACCATGCCGGGCTGGGGGGTGCCGAGGGTGAACCCGATGGCGCGGGCCCCCTCGACCACGTCGGCGTCCCGGACGAGCTGCTCGGTGACGGGGTCGGCCACGTTGTAGACGCAGGCGCGCTGCACCTGCTCGTAGACCCGGCCCTTGTCGGCGACATAGGCCGCCAGGTCGGGGTACCAGTCGAGGTGGTCGTCGGCGACGTTGAGCACCGCGGCGGACTCGGCCGACATCGACGAGGTGTAGTGCAGCTGGAAGCTGGACAGCTCCACCGCGAGCACGTCGTACGGCTCGGGATCCATCACGGCCTGGACGATCGGGAGGCCGATGTTGCCGCAGGCGACCGTGCGCAGCCCGGCGGCCCGCAGGATCGAGGCGAGCATCTGCACGGTGCTGGTCTTGCCGTTGGTGCCGGTCACCGCCAGCCACGGCGCGGGGCGTTCGGGGTCGCGCAACCGCCAGGCCAGTTCGACCTCGCCCCAGATCGGTACGCCGCGGGCCCGGGCCTGGGCCAGCAGGGGTGAGGACGGCGCCCAGCCGGGCGAGGTGACCAGCACGTCGACGTCGTCGGGAAGGGTCGCGGTGGTGCCCGCTCCGAGCCGTACGTCGGCACCGAGCACGCCGAGCAGGGTGGCGTGCTCCGGGCGGTCGCCGGCCTCGGACTCGTCGAGGACCGTCACCTGCGCGCCCATGTGCACCAGCGAGTCGGCCGCGGCGAACCCGGAGACGCCGAAGCCCGCGACGACCGCGCGGACGGGCGACCAGTCGTCGGCGCGGCCCAGGGCGTCGAGGTCCACGCTCATGCGCCGGCCACCCACTCGGCGTAGAACACCCCGAGCCCGGCGACCACGAAGAGCCCGGCGATGATCCAGAAGCGGATCACCACCGTGATCTCGGCCCAGCCCTTGAGCTCGAAGTGGTGGTGCAGCGGCGCCATCCGGAACAGCCGCTTGCCCCCGCTGGCCTTGAACCAGCCGACCTGCAACATCACCGAGAGCGTCTCGAGGACGAACAGCCCACCGACGAGCACCAGCAGGAACTCGGTGCGGGTGAGGATCGCCAGGCCGGCCACCGCGCCGCCGAGGGCGAGGGAGCCGGTGTCGCCCATGTAGATCTTCGCCGGGGAGGCGTTCCACCACAGGAAGCCGAAGCAGGCACCGGTGATCGCCGCGGCCATCACCGCCAGGTCGAGCGGGTCGCGTACCTCGTAGCAGGTCGGCCCGGTCTGCAGCGCGCAGGACTGGTTGTTCTGCCAGATGTTGATGATCGTGTAGGCGCCGAAGACCATCATCGCCGTCCCCGCCGCCAGGCCGTCGAGACCGTCGGTGAGATTCACCCCGTTGCTGGCACCGGCGATGATCAGCAGGATCAGGATCACCGCGAGCGCGGTGGGGAGCTCCCAGCCGGGCAGGTCGCGGATGAAGGACACCGCGTGCGAGGCCGGCGCCTGACCCCGGTCGTCCTCCAACCAGGGGCCCAGCGCGAGCACGGCGAAGACGACGCCGACCGCGATCTGGCCGAGCATCTTCGCGCCGCTGCGCAGACCGAGACTGCGCTGCTTGCTGATCTTGATGTAGTCGTCGAGGAACCCGACGACCCCGAGGCCGACGAACAGCCAGATCAGCAGCAGCACCGACGCCGACGGCGTGGTCCCGGTGATCAGCTTGGCCAGGAGGTACGCCCCCACCGAGGCGAGCATCACGACCAGCCCACCCATGGTCGGGGTGCCGCGCTTGACCTGATGGGTCGTGGGGCCGTCGTCGCGGACGAACTGGCCATAGCCGCGCTTGACGAGCATGCCGATCGCCAGTCGCGTGCCGAGCAGCGTGAAGACCAGCGACAGACCACCGGCGAGCAGGATCGCTCTCATCGGTTCTCCTCCGGGGCGGTGGTCGACGGGGCGGACAGGTGCTCGACCAGGCCGTCGACCACCTGCTCGAGTGCGGCCCCGCGCGAGGCCTTGACCAGGACGACATCGGGAGCCGCGACATTCTCCCGCACCCACGCCAGCGCCTGCGCGCGGTCCTCCACGCGTACGGTCCGCTCGGCGCCGCCGGGGACGGCGCTGGCCCCGCGGGCGATGCCGTCCGCCTCCTCCCCAACGACCACGAGGCGGTCGACGCCGGACTCGGCGGCGTGCCGGCCGAGTGCCTCGTGGGCGGCCTCGGACCCGCGCCCGAGCTCCCGCATCACGCCGAGCACCGCCACGGTGCGGGATCCGGGACGCCGGCGGCCGATGTCGGTGAGCGTCGCGAGCGCCGCGCGCATCGACTCCGGGTTGGCGTTGTAGGCGTCGTTGAGGATGGTGACGCCGGCCGTCTCGGTCAGCTCCATGCGCCAAGGTGAGGCGGTCCCGGCCGCGCTGAGGGCCGCGGCGACCGCCGCCAACGGCATCCCCACGGCCCGGGCGAGGGCCGCGGCCGCCGCTGCGTTGCCGGCCTGGTGCAGTCCGATCGTGCGCAACGCGACCGCGGCGCTCTCCTCCCCCGCGGCGGTGCGTTCGACCAGGGTGAACCGGGGTCGCCCGAGGTCGTCGGTGGTGAGGTCCTGCACGCGGAGGTCGGCGGACCCGTCGGTGCCGAAGCTCCGGACGCGGGCCGCGGTCCGGTCGGCCATCGCCGCGACCAGCGGGTCGTCGGCGTTGAGCACCGCGACCCCCTCGGGACCGAGCGCCTCGACCAGCTCCCCCTTCGCCCGCGCGATGGCGTCGCGGGTCCCGAACTCGCCCAGATGCGCGCTGCCGACGTTGAGCACCGCCGCGACTCGGGGGCGGGCGAACGAGCACAGGTACGCCAGATGGCCGACGCCGCGCGCCCCCATCTCCAGCACGAGGTAGGCGGTGGTCTCGTCGGCGCGGAGCACGGTGAGCGGGACGCCGAGCTCGTTGTTGTGGTTGCCCCGGGTCGCCACCGTCGGCCCGTGGGTGGCGAGCACCTGGGCCAGCAGGTCCTTGGTGGAGGTCTTTCCCTGCGACCCGGTGAGTGCCAGCACGGTCAGTCCCGGGAGGCGGTCGAGCAGGTGTCGGGCCAGCAGGCCGAGGGCGTACGGGACATCCTCGACGACGACGCTCGGGACCCCCGTCGGTCGCGAACCCAGGACCGCGGCGGCTCCCGCGGCGACCGCGCCGGCCGCGAAGTCGTGGCCATCGGCCCGCTCCCCCGCCATCGCGACGAACAGCCCACCGGCGGGGACATCCCGGCTGTCGAGCGTCGCGGGTCCGGTGACCTCGAGGTCGGGGGCGCCGTCCGTGATCCGCCCCCCGACGGCGGTGGCGATCTCGTCCAGACGCATCCTGATCATGACGCGCCTCCGCCCACGCGCTCGATCTCCTCGCGCAGCACCCGGCGGTCGTCGAAGGGCTCCACGACGCCGGCCACCTCCTGGCCCGACTCGTGGCCCTTGCCCGCCACCAGCACCGTGTCGCCCGGAGCGGCGAGGCGTACCGCCTCCGCGATCGCCGTCCGCCGGCCGGCGACGTCGCGGACCTCGGCCCGCCCA
>JAJUGK010000095.1 GCA_029268205.1 Nocardioidaceae bacterium
CAGTCCCCGAGCCGGTCCTGGCCACGCGGCCGCAGTCTCGGACCCCGCGGCGCAGCCACGAACGCCCCCACGTCACCCCCGGACGCCGCTACCGCTTCACCACCCACCGCGGCGACCCCGTCCGCCGCCGCGCCGGCTCCGCACTCCTCACCGACCGCAACCTCCCCCGGCGCGAGTGAGGGCGGGAGATCAGGGTCGGTTCAGGACGCGTCGAGCCGGGCGAGCTCGTCCGCTGTGAGCTCGAGGTCGGCGGCCGCCGCGGAGTCCCGGATGCTCTGGGGCCGCTTGGCGCCGGGGATGGGGATCACGACCGGTGACTGCGCCAGCTCCCAGGCGAGCGCGACCTGCTGGGCGCTCACGCCGCGCTCCGCAGCGATCTCGGCGAAGGCCGGATGCTTCGCGGCGAGCTCCTTGGCGTCGCTCAGACCGCCCAGCGGGCTCCACGGCAGGAACGCGAGTCCGAGCTCCGCGCACACCTCGATCTCCGGCTGGCTGGTGCGGAACTTCGGGGAGTACTGGTTCTGCACGCTGACCAGCGACTCCCCGAGGACGGCGTGGGCGTGCCGGATCTGCTCCGGATCGGCGTTCGAGAGACCGATCATCGCGACCTTGCCGGACGCGGCGATCTCCGCCAGCGTCGCGACCGTGTCCTCCCAGCTGACCTCCGGGTCGGGGCGGTGGTGTTGCCAGAGGGCGATCTGCTCCACCCCCAACCTGGTGAGACTGGCGTCGACGGCGGCGACGAGGTGGTCGCGGGAGCTGTCCAGGCCCCATCCGCCGTCGGCGGTGCGGACGTGCCCGCCCTTGGTGGCGAGCAGGACCCGGTCGCGGACACCGAGCTCGTCGAGGAGGCCGGCGACGAGCGCCTCGTTCTCCCCGTTGGCGGCGGTCCCGCTCTCGGCCCGCCCGTACGCGTCGGCGGTGTCGAACAGGGTCACGCCCGCGTCGAGCGCGGCCCTGATCGTGTCGAGCAGTTGGTCGCGCGGCTGCTCGCCGGTCTGGGAGAAGGTCATCAGGCCCAGACCGATCGCGCCGACCTGGTGGGAGCCGAGGGTGCGGGTGTGCATGCTCACAGTCCTACCGCACGATGCCTGAGCACCCTCCGACGGCGCTTACGGTGAGTGGGTGAGTGCACTGGCCGATTCGTTGCGCCGGGCCGGTTGTGTCTTCGCGGAGGCGGAGGCCGCCGAGGTCACCCGGCACGTGGGAGCCGACCTCGCCCGGGTCGCCGAGGTGGTCGCCGGTCGGGCCGCGGGCATCCCGCTCGAGCATCTGCTGGGCGTCGCCCGGTTCGCTGGCCTCGACGTCGAGCTCGACCCCCTCGTCTTCGTCCCGCGCCGACGCGCGGAGGCGCTCGTCGAGCACGCGATCGCGCACCTGCGGGAGCGTCCGCCCGGCGTGGTCGTCGACGTGGGCTGCGGGAGCGGCGCGATCGCTGCGGCGCTGACCGCCGCCCTCCCCGACTGGCAGGTCGTCGCCACGGAGCTCGATCCGGCCGCGGTCGCCTGCGCGCGCCGCAATGCGGAGACCTACGGCTTCACGGTGTACGAGGGCTCCTGGTTGACAGCGCTCCCGACCGATCTCGCGGGCCGGGTCGACGCGGTGGTCGGCTACCTGCCGCACGTCCCCGATGCGGGTCTCGATCTCATCCACCCGGACCTACGCCGCCACGAGGCGGACCTCGCCGTCGCGGGCGGCCCCGACGGCCTCGACGGGTTCCGCGCCGTGGTCGCGGAACTCCCGCGGTGGTGGTCGCCCGACGGGTTCCTCCTCACGCTGCTGGCGCCGGAGCAGGCGGTCGCCGCCCGGCGCCATGTGGAGCAGCCCGCGCCGGACGGGCCGGGTCTGCACCTGCACGTCGCGGATGTCGACGACGACGCGGTGGTGCGGGTGGACCGGTCGGGCAGGATCGCCCCATGAGCACCTCGCGCGCGGGCCTGGCCCGCCACCTCGGACGGATCACCCTCGGCGGCTTCCTCGGCTTCGCCGGGACCTCCCACCTCACCTTCGCGCGGGAGGAGTTCGAGGCCCAGGTCCCGGGGTGGATGCCGGTGGATACCGACGCGGTCGTCGTCGTCTCGGGCGTGGTCGAGATCCTGCTCGGCCTCGCGCTGCTGTTCACCCCGGCCGCGCTGCGTCCGAAGGTCGGCTGGGTGGTGGCGGCGTTCTTCGTCGCGATCTTCCCGGGCAACATCGCCCAGTACGTCGAGGCCAAGGACGGCTTCGGGCTCGACACCGACCAGAAGCGGTTGGGCCGGCTGTTCTTCCAGCCGGTGCTCGTGCTCTGGGCGGTGTGGTCGACCCGGACCCGCCGGCGCCGCTGACCGACCCGATGCGGATCAGGGCCGCAGCAGCACCTTGATGGCCCGCCGCTCGTCCATCGCCCGGTAGGCCTCCGCCACGTCGTCGAGCGGGAGCTCCAGGTCGAAGACCCGCCCGGGGTCGATCGTGCCGTCCAGGACGCGCTCGAGCAGTTCGGGGAGGTAGCGGCGCACGGGCGCCATCCCGCCCGCGAGGCCGACGTTGTGGCCGAACATCTTGCCCATCGGCGGTGCCACGTCGTGGGGCACACCGACGAAGCCCACCATCGCGCCGGGACGCGCGACCGAGAAGGCCGTCCGCATCGCCGGGCCGTTCCCGACGCACTCGAGCACCGCGTCGGCGCCGACGCCGTCGGTGAGCTCCCGCACCGCGGCGGTCGCCTCCTTGCCCCGCTCGGGGACCACGTCGGTCGCGCCGAACTCCCGGGCCAGGGCCTGCCGCGGGGCGTGCCGGGAGAGGGCGATGATCCGTTCGGCACCGAGCTCCCGCGCGGCGAGCACCCCACACAGTCCGACCGCGCCGTCGCCCACCACCGCGACGGTGGACCCCGGGCGTACCCGCGCGCAGACGGCGGCGTGCCACCCGGTCGGCAGGACGTCGCTGAGGGCCAGCAGCGAGGGCACCAGAGCCGGGTCGGGGACGCCGTCGGTGCGCACCAGTGACCCCTCGGCCTGGGTCACCAGGGCGTACTCCGCCTGACCGCCGGCGGTCATCCCTCCGTTGACACAGGCCGAGTGGACGCCGGCCCGACAGTGCGGGCAGGAGTTGTCGCTGTGGCAGAACGGGACGATCACGAAGTCGCCGGGCGCGAAAGAGCGGACCTCGGATCCGACGTCCTCCACCACCCCCACCACCTCGTGGCCGATCGGCCGGGGCTCGGGCACCTCGTCGGCGTTGCGGTAGGGCCACAAGTCGGAGCCGCAGACGCAGGCGGCGACGACCCGCACCACCGCGTCCGTCGGTCGGGTGACCTCCGGCCGGGGCCGGTCCTCGAGTCGGATGTCGCCGGGGGCGTGGATGATCGTGGCGCGCATGGTCCCGATCCAAGCAGACATCGGCCCGACCCCCGCCAACTCATATGTGACGTACGCCGCGATGTACCGTGGCCGGGTGACTGAGGACTACCTGCGCAAGATCGGCCAGCGGATCCGCGAGACCCGGATCCAACGCTCGCTGACCCAGGCCCAGCTGGCCGAACGGCTCGGCACGAGCCAGGGGGCGATCACCCGCATCGAACGCGGTCTGCAGAACCTCAGCCTCGACATGCTGGCCCGCATCGGCGACGCTCTGGACTCCGAGATCGTCGCGCTCGGCGCCCGGCCGGACGTCCCGGGTCCGACCCACCTGCGGGTCACCGGTCCGACCACGCTGCACGGCAGCATCGCGGTGAAGTCCTCGAAGAACGCCGGCGTGGCGCTGCTGTGCGCGTCGCTGTTGAACCGCGGCACCACCGTGCTGCGCAAGGTCGCTCGGATCGAGGAGGTCAACCGCCTCCTCGAGGTGCTCACCAGCATCGGCGTCCGCACCCGCTGGCTCAACGAGGACGGCGATCTGGAGATCACTCCCCCGCCCGTGCTCGACCTCTCCCGCATCGACGTGGAGGCTGCGCGGCGCACCCGGTCGATCATCATGTTCCTGGGCCCATTGCTGCACCACCAGGCCGACTTCCAGCTCCCGTACGCCGGTGGTTGCGACCTCGGCACCCGCACCGTCGAGCCGCACCTGAGCGCGCTGAAGGCGTTCGGCCTGGGGGTGAAGGCCACCGAGGGCAGCTACCACGCGCGCGTCGACGTCGGCGCCACACCGGACCGCCCGATCGTGCTCACCGAGCGCGGCGACACCGTCACCGAGAACGCGCTGATGGCCGCCGCCCTCTCCCCCGCCACGACGGTGATCCGCAACGCCAGCCCGAACTACATGGTCCAGGACCTGTGCTTCTACCTCGAACTGCTCGGCGTGCAGATCGAGGGCATCGGCACGACCACGCTGCGGGTCACGGGCAAGGAGCGGATCGACGTCGACGTCGACTACGCGCCCAGCGAGGACCCGATCGAGGCGATGTCGCTGATCGCGGCCGCGATCGTGACGGAGTCGGAGATCACCATCCAGCGGGCGCCGATCGAGTTCCTCGAGATCGAGCTCGCCCTCCTGGAGGAGATGGGCCTGCGCTACGACCGCGGCCCCGAGTACCTCGCCGAGAACGGGCGCACGCGGCTGGTGGACATCACCACCTACCCGTCGGTCCTGCACTCCCCCATCGACAAGATCCACCCGATGCCGTTCCCGGGTCTGAACATCGACAACCTGCCGTTCTTCGCCGTCATCGCCGCCGTCGCCCACGGCCAGACCCTGCTGCACGACTGGGTCTACGAGAACCGCGCGATCTACCTCACCGAGCTGAACCGGCTCGGCGCCCGGGTCAAGCTGCTGGATCCGCACCGGGTGATGATCGAGGGTCCGACCCACTGGTCGGGCACCGAGGTCGTCTGCCCGCCGGCACTGCGGCCCGCGGTGGTCGTCCTGCTCGCCATGCTGGCCAGCAAGGGCACCTCGGTGCTGCGCTCGGTCTACGTCATCAACCGCGGGTATGAGGACCTCGCCGAGCGGTTGAACGCGCTGGGCGCGGACATCCAGACCTTCCGCGACATCTGAGTCGCGGCACCCGGGGCGCCGGGTGGCGGGTCGGGCGGGTCAGTCGAACAGCGTCGCGATGTAGGCCCGCGGCGCCGCCGGGGCGGGCGGCGGGGCGGTCATGTCCTCGGTGATGCGGGGAAGCGGCGCGGTGGCCCAGCCGCTGGCGGCATGGAAGTCGATCTCGGCCTCCGTCAGGGCGCCGAGGGCGCTGCGCGGGACGAAGATCCCACGGCACCCCTCGCACCGGGCGACCTCCACGTCGCCGACGGAGCCGGACCGCATCGTTTGCTGGCAGGCGGGGCAGCTCATGTCCTCCATTCCCCCACGGTACGCCGTGTCGGGCCACCCCGTCGGCGACACCACGGGCGATACTGCAGCGGTGACCCGACCCGCCTTCCCCGTGCTCCCCGCCCCGCGGGAGGCCGGCGAGCCCGGGCCGGTGCTGGCATTCGCGCATCGCGGAGGGGCGGCCCACCCCGACCTCGTCGGGCTCGAGAACACCCGCCGCGCCTTCCAGCACGCCTACGACCTCGGCTACCGCTGGTTGGAGACCGATGTGCACGTCTCCCGGGACGGGTGCCTGGTCGCCTTCCACGACCCGATCCTGGAGCGGGTCACCGACGGGGCCGGTCTGATCGAGTCGTTGACGATGGCCCAGCTCGCCGAGCTCCGCATCGGCGGCGAGGAGTCCGTGCCGCGGCTGGAGGAGCTGCTCGAGGCCTTCCCCGACGCACGGTTCAACATCGACCTGAAGTCACCGGAGGGGGCTCGACCGCTGGCGGCACTGCTCGAACGCACCGGGAGCACCGACCGGGTGATCGTCGGATCGTTCAGCCGCCCGCGGATCCGGGAGTTCCGCGCAGCCAGCGGTGGCCGGGTCGCGACCGCCGCCGCGCCGTCGGAGATCGTGCGGTTCATCGCGCTGCCGATGCCGCTGGCCGCGTGGCGCCTGGACCCGACGGTCTGCGCGCTGCAGGTCCCCGAACGACGCGGGCGCCTGCGCGTGGTCACCCCGCGGCTGATCGCCCGCGCCCACCGGGCCGGGCTGCACGTCCACGTCTGGACCGTCGACGAGCCGGCCGACATCGAGCGGCTGGTCGCCGCCGGGGTCGACGGCGTCATGACCGATCGCACCGACACCCTGCGTACGGTGCTGCAGCGCCTGGGCCGATGGGAGGAGCCACGATGAGCACGAGCGGTGGGCACGACGCGGTGGAGGACCCGACGACCCAGGGGGGCGGGCGGCAGCGCACCCCCTGGCCGGTGTGGGCCTGGGCCCTGTGGGACTGGGGCTCGGCGGCGTTCAACGCCGTGATCACGACATTCGTGTTCTCGGTCTACATCACCGACCCGGACATCTTCGGCGATGACGCCTCCTCCAAGCTCGGCTGGGCGCTGGCCGGGGCCGGGGTGCTGATCGCGGTGCTCGCACCGGTCCTCGGCCAGGGGGCCGACCGGTCGGGTCGGCGGACGTTCTGGCTGGCGATCAACACCTACCTGGTCGTCCTGACCAGCGCGGGACTGTTCTTCGTCCGGCCCGAGGCGCAGTACCTCTGGCTCGGTCTGGTCCTGCTGGCGGTGGGCAACGTCTTCTTCGAGATCGCGTCGGTCAACTACAACGCGATGCTGAACACCATCTCGACCAAGGACAACGTCGGCCGGATCTCCGGACTCGGTTGGGGGCTGGGCTACCTCGGCGGCATCGTGCTGCTGACGATCGTCGTGGTGGGGTTCGTCAACCCCGACTCGTGGTTCGGCATCGAGAACGACGACGCCCTCGGCGTCCGACTCGCCATGCTGCTGTGCGCGGTCTGGACCCTGGTGTTCTCGCTGCCGGTCATCCGCACGATCCGCGACGACCCGGCGGCGCGCGGGCGCCGGGAGCCCGGCGCCGGCGTGGTCGGTGCCTACCGGCTCCTGTTCGCCAGCATCGCCCGGCTGTGGCGCACCGACCGGACGACGGTGTACTTCCTGGCCGCCTCCGCGGTCTTCCGCGACGGGCTCGCCGGGGTGTTCACCTTCGGCGCCGTGATCGCGGCCCGCGCGTTCGACTTCAGCGACAGCCTGGTGATCGTCTTCGCGATCGTCGCCAATGTGGTCGCGGGCATCGCGACGATCGCCGCGGGCCGGCTCGACGACCGGATCGGTCCCAAGCGGATCATCGTGTCGTCCCTGGTGTCGATGTGCCTCCTCGGCCTGGTGATCTTCTTCCTGCACGCCCAGGGCAAGGTGATCTTCTGGGTCTTCGGCCTGGCACTGTGCATCTTCGTGGGTCCGGTGCAGTCGGCCTCCCGGACGTTCCTGGCCCGGGTGATCCCGGCGGGTCAGGAGGGCCAGGTCTTCGGGCTGTACGCCACCACCGGCCGTGCCGTGAGCTTCCTCGCGCCCGCATCGTTCTCGATCGCCCTCTGGTGCGGACAGCAGATCACCGGCGAGCGCCTCCGCGACGTGCAGCACTGGGGCATCCTCGGCATCGTCGTCGTACTGGCGGTGGGTCTGGCGCTGCTGGTGCCGGTGCGTCAGCGGGTCAACCCGGACTCCGCCCTGACCCGGCCCGGCGCAGCGGAATCTTCCGGGCCCGCCGCGCGTTGAGCGAGGTGTCCGGCCGTTCCGGTTTGGGCAACATCGCACGAAGAACTACCGTGGAGGGCTGCACCCAGCACCCGCGGACCAGGCGACAGAGGAGGCCATTCGTGGCAGAGCGGACACTACGGGGCGCCCGACTGGGCGGCCAGAGCTTCGAGGACGAGCGAGGCATCGAGTTCGCCGCCCGCCAGCAGGCCGGCTACGCCTGTGCCAACGGGCACGAGTTCGAGGTCACCATGGCTCTCGAGGCCGACGTGCCCGCCCTGTGGGAGTGCCCCAAGTGCGGCGCCGAGGCGCGCAGCACCCAGGGCATCGAGCCCGAGGTGAAGCCCGAGAAGCCGGCGCGGACCCACTGGGACATGCTCCTCGAGCGGCGCTCCATCCCGGAGCTGGAGGAGATCCTCACCGAGCGGCTCGAGCTGCTCCGCGGCGGCGAGATCGGCCCCGCCCACCTGCACCGCCCGCGCAAGAAGAAGGCCGGCGTCTGAGCCGACCCCACCCGCGCGACCGACCGCCTACGGCCCCTCGTCGGGGTCGACGACCTCGCCCCGGACCACCTCGGTGTGTCCGGGGCGTCGTCGTGTCGGGGGTCGACTCGCCCACCCGCCGAGGGTGAGGCCCGCCGCCACCCGGCCGAGCAGCCGCCGGGCCCCCACGCGGACCGGCCGGGCCAGCAGCGCGGCACCCAGCAGGTCGCCGACGAAGCCCGGCAGCACCAGCAGGAAGCCGGCGAGCACCACTCCCCCGGCGTCGGCCAGGTCGGCCGTGGGCGGGCGACCGTCGCGGACCGCGGCGCCGAGCTGGGCCAGCGCGCGGGTCCCGGCACGGCGGACGACCACCACGCCCAGGAGGCTGGTCGCGACGAGGGCCAGCAGCGTCCACCCGAGGCCGATCCACCGCACGGCGAGCACCAGGACGACCAGCTCGAGCAGCCCGAGTCCGAGGATGCCGGCGAGTACGAGGCGGGGTCCGCGGAGCATGGTGCGAGCCTACGGGGTGCGCCGGCGCGCCCAGCGGTCCCTGATCCCCCAGGCGGTGATCCGCAGCAGCGACTCCGCCGCCACCGACGCACTCATCTTGGACTCCCCCTCGACCCGGTCGACGAAGGTGATCGGCACCTCGCGTACGCGCAGCCCGGCGCGCAGGGCGCGGTGCACGAGATCGGTCTGGAAGACGTAGCCGGTGGACTGCACGGAGTCGAGGTCGATGGTCGTCAGGGCGCTGGCGCGGAACAGCCGGAACCCCGACGTCGCGTCGCGCACCGGCAGGCTCAGCAGGGCGCGCGCGTAGGCGTTGCCCCCGCGCGAGAGCCAGATCCGTCGACGCGACCAGTTGCGCACCTCGCCGCCGGGGATCCAGCGGGCGCCGACCACGAGGTCGGCGTCGGCGAGCGCCTCGCGGAGCCGTGGCAGCTGCTCGGGCAGGTGGGAGCCGTCGGCGTCCATCTCGCCGATGACCGGGTAGCCCGCGGCGAGCGCGACCCGGAACCCCGCGACGTACGCGGCGCCGAGGCCCTCCTTGGCCGTGCGGTGGAGCACGTGCACGGCCGGGTCCCGGCTGCTGAGCTGGTCGGCGTAGGCCCCGGTGCCGTCGGGCGATCCGTCGTCGACCACCAGGATGTCGAGGTCGGGCGCGGCAGCACGGATGCGGGGGACGATGCGCTCGAGGTTGCGGCGCTCGTTGTAGGTCGGCATCACGAGCACCCCGGCTGCGTCGGGGCGCGGATCCAGCCTCATGCCCGCGCCTCGGCGACCGCGGGGTCGGAGGGCGTACGACTGCCGCGGCGCAGCAGCACGAACGCGCCGATCAGCGCCGCAGCGCCGGGCGCGGTGAAGAGGAAGGTCCACACGGTGGCCAACCGTACGGCCGGGGTGAGCCCCACGCGCGGCGCCACGTCGCTGAGCAGGACGTGGGTCGTGCGCACCGGCGCCCGCTCGACCACCGAGCCATCGGGAGCGACGAGACCGGAGACGCCGTTGGTGGAGACCACCACCACCGTCCGCGACGTCGTCAACGCCGTCAACCGGGCCATGGCGAACTGCTGCTCGACCTGGGCGGTGCCCATGTAGGTCGCGTTGTTGGTCGGCACCAGCAACACCTGCGCCCCGGAGTCGGCGAGGTCGGTGACGAGCGGGGCGTAGGCCACCTCGTAGCACGTGATCACCCCGACCGGGATGTCGGCGAGCGTCATCACGCCGGGGTCCTCGCCGGGCAGCATGTCGCGCGGGATCTGGTCGAGCGCGGGCACGATCGGCTCCAACAGCGACCGGAACGGGACGTACTCCCCGAAGGGCACCGCCTTGCGCTTGTCGTAGTGCGCCGTCGGCTCCCCGTCGGCCTCCCACAGCTGGAACCGATTGCGCCACCCCGCGCCCTCGCTGACCGCCGTGCCCATCACCAGCGGCGCACCGACGCTGATCGCCGCACCGGAGACCGCGGCGTAGGCGGCCGCGTCCCGGAAGGGATCGATGTCGGAGGAGTTCTCCGGCCACACCACGAGGTCGGGGCGCGGGGTGCTCCCCCGGTCCACCTCGGCCGCGAGATCGAGGGTCGCGCGGACGTGGTTGTCGAGCACCTGGCGGCGTTCGGCCATCGCGGAGAGTCCGACACCCGGTGTGTTGCCCTGCACCGCCGCGACCCGGACCAGCCCCTCGTCGCGGACGCCGCCGGCGGGGTCGACCGGCAACCACGCCGCCGCGGTCGCGACGATGAGCGCCGTGCCCACCGCGCCGACCGCCGGCACGGGTCGGTGGCGCACCGTCACGGCCGCCCAGCCCAGCGTCGCGCCGAGCAGCGCGACCACGAACGTGGTCCCCGTGACGCCGATCCACGGGAGCAGGGCGGCGAACGGCGAGTCCACGACCCCGAAGCCGACGCGCCCCCAGGGGAACCCGCCCAGGGGCCAGGTGCTGCGCAGCACCTCGGCGGTCGTCCAGGCCGCGGCGACCAGCGCCGGCCACCACCACCGGCGGGGGAACGCCGTCGCGATGACGCCGGTCAGGCCGATCAGTGGCGCCTCGGCCAGGGCGATCAGGGGCCACAGCGGGGTGACCACGTGCAGCCAGGGCAGCAGGGCGATCATGTACGCCGCACCGAACGCGGTGGCGATCCAGAACCCGCGCCGTCCGGC
>JAJUGK010000096.1 GCA_029268205.1 Nocardioidaceae bacterium
GCCCGCGTTCGCCGGCGGTGCGCCCGCCGCCGCCACCCCGGGCGGGACCCGCCCCGACGCGATCCGGGTCGCACCCGCACCGGACGGCTCGCCCGGCGCCGACGCCGAGGACGACGAGCTCCGAGAGGAGACCGACCGCCCCGGGCTCGAGATCACCATCGATTCGCTGACCCCCAGCGCGGTCCCGCGCCGCGGCCGGGTGACGGTCACCGGCCGGTTGACCAACGCCTCGCACCAGGCCTGGACCAACCTGCAGGCGTCGCTGGTCGTCTCCGCGACGCCCCTGCGCTCGACCACCGCGCTCGCCGAGGCCGCGGTCAGCGACCCCGACCTGGTCATCGGCCAGCGGCTCCTCGGCGAGGGCCAGTTCGTCAACCTCGACGACCTCGAGCCGGGCGAGTCGACCGACTACCGGCTGAGCATCCCGCGCCGCGACCTGCCGATCTCCGGCGAGCCCGGCGTCTATTGGCTGGCCGTCCACGTGCTCGGCACCGACGCGGAGGGCAACCGCGACGGGGTCGCCGACGCCCGCACCCGTACCTTCCTCCCGCTCGTCCCGCCGGCGTCCCGGCGCGGGAGCCGCGCTGCGGTGAAGACCGCGGTCGTCGTCCCCGTACGCCAGCAGGTGATCCGCCGCTCCGGCGGCGCGGTCGGGGAGACGGCCGACTGGGACGACCTGCTCGCCGACGACGGTCGCCTGGGGCGGCTGCTCGCCCTCGCCGAAGCGGCCCCGACGATGCCGCTGACCTGGCTGGTCGACCCCGCCGTCCTCGACGCCGCCGCCCGCCTCGCCGCCGGCAACCCCGGCTTCGACACCGGCCCGACCGCCGACCCCGCGACCGGCGACGACCCGTCGGCCCCCGCAGCCCCGGAGGACCAGGCGAGCCCGACCGGTCCCGACGGCGCGGCCGAGGCGCCCGAGGTCGATCCCGAGGTCGCCGAGCGCGCCGACCACGCGCAGGACTGGCTCGACCGGTTCCGCGACGCCCTCGACTCCGCCCCCCTCCTCGCGCTGCCGTACGCCGACCCCGACCTCGCCGCCGCGTGGCGACACCGTCACCTCGACCTCGTCGGCGATGCGATCGACCACAGCGGCCGGGCGCTGGAGGAGCTCGGCATGGGTCCCGCGCCGATCGCGCTGGCGCCGATCGGGGGGCTGTTGCCCTCCCGGGCATTGGCGCCCCTCGGCGCGCTGCTGGCCGAGGCCTCGGGCAACTCGACCCTGCTGCTCTCCGATGAGGCCGCCCCGCAGACGCAGGCGACCAGCCTGGCGGTGGCCGACCAGCGGGTGCTGCTCAGTGACAGCGGTGCGAGCAGCGGCGGCCCCAACCCCGAGTCGCCCCACGACCTGCTCTCGGTGCGGCAGCGGGTGCTGGCCGAGGCCGCGCTGCGGGTCGACGGCGTCGGCACCGAGGAGCTCCGCGGACCCCTGGTCGTGCAGTTGCCCGACCGCTGGGACCCCGGCGCGGGTGACCCCGCGACGCTGGCCGACGGACTCGATCACGACTGGCTCGACCTGACCAGCCTGCGCTCGGCCGCCACCGACCGCAGCCTCGACGAGCGCGAGGCCACCGACCTCGCCTACCCGCGGGCCGCCCGCCGCGCCGAACTGCCCGTCCGCAACCTGCGGGCGGCCGCCGAGGTGCGGACCGCCGGTCGGACCCTGGGCTCGCTGCTGCTGCTCAACGACACCGTCGCCGCCGAGATCGACCGCGCGGCGCTGGCCGCCGCCTCCTCCGGTGCCCGGACGGTGCCCTCGACCCCCTTGAGCCTGGCGCGGGCGACCAGCGCGTCCCTGCGCGGCCTGCTGGGCAACGTCCGCATCGAGGGCCCCGAGTTCGTGACGATGTCCAGCGGCGAGGGGCACTTCGCCGTCACGTTGATCAACGACCTCGAGGAGCCGGTGCGCGTCGCGATCCGGCCCTCGACCGACGACGAGGACGAGCTGACGATCACCGCGCCCGACCCGCTCGAGCTCGGCGGCGGGGCGCGGGTCTCGCTCCGGCTGGGCGCGCGCTCCTCCGGCTTCGGCGTCAGCGAGGTCCGGCTGATCCCGGCGACGGTCGACGGTGCGGAGCTGCCCGAGGTCACCACCGTCAGCGTCCGCCGCAGCCAGGTGGGCATCGTGATCTGGATCGTGATGGGTCTCGGCGCCGCCGTCCTGGTGGTCGCCCTCGTGGTGCGGGTGGTGCGCCGCCGACGCGACCGGGCGCCCGAGGACCTCGGCACCGACAGCCCGGACGGCACCCGGTGACCGCCGCCGGCGAGGCGCGCAGCGAGCGCAGCAGCATCCTCGCCTCGAGCGCGGTGATGGCAGCCGGCACGGTCGTCTCCCGGATCAGCGGCTTCGTCCGCGCGGCGCTGCTCGCGGCCGCGCTGGGCGCGTTCCTGCACGCGGAGCTGTTCACGATCGCCAACACGATCCCGAACATGCTCTACATCCTGCTCGCCGGTGGGGTGTTCAACGCCGTGCTGGTGCCGCAGCTGGTCCGCGCCATCGAGCGCGGACCGGAGAGCGGGGAGCGCTACACCAACCTCGTCATCACCGTCGCCGGACTGTTCCTCGCCGGCGTCACCGCGCTGCTGGTGATCTGCGCCCCGTGGGTGATGCAGGTGCTGCTCAGCGATCGGTTCTTCGAGCCCGAGTACGCCGAGCACCGCGCCTCGATCATCAACCTGGCGCGCTACTGCCTGCCGCAGGTCTTCTTCTATGGGATGTTCACCCTCGTCGGGCAGGTGCTCAACGCCCGCGGCACCTTCGGTCCGATGATGTGGGCGCCGATCGCCAACAACGTCGTCTCGATGCTCGTGCTGGGCGGCTACCTGTGGGTGTTCGGTCCCACCTCCGACGTGAACGGCGCCTACACCGCCTCCCAGGAGCTGGTCCTCGGGCTCGGCTCCACCCTGGGCATCGCCGTTCAGCTGGCCGTGCTGGTGCCGTACCTGCGCCGGGCCGGCGTGCGCTACCGCCCGCGGTTCGACATCCGCGGCTCCGGGCTCGGCCACACCGCGCGGCTGGCCGGGTGGACGATCGGCTTCGTCGTGGTCAACCAGATCGCCTACACCGTGGTGGTGCGGGTGGCCTCCTCCGGTGCCGCGGCCGGCGCGGTCGGCGAGACCGGCACCGGCTACACCGTCTACTCCCAGACGTTCCTGCTGATGATCCTGCCGCACTCGATCGCGACGGTGTCGCTGGCGACCGCGATGCTGCCGCGGCTCTCCCGGCTCGCGCACGCCGGCGACCGGTACGGGCTCGGGCGCGAGGTCGCGGGCACGGCACGGATCGCGCTCACCCTGATCGCGCCGGCCGCCGCCGCCCTCGGCCTGGTCGCGCTCCCGGTCAGCGAGCTGGTCTTCGGGTACGGCGCGGCCTCGGACTCCGTCGACGCCTACGCCCCGTCGCTGGCGCTGTTCGGGCCCGGGCTGGTGTTCTTCACCATCCACTACCTGATGCTGCGGGGGTTCTACGCCCTGGAGCAGACCCGCACCGTCTTCTGGATCCAGTGCGTCGTCGCCGCGGTCAACATCGCCGCCGCGATCGGCTTCACCCGCGGCATCGACCCCGTCGACACCGCCCCCCGGCTGGTCGCGGCGTACGGCTGCGCCTACCTCGCCGGTTCGCTGGTCTCCTTCGCGGTGCTGCGACGCCGCACCACCGTCGAGGGCCGCCCCGGGCTCGCCGTACGCCCGTTGGCGTCCTTCGCCGCCCGGGTCGTGGCGGCGCTGGTGCCGGCGGTGGCGCTGGCCGCCCTGGTGATGACGGCCCTGGAGCGGGCCCTCGACGGATCGGCGCTGGAGGGCAGCAAGTTCGCCGCGATCGGGGTGCTGGTCGCCACGATCGGGGTCGAGCTGATCGGGTACGTCGTCCTCGCCCGCGCGCTCCGGGTCGCGGAGATCCGGGACATGGTGGCCCTGATCGCCCGTCGGCTTCCCGGTGGCCGGCGTCACTGAGGGTCCTACGATGGCCCCGAGGCCCGCGAGAGCGGACGACACCGGACCCGCCGAGCTGGGGAGGGCAGTGGCACGTGGCCGATGACACGCAGCCGCGTCCCAACGACCCGTGGGGCCACGGTGCCGTGCTCGGGCGGCGCTACCAGCTCGAGGACCTGCTCACCGACCACGACGGCGCCCGCTTCTGGCGGGCCTCCGACCTGGTGCTCGCGCGCCCGGTCGCGGTGCACGTCCTGCCCGCCACCGACCCCCGCGCCCACCCGGTCATCGCCGCGGCCCGGGCGTCCGCGGCCGTGCACGACAGCCGGTTCCTGCGGGTCTTCGACGCCGACGTGGTCGACGGGGTCGCCTACGCCGTCGTCGAGTGGGGCGCGGGCATGTCGTTGGACCTGCTGGTCGCCGAGGCACCGCTCCCCGCGCGCCGGGCGGCCTGGCTGGTCAAGCAGGTGGCTGAGGCGATCAGCGCGGCCCACGCCCACGGCGTCGCCCACGGCCGGCTGATCCCCGAGAACGTCCTGGTCACCGAGACCGGCGCCGTGAAGCTGATCGGGTCGGTGATCGACGCCGTCCTGGCGCCGCCCCGCGAACCGTGGGGCCCGCAGGGGCGGGTGCTGGGTGATCACGAGTCCGACGTGATCAACCTCGCCGCGCTGCTCTACGCCTCCCTCACCGGCCGCTGGCCCGGCACCTCCGGCTCGCAGGTCCCCGCCGCCCCGATCGAGCACGACCGACTGCTGCGCCCCCGTCAGGTCCGTGCCGGCATCCCGCGCCCCCTGGACGCACTGTGCCTGCGCGCCCTCCAGCCCGACGGCGACCCGCACGGGTACGTGATCGAGACCGCCCACGAGATCGCCGCGGCCCTCAGCGACTTCATCGGCGACCCCGCCGGGCTGCACCAGCCCGAGCGCGCGTGGGCGACCCCGGCCGTCCCGGTCGTCGACCTCCCCCCGGCCGGACAGGTCGACCCCGACGCCGATCCCAGCGCCGAATCCAGCGCCGACCCGGGGGCCGGGGACCACGACACGACCCGCACCTTCCCCGATCCCACCCCCGATCCCACTGGCGAGTCCCCCTCCGCGACCTCGGCTCCGGCGTCCGGGGCGACCGACGCGCCGGCCCCACCGGCCGATCCCGACGCGACCCAGGCCGGCGTGCCGGTCTTCGACGACACCGAGGACGGCTGGGCCGGACCGGGCACCGGACGGCGCCGGACCCCGCCCCCACCGCCGCCCCCACTGCCGGAGCCGGAGCCGAAGCCGCTGTTCAGCCCCGACGCCCCCCGGCGTACGCATGCGGTGCGGCCCCTGGGCGCCCCGACCGGCACCGGTACGGGTGCGGGCGTGGGCGGCGACGGCTTCTGGCCCTGGGACGAGCCCGCCCCCGACGACACGACCATCACCGGTGCGCCGGGACGCGGCTGGCTGCGGGTCGCGGCGACCGTCGGCATCCTCGTGCTGGTCGTGGTCGCGGTGGTGGTGGCCTTCACCCTCGGCCAGCGGGGAAGCCCCTCCCGCACCGGCCCGGCCGAGGCCGATCCGACCGAGAACGGCACCGCCGCCGCCACCCCGGTGGAGATCGTCGGGGTCCGTGACCTCGACCCGCCGCCCGCGGGCAACGGCGAGGAGAACCCCGAGCGCACCGGCAACGTCGTCGACGGCGACCCGTCGACGACCTGGATCACGATGGAATACTTCGACCAGTTCCCCGCGCTCAAGCCGGGCGTGGGCCTGGTGCTCGACCTCGGGGAGGTCACCGAGGTCTCCTCGCTCGGCATCCGGTTCGTCGGCGAACCCACCTCGGTGTCGGTCTTCGCCGCCACCTCCGAGCCGTCGTCGGTCGAGGGCCTCGACGAGATCGCCTCCGGCTCCTTCGGCACCTCGGCCCGCATCGAGCTCGACGAGGCGGTCGAGGCGCGCTACCTGGTCGTGTGGCTCACCGCGCTCCCCTCCACCGGCGACCGGTTCCGCGGTGAGATCGCGGAGATCGTGGTCCGCGGGTGAGCACTCCGACGCCCGATGACCGGGGGGCGGACGAGCGCGACGACCGGCGCCTGCTGAGCGACCACCTCGCCGGGGACCGCGAGGCCTTCGGGGTGCTGTTCGCCCGGCACCGCGACCGGCTCTGGGCGGTCGCGCTGCGCACCCTCGGCAACCCCGACGACGCGGCCGACGCCCTGCAGGACGCGCTGATCTCGGCGTACCGGCGGGCCGGGTCCTTCCGCGGTGACGCCGCGGTGACGACCTGGCTGCACCGGGTCGTGGTCAACGCCTGCCTCGACCGGGTGCGCCGCGAGCAGGTACGGCGCGCCGACCCGCTGCCGGAGGACCTCGACACCGGCGGCGCGGCGCACGTCCGGGGCACGGTCGGGGGACCGGCTGCCTCCTGGGGCGACCCCGCGACCGCCGCCGAGACCGACGAGCGGCGCCGGCGGGTGGTCGCGGCCCTGGACCGGCTGCCGGCCGACCAGCGGATCGCGCTGGTGCTCGTCGACATCGAGGGCCACAGCGTCCGCGACGCGGCTGCGATGCTGGAGGTCGCGCCCGGCACGATCAAGAGCCGGTGCTCGCGCGGGCGGACCCGGCTCGCGGAGCTGTTGGACGACCTGCGGGCCGACGCGGGGGAGGCGGGGATCACCGACGCGCCACGGAACCCGCCGCCGCCGCGGGACGTCGGATCACCGACAGCGCGGACCGACGACGGAGCAGGGAGGTGAGCGACATGGACGAGCACGACGAGCACCACAACGACCAGGCCGACCAGACCGACCAGGCCGACCAGGCCGAGATCCGTGCGCTGCTCGCCGATCTGGCCGGGCCGGCGATGCCCGCCGCCGTCGCCGCCCGTCTCGACGGCGTCCTCGCCGACCTCGCCGCCGAGCAGGGCGACCTCGCAGGACAGGCCGCCCCGGAAGCGCCGGAACCCGGTGCCGGGGACCGACCCGCCGACACCGACGTCGTACCGCTGGCCGCGCGACGCTCCCGGCGGCGCTGGGGTGGCGTGCTGGTCGCCGCCACCGTCGCCGCTGTGGTGGGCCTGGGGCTCACACAGGTCATCGGCGACGACCCGACCGCGGAGACCTCCAGCGCGGGCGTCGCCCCCGACGTCACTCCCCAGGAGTTGGCGGCCCCCGAGGCGTCGTCCGACGACCCGGGCCGGGGTGACGACTCCGCCGCGCCGGCCGATCGGGTGCCGGTGACGACCGCCGGGGCCGTCCCGGGATTGCGCACCGACTCCTTCGCCGTGGCCGCACCGGCCCGGATCGCGACCCTCGAAGCGGCGCGGGATACGGCGTCGGAGGAGTTCCGCGCCGCCCAGCGCGACTCGACCGCCCTGAGCGGCCGAGCGTGCACGCCGAGGCTCGCCGACGGCGACCGCGCCTGGCGGATCCGGCTCGACGGGCGCCCCGGCGTGCTCGTCGTCCGCCGCGTCGGCACCCGCGGCGCGGGGCCCGAACAGCGGCTCGCCGAGGCCTGGCGCTGCCGCGACCTGGCCGCCGACCCGGTCGCCGCGCCCCGGGCGACCACCGTCGTCCCCGCCCCGTGAACATCGGCACCGTGAACATCGGCACCGTGACGATCAGCGCGTGAGGATCACCACTCGACGCGCGGGAGCACCGGGGTGCCCGGCCCGCGGCGTACGACCGGGGAATGTCGGGTGCCTAGGATCGGTTGACGCAACAGACCCGGTGTCCGCTGCCGCTCGCAGTGACGCGCACGTCCCCGACCCCAGGAGCACGCATGAGTGACCACCCGTCCGAGATCCGCGACGTGATCATCGTCGGCTCCGGACCCGCCGGCTACACCGCGGCGATCTACGCGGCCCGCGCGGCCCTGCGTCCCCTGGTCTTCGAGGGCTCGGTGACCGCGGGCGGTGCGCTGATGAACACCACCGAGGTCGAGAACTTCCCCGGCTTCCGCGACGGCATCCAGGGCCCGGCGCTGATGGACGAGATGCGCGCCCAGGCCGAGCGGTTCGGCGCCGAGCTCGTCTCCGACGACGTGATCGAGGTCGACCTGACCGGAGCGGTCAAGACGGTCCGGACCGCCGAGGGCTCCTTCTCCGCCCGCGCGGTGATCCTGGCCACCGGCTCGGGCTACCGCAAGCTCGGTCTCCCCGACGAGGAGCGGCTCTCGGGCCACGGCGTCAGCTGGTGCGCGACCTGCGACGGGTTCTTCTTCCGCGAGCAGCACATCGCCGTGGTCGGCGGGGGCGACTCCGCGGTCGAGGAGGCGACGTTCCTCTCCCGCTTCGGCTCGAAGGTGACCATGATCGTGCGCCGTGACGAGCTGCGCGCGTCGAAGATCATGGCCGAGCGCGCCTTCGCCGACCCGAAGATCGAGATCGCCTGGAACTCCGCGGTCGAGCAGATCCACGGCGACGACAAGCTCACCGGCCTCACCCTGGTCGACACCATCACCGGCGAGAAGCGCGAGCTGGACGCCACGGGCCTGTTCATCGCGATCGGGCACGACCCCCGCTCCGAGCTCCTGGTCGGCCAGGTCGACCTCGACGCCGAGGGGTACGTGCTGGTCGACCACCCGACCACCCGCACCAACGTGCCGGGCGTCTTCGCCTGCGGCGACCTGGTCGACCACCGCTACCGCCAGGCGATCACCGCCGCGGGCACCGGGTGCGCGGCTGCGCTCGACGCCGAGCGCTACCTCGCCGACCTCGCGCAGGCCGGCGGCAGCCAGACCCCCGACGCGGCCGCCGTCGCGGCGACCGCGCTCATCACCGAGAACGCCCTGGGCTGATCCCGCCGCCTGGCCGGACCGAAGCACTCGGAGCCGGCCCGGCCCCCACTCCCGTACGACCCGCATCCCGTCACCGATGAGAGGAACACCCATGGCCGACATCCAGGCCGTCACCGACGCCGACTTCGACACCGTCGTGCTCAAGTCCGACAAGCCGGTCCTCGTGGACTTCTGGGCCGAGTGGTGCGGACCGTGCCGTCAGGTCGCCCCGATCCTCGAGGAGCTCAACGCCGAGCACGGCGACAAGCTCACCTTCGTGAAGATGAACGTCGACGAGAACCCGGCCACCCCGGCCTCCTACCGGGTCACCGGCATCCCGACGCTGAACGTCTACTCCGGCGGCGAGCTGGTCAAGCAGATCGTCGGCGCCAAGCCCAAGGCCGCGCTGACCAAGGAGCTGGCCGACTACCTGTGACCTGCCAGGTCACCCGCCGGCCCTCCCGCTGACGCACACTGGGTGTCATGACCGGCCCCGTGCACGCTCTCGGCGACCGGGGGTCCGCCGTGCGACAGATCGCACACCTGCTGCGGACCCTCGGTCTGCTGCAGACCCCCGACACCGGCGACGACCTCTTCGACCAGGCGCTCGATCGCGCGGTGCGGGCCTTCCAGCAGGACCGTGGGCTGCTGGTCGACGGCGTGGTCGGCACCGAGACCTACCGCCTCCTCGAGGAGGCGCGCTGGGACCTCGGTGACCGGGTGCTCAACTACCGGCCCGGCCGCCCCCTCGCCGGCGACGACGTGCTCGCGCTGCAGCGGCGGCTGCTCGAGCTCGGCTTCGACGTCGGGCGGGTCGACGGCATCTTCGGTGCCCAGACCGAGCACGCGCTGCGGGAGTTCCAGCGCAATATCGACGTGCCCGACGACGGCACCTGCGGTCCCGCGACGCTCCGGGCGCTGCAGCGGCTCACCCCGCTGGTGAGCGGCGGGGCGCCCAACACCCTGCGGGTCCAGGAACACATCCGCGAGGCCGGCCCGCAGCTGGCCGGCAAGGTGCTGGTGATCGACCCGGTCGACCACGTCCCGGGCGCCGGACTCACCCCGGCGCAGGCCACTCTCGCCTCCGAGGCGGTGCTCGATCTGGCCCGCCGGGTCGAGGGCCGGTTGGTGCCGCTGGGGGTGCTCGCCCACCTCACCAGGGGCGTGCACGCCTCCGGGGGCACCGGTGCCGGCACCGCCGCGCAGGAGCCCACCGGCAAGCGGGCGGCGCAGCGGTCCGAGGGGTTCGCCGAGGCCGACCGGGCGGGATTCGCCAACCGGGTCCGCGCCGATCTCACCCTCACCCTGCACATCGACGACTCCCCGCACACCGAGGCGTGCGGGGTGGCGACGTACTTCTACGGCATCGAGGGCCACGGCGCCTGGTCGGCCGCCGGCGAACGGTTCGCGGGGCTGGTCCAGCGCGAGATCGTCGCGCGCACCGATCTGGTCGACCTGCGCATCCACCCCAAGACCTGGGACATCCTGCGGCGCACCACGATGCCCGCGGTGCGCATCGACCTGGGGTACGTCACCAACCCCTCCGACGCCGCGCGGCTGGCCGACCCGGCGTTCCGCGACGTGGTGGCCGAGGCGATCGTGGTGGCGGTGCAGCGGTTCTATCTCAGCCCCGAGACCGACGCCCGCACCGGGATGATGACGCTGGGTCAGCTGCGCGAGGCGCTCGACCGCCTCGACCGCTGAATCCCCCGGGCGACGTCATACGTCTCCGGAGCTATCACGCCGGGAACGTATGCCGCCCGGCGCGCGTGCAGCAGGTCCCGCCAGGTCGCCCACCCGCGCAGCTCGGTGCGGACCCGCGGCCGGATGGGGTGCGGTCGGACGACGTCGAAGCCGAGCTCGCGCCACCACGCAACGGTGCCCTCGCACGGGTCGGCCGCCCCGGCCCACGCCTCGAGCGCCTGCACCCGGCCGGCGCGCCGCTCGCCGCGCAGACCGGCCACCGCCGCGCGCAGCAGC
>JAJUGK010000097.1 GCA_029268205.1 Nocardioidaceae bacterium
CGACCCCGGGCGGTGGTGGGGCACCCGTGCCCGCACCCGTGCCGATGCCCCGGTCCGCCCGGCCGACGCCCCGGTCGCCCTGAGCGCGAGCGCACTCGACGCGCTGCTGGGCTGCCCGGCCCGCTGGTTCCTCGAGCGCGAGGCCGGCGGGGCGTCGATGAGCTCGCAGGCCCAGGGCTTCGGCAACCTGGTGCACGCCATCGCCGACCAGGTGGCGCGCGCCGAGATCACCGCCCCCGACGGTGGCCCGGTGCGTTCGGCCGACGACCTGATGCCCCACGTCGACGCGGTCTGGAGCCGGATCCCGTTCCGTACGCCGTGGTCCGGCGAGCGTGAGCGGGAGGAGGTGCGCGCCGCGCTGCAGCGCTTCCTCGACTGGCACCACCGGGTCGCCGCCGAGCGCACCCTGCTGGCCACCGAGCAGCGGTTGCGCGCGACCGTCGAGCTGCCCGACGGCCAACAGGTCGTCCTGCACGGCTTCGCCGACCGGATCGAGATCGACGCCGAGGGCCGCGTGGTCGTGGTCGACCTCAAGACCTCGAAATACCCGCCCACGCAGGCCGAGGTCGCCGAGCACCCCCAGCTCGGGCTCTACCAGCTCGCCGTCGAGCACGGCGCTGTCGCCGACCTGCACCCCGACTCCCGGGTCGCGGCGGCCGAGCTCGTGCAGCTGCGCAAGGACGTCCGCGGCAAGGTCAAGGTGCAGGCGCTGCCCCCGCAGGAGCCCGACGACGACGGCACCCGGGTGATCGAGCGCCAGCTCGCCGAGGCCGTCGGCCGGATCCGCTCCGAGGAGTTCCCCGCCCGGCCGAGCAGCGCGTGCGAGCACTGCGCCTTCGTCCGGATGTGCCCCGCGACCGGCGCCGGGACGGTGCTCTCATGACCGATCTCGCCGCCACCGAGGTGCGCGGGTTCCCCACCCGGCGCATCGACACCCCCGACGACCTGCGCCTGGCCACCGGGGCCGACTTCACCTTCTCCGACCAGCAGTTCGCCGCGATCACCGCGCCGCTCACCCCGGCCGTCGTCATCGCCGGCGCCGGGTCCGGCAAGACCGCGGTCATGGCCGCCCGAGTGGCCTACCTCGTGCTCACCGGCCAGGTCCGGCCCGACGAGGTGCTCGGACTGACCTTCACCACCAAGGCCACCGCCGAGCTCGACCGCCGCATCCGCGCCACCCTGCAGGCGGCCGACCCGACCCCGCCGGAGCCGGGGGAGGAGCGGCTCGAGCCCACGGTGTCGACCTACAACGCCTACGCCGCCTCGCTGCTGGTCGACCACGGCCTGCGCATCGGGCACGAGCCCGACAGCCGGGTGATGGCCGACGCCTCGCGTTACCAGCTCGCCGGCCGCGCCATCGCCCGCTACCCGCATCCGGTCCGCCTGCTCAGCGACCACCCCGAGACGGTGATCGGCAACGTGCTCGCGCTCGACTCGGCGATGAGCGAGCACCAGGTCTCGCCCGACCAGCTCCGCGACCACGACGAGCAGCTGATCTCCCGGCTGGTCGCGGCGATGGAGACCGAGCGCGCCCGCAGTGACCTCGAGAAGGCGCTCAACGCCGCCCAGCGACGCCAGGAGCTGCTCGGCCTGGTCGCCTCCTACCGACGGCTCAAGGCCGACCTCGGTCTGATCGACTTCTCCGACCAGGTCGAGCGCGCCGCCCGGCTGGCCACCGAGCACCCCGACGTCGGCGCCGAGCAGCGCAGCCGCTTCAAGGTGGTCCTCCTCGACGAATACCAGGACACCTCCGTCGCCCAGGCCCGGATGCTCAGCCGGCTCTTCTCCGGCCCCACCCCGGAGACCGGGCGCGGGCACGCGGTCACCGCCGTCGGTGACCCCAACCAGGCGATCTACGGCTGGCGCGGGGCCTCGGTCTCCAACATCCTGCGCTTCGGCGAGGACTTCCCGACCGCCGACGGCCGCACCGACGCCCCGACCCTCGCGCTCACGGTCAACCGCCGCTCGGAGGCGCGGATCCTCGAGGTCGCCAACCGGCTCGCGGCGCCGTTGTACGCCCGCTACCCCCAGGTGCGCCCGCTCGAGCCCAAGGACGAAGCGGGCCCCGGCGTGGTCCGGGTGAGCGTCCACGAGACCTACGACGAGGAGCTCGCCTGGCTGCCCGGCCAGGTGCGGGCGGCGTACGACGGGCTCCCCCACACCGCGCGCCGGCCGCGGCGCTGGAGCGAGATCGGCGTGCTCACCCGCGACAACGCCACGGCCGCCGACGTCTTCGACCACCTCTCCCGCGCCGACATCCCGGTCGAGATCGTCGGTCTGCAGGGGCTGCTGCGGCTGCCCGAGGTCGCCGAGGTGGTCGCGACCCTCGAGCTGCTGCACGACGTGACCGCCAACGCCGCCGCGCTGACGCTGCTCAGCGGTGCCCGGTGGGCGATCGGCCCCCGCGACCTCGCGTTGCTGGGCCGCCGTGCCGAGGAGCTGAGCCTGCGGCGTCGCGGCGCGGCGGCCGACCGCACCCTGGCCGCCGCGCTCGAGGAGGCGGTCTCCGGCGCCGACCCCACCGAGGTGCTCGCGCTCTGCGACGCCCTCGACGACCCCGGCGAGCTGCCGTACTCCCCCCAGGCCCGCGAGCGCTTCGAGCTGCTCGCCGCCGAGCTGCGCTACCTGCGCGCCCACGTCGGCGAGCCGCTGCTCGACCTGGTGCGGCGCATCGTCGACGCCACCGGCATCGACGTCGAGCTGGCCTCCTCGACCAGCCCGTCGGCCGCGGCCCGGCGCGACAACCTCGACCTCTTCCTCCGCGCGGTCGCCGACTTCCAGGCCGTCGACGGCGACGTGACCCTGCCCGCCCTGCTGGCCTACCTCCAGACCGAGGACGACCTCGGCACCGGCCTCGACATCGCCACCCCGACCGACGCCGACTCGGTCAAGCTGCTCACCGTCCACCGCGCCAAGGGCCTGGAGTGGCACACCGTCTTCTGCGTCGGCGTCGCCGAGGAGCGCTTCCCGACCAACCGCACCCGGCCGCTGTGGACCACCAGCCCGGCGGTGCTGCCGACCTCGCTGCGCGGCGATGCCCGCGACCTGCCGGCGCTGGGCGAGCTCACCCGGGCCGGGCTGGTCGAGCTGCGCGAGGCCACCCGCGCACACGAGGCCGAGGAGGAGCTGCGGCTGGGCTACGTCGCCTTCACCCGCGCCGCCCACGAGCTGGTCGTCTCCTCCCACTGCTGGGCCGAGAGCCGCAAGAAGCCGCTGGGTCCCTCCGACTACCAGCGCGTGGTCAGGGAGGCGCTGGAGGAGTGGGGGTTGCCGGTCGACTCCTGGCACGAGAAGCCCGACCCTGAGGAGGTCAACCCGCTCGAGGGCGTCGACCGCTCCGTGCCGTGGCCGCACCCCGAGCACACCCCGGAGGTCGAACGCCGGCTCGCGGCCGCGGAGGTCGTCCGCGCCGCCATCGCCCGCCTCGACGCCGGTGACGCCCCGATCGACGCCGACGGCTCCCACGGCACCGGGCCCGAGCTCGACCTGACCGAGCAGGCGCTGGTCGCGCAGTGGGACGAGGATCTCGCCCGGCTCGAGCAGGAGGCGCGCCGCGACCGGGCACCCGAGGTCGAGGTCGCGCTGCCCCGCTCGCTGTCGGCGACCACGCTGACCCGGCTGCGCTCCGACGACGAGGGACTGGCCGCCGACCTCGCCCGGCCGATGCCGCGCCGACCGTCGGCCGCGGCCCGCTTCGGCACCCGGTTCCACGCCTGGGTCGAGAGCCGCTTCGGGCAGCAGCAGCTGCTCGATCCCGAGGACCTGCCGGGACGCGCCGACCTCGGCATCGGCGACGACGCCGAGTTGGCCGAGGTGATCGCGGCCTTCGAGGCCGGGCCGTTCGCCCACCGGGTGCCCGTGGCCGTCGAGCAGCCGTTCTCCCTGGTGCTCGCGGGCCGCGTCGTGCGCGGTCGCATCGACGCCGTCTACGCCGAGGGTGACCCGTCCGGGCCCGACGAGACCGACTACCTCGTCGTCGACTGGAAGACCGGCCATTCCGAGACCGCCGACCCGATGCAGCTGGCGCTCTACCGGCTCGCCTGGGCCGAGACCGTCGGCGTCGACCCCGCGCGCGTGCGAGCGGCGTTCTGCTACGTCCGCACCGGCCGGATCGTCGAGGCCGCCGACGACGAGCTACCCGACCGGGTGGCGCTGGAGGCGTGGCTGGCCGACCCCGGTCGGTAGCCTCGCAGGCGTGACCAGCGACGAGAAGACCCCGCCGTACGCCGACATCGCCCACGACGTCGCCAGCGAGCTGTCCCCGCTGACCCTGCCCGCCGTCGACGACGTCGCCGGGTGGCGGACGTTCCTCGACGAACGCTGCGCCCAGCAGCTCGACCGGGCCCGGGCGTTCGTCGACCGGCTCGTGGAGCACGACACCGCCGACCCGGCGATCCTCGGCACCTGGAACGACGCCGGCATCGCGCTGGCCAATGCCGCAGCCGCCGCCTCGCTGCTCTCGCAGGTGCACCCCGATGCCGGCCTGCGCGAGGCCGCGGAGGCCGCCGAGGTCGCCGTTGACGCGTTCCGCACCGACCTGCTGCTCGACGTCCGCGTCTACGAGCAGCTGGCCTCCCTCGACCCCAACTTCTTCGACGAGGCCGGCCGCCGGGTGCTCGAGCACTCGCTGCGCGACTTCCGCCGCGCCGGCGTCGACCGCGACGACGACACCCGCGCCCGGCTGCGCGAGATCGCCGAGCGGGAGACCGAGCTGGGGCAGGCCTTCGCGCGCAACATCCGCGACGGGCGGCGTACGACGCTGGTGCCGGCCTCCGCCCTCGAGGGGCTCCCGCAGGACTGGCGCGACGAGCATCCCGCCGACGCGGACGGCATGGTCGCGATCAGCTCCGACTACCCCGACACGCTGCCGTTCCTGACCTTCTCCCGCGACGCCGAGGCCCGCCGGGCCGTCGCGACCAACTTCCGCAGCATCGCCTGGCCCGACAACGACGCGGTCCTGGGCGAGCTGCTGCGGCTGCGGCACGAGCACGCCACGCTGCTGGGCTATCCCGGCTGGGCCGACTACGACGCCGAGGTCAAGATGATCGGCTCGGGCCAGGCCATCGCGGAGTTCATCGACCGCATCACCGCCGACGCCGAGGCCGCCGGGCGGCGCGACCTCGCGGTCCTGCTCGAGCGCGCGCAGGCCGACGACCCCACGATCACCGAGATCGACGTCTCCCAGCTGGCGTTCTACGAGGAGGTCGTGCGCCGTGAGCAGTACGACGTCGACGCCCAGCGAGTGCGCACCTACTTCGACTTCGCCCGGGTGCGCCAGGGGCTGCTCGACGTGACCGGGCGGCTCTTCGGGCTCGTCTACACGCCGGTGACCGACGCCGGCACATGGCACCCCGAGGTCGCCTCGTACGACGTCGCGCTCGGCGGCCCCGACGGCCCCGAACCGCTCGGCCGCATCCACCTCGACCTGCACCCCCGCGAGGGCAAGTACAACCACGCCGCGCAGTTCGACCTCGTCCCCGGCGTGCTGGGGCAGCAGCTGCCCGAGGGCGTGCTGGTGTGCAACTTCCCGCGCGGACTCATGGAGCACGACGACGTCGTGACGCTCTTCCACGAGTTCGGCCACCTGATGCACCACGTGCTCGCCGGCCGCCACCCGTGGGTGCGCTTCTCCGGCGTCGCGACCGAGTGGGACTTCGTCGAGGCGCCGAGCCAGATGCTCGAGGAGTGGGCCTGGGACCCGGCCGTGCTGGCCACCTTCGCCACCGACGGGGCCGGCACGCCGATCCCGGCCGACCTGGTGGCCCGGATGCGGGCGGCCGACGAGTTCGGCAAGGGCTACTACGTGCGCACCCAGATGTCGTACGCGGCGATCTCCTACCGGCTGCACGAGGAGCGACCGGCCGACCTGCACGCCCGGGTGCACGAGCTCTCGCGCGAGTACTCCCTGGTCCGGCTGCTGCCCGAGCAGCACTTCCACACCGGCTTCGGCCACCTGGTGGGCTACACCAGCGGCTACTACACCTACATGTGGTCGCTGGTGATCGCGAAGGACCTGTTCTCGGCGTTCGACGCGGGCGACCTGTTCGCGCCCGAGGTGGCCACGCGCTACCGCGACGTCGTGCTCGCCGCCGGCGGCAGCCGGGACGCGGCCGACCTGGTCGAGGAGTTCCTCGGGCGTCCCTACGGCTCCGAGGCGTTCCGGGTTTGGCTGGAGAGCTGAGCATGTCTCTCGGCCCCGACGGTCGGCCCGGCCGCCAGCACCAGATCGCGCTGTCGCAGCGGGCGCACGAGCGGATCGGCGGCCGCCGCACCGACGACGCCTGGCTGGCCGAGGTCTGGGCCGACCCCGCCACCCGGGTGCTGCTGCTGGGCGGCACCAAGCTCGCACCGACCCGGGAGCGGCGCTGGGTCCCGGCGACGCAGGCGCCCGCGGGCACCCGCATCCTTCTGGGCGAGCAGGACGGCGTGGTCCACTTCGCCCTGCAGCTCGGGCAGGACGCCGCGGCGGACGACTGGGTCCCGTTGCGGGCGCTGCTGATGGAGCTCGACCCCGCCGAGGCCGACCTGCTGGTGCACGCCGTCGCGCTCGCGGAGTGGCAGCGGGTGCACCAGTTCTGCCCGCGCTGCGGCGCCTCCCTCGAGCCCACCGCCGCCGGGCACGAGCTGACCTGCACCGGCTGCGGGCGCCAGCACTTCCCGCGGACCGACCCGGCGGTCATCATGCTGGTGACCGACGGTGAGCGGGCCCTGCTGGGCCGCAACCCCGCGTGGCCCGAGGGCCGGTTCTCCACGCTCGCCGGCTTCGTGGAGCCGGGGGAGTCGCTCGAGGACGCCGTCCGCCGCGAGGTGCTCGAGGAGGTCGGCGTCGAGATCGGCGCGGTGCGCTACTTCGGCAACCAGCCGTGGCCGTTCCCGGCGAGCCTGATGATCGGCTTCGTGGCCGAGGCGACCTCGTACGCGATCGACGTCGACCCCGACGAGATCGCCGAGGCGCGCTGGTTCACCCGCGAGCAGCTGCGCGCCGAGGCCGAGGCCGGCACGCTCGTCCTCCCCGGCGGCATCTCCATCTCCCGCTCGCTCATCGAGCACTGGTACGGCGGTCCGCTCCCCGGCCAGTGGTGACGTCATAGCCGCCTTGATCTGCGTCAAGGAGACCGGCGCCCGATCTGCGTAGTTTCAGCAGTGCCCCCGGAGAAGGGGCCAGAAGCACACAGAGAGGACCCGACCATGACCACCACATCCGCCCCCACCCCCACCACCCCCGTGCTGCGCGCCGAGGGCTTCTCCTGCCCCTCGTGCGTGGGCAAGATCGAGAAGCGCGTCGGCCGACTGCCCGGCGTGGAGTCGGTGAACGTGCACTTCGCCACCGCGCGTATCGAGGTCCGCCACGATCCGGCCGTCGCCGATGTCGACGCCCTGGTCGCAGCCGTCGCGAAGGCGGGCTACGTCGCCCGTCCGGCTGCGTTCTGACGGCACGGATCGAGAAGGAGGTGTCATGCACTGGATCCAACGCCGATGGGCCGTCCCCGTGGTCTCGGGCGCGGCCATCGTGGCGTCGTTCGCGGCCTCCCGGCTCGCGGGTGCGAGCGGGTGGCCCGACGCACTGATGATCGTGGCCGCGGTCATCGCCGGTACGCCGGTCCTGGTCAAGGCCGCCCGCGCGCTCGGCGTGCGGGTGGTCGGGATCGATCTGCTCGTGTCGGTCGCGGCCACGGGTGCCATCGTCATCGGCAACTACTGGGAGGCCGCCGCGGTGACCTTCCTGTTCTCCGTCGGCCATGCGCTGGAGAACGCCACGCTCGCGAAGACTCGCTCGGCCTTGGCTGAGCTGATCGCCGTGGCGCCCGAGGTCGCCGTCGTGCTGCGCGACGGTCAGCAGACCGAAGTCCCGGCCGCCACCGTCGGGGTCGGCGAGATCGTGCTCGTCAAGAGCGGTGCGAAGGTCCCGGTCGACGGCGAGGTGGTCGAGGGCAGCGGCGCGGTCGACGAGGCATCGATCACCGGCGAGTCCATCCCCGCGGAGAAGGTCGGGGGCGACCGGGTCTTCGCCGGCACCGTCTCCACCGGAGGGTTCCTCCAGGTGCGCACCACGGGTGCGGGCGCCGACACGACCCTGGCCCGGATCATCCACCGCGTCGAGGAGGCCCAGGACGCCAAGGCTCCCACGCAGGCGTTCATGGATCGGTTCTCCGCCTGGTACACCCCGGCGATCATCGTGTTGGCCATCGTCGCCGGCCTCGTGACGCGCGACGCCGTACTCGCCCTGACCCTGCTGGTCATCGCCTGCCCCGGCGCCCTGGTCATCTCGATCCCGGTCTCGATCGTGGCTGGCATCGGTCGGGGCGCGAAGGACGGCATGCTGATCAAGGGCGGGGAGTTCCTCGAGACCTCCGCGCGGATCGACGCGGTCGCGCTCGACAAGACCGGCACGCTCACCGAGGGGCGACCGCAACTGACCGATGCCGTGGCGCTGCGAGCAGGCTGGGACCGTGCCGACGTACTGCGGGTCGCCGCGCGTGCCGAGGCCGGCTCCGAGCACCCCCTCGTCCGACCCATCCTCGAGGCGGCCGCTGCTGAGGGACTCGATGTCCCCGGACTGCCCGAACACACCGAGCCCGTGGCGGGCAAGGGGATCGTCGCGACGGTCGACGGTCGACGCGTCGCCGTCGGCAACCTCGCCCTGATCACCGCCGACGCCGCCGGGCGCGAGCCCGAGGAGCGGGTCGTCGAGGTCGTCGCGGAGCTGGCCGAGCGCGGGCGTACGCCGATGGTCGTCGCCGTCGACGGCGACGTCGTCGGGGTGGTGGCTGTGGCCGACCGGGTGCGTCCGGAGGCGGCCGAGATGGTCCGCCGCCTGCACCGCGCCGGCGTGCGCGAGGTGATCATGCTGACCGGCGACATCGAGCCGGTGGCCCGGGCCGTCGCCAGCGCGGTCGGCATCGACCGCGTGCGCGCCGGACTGCTGCCGGAGCAGAAGCTCGAGGCCGTGGCTGCGCTGCAGCGCGAGGGCCGCACGGTGGCGATGGTCGGCGACGGGGTCAACGACGCGCCCGCACTGGCGACCGCCGACATCGGCGTCGCGATGGGCGCTGCCGGCAGCGGGGTCGCGATCGAGACCGCCGACATCGCGCTGATGAAGGACGACCTGCTGCGGCTCCCGGCTGCCATCGGCCTCGCCCGGCGCACGGTGGCGAACATGCGCCAGAACATCGCCGTCGCCCTGGTCACCGTCGCGGCGCTGGTCGCTGGCGTCCTCCTCGGCGGCGTCACGATGGCGATCGGGATGCTGGTGCACGAGCTATCGGTGCTGGTGGTCATCGCCAACGCGATGCGCTTGCTGCGGCCCGCAGCGCCGACCGGCCGCCAGGACGACCGGACCCGGTCGAGTCACCCGACCGACGGGACCACCGAGCTCAGGACTGCTCCGACAGCCGCATGAGCGCGTCGGCGTCGAGCACGACGAGCCGTCCTCCGCTCTGCTCTCGCACCACCCCGGACTCCCGCAACCGGCGCAGTTGCCGGCTCAGCGACTCCGGGGTGGTGTCGAGCAGGGAGGCGATGTCCTTCTTGGGCAGCGGCAGGCGCACCTCGACACCCTGTGGGCCGTGGCGACCGGGCAGCGAGAGCAGATAGCCCGCCACCCGCGTGCTCACGTCACCTGAGATCGCCGCTACCAGCCGCGCCTCGGTCTCCAGCAACCGTTCGCTGACCGTGCGGAGCAGCTGCCACCCGATGGAGGGGTGCTCGGTGACCAGCCGGTGCAGGTCATCGTGGCCGAAGGTGCACATGCTCGCCGGCTCCACCACCGTGACGAAGTGCGCCGATCGCCCGCCGCCGGTGAAGATCCCGGAATCGCCGAAGAAGTCGCCGGGGCCGAGCACCCGCACGATCTGTTCATGGCCGTCGGCGCTGATCCGGGTGACCTTGACCGTCCCGGTGTGCACCACCATCAGGTGCGTCACCGGCGCGCCTGCCGCGACCACGCTGTCGCCCTTGGCCAGCCTCACCGGCCGGGCCACGGCCGCGACGGTCATCTGCTCCGCGTGGTCCAGGCCACGGAAGATCGGGACCCGGGTGACGCAGAGATCCGGGCCCGGTTCCTCCTCCAGCAACGGCAGCCGGGTGCGGGTCACGCCAGCGCGGCCAGCTTCTCCTTGACCTGCGCCAGCGACGGGTTCGTCTGCGCGGTGCCGTCGGCATAGACCAGGGTCGGGACCGTCTGGTTGCCGTTGTTGACCTTCTCGACGATCTGCGCAGCCTCGGGGTGCTGCTCGATGTCGACGACCTCGTAGGCGATGCCCTCCCGGTCCATCTGGGACTTCAACCGGTGGCAGTAGCCGCACCACGGGGTCGAATACATCGTCACGGCTGCGGTCTGGTCGCTCACGGACATCTCCAGGGCTCAGGTGGGGACAGGGGCGTCGGGGCCGCGATCTAGGCTCGGGCCCGTTGACGAGTGAACCGTACGACTCGAGGAGTTGTTCCCCGCTGAACCCCACCGCCGGCACCTCCCCCGACGCGCTGCTGGAGGGGCTCGACCCCGAGCAGCGCGCGGTCGCGACGACCCTGCGCGGGCCGGTGCGCGTGCTCGCGGGTGCCGGCACCGGCAAGA
>JAJUGK010000098.1 GCA_029268205.1 Nocardioidaceae bacterium
CGCCACGTCCATCCCCGCGTTGACCAGGGACCGGATCGAGGTCGCCGTCGACGTCGCCGGCCCCAGCGTGCACACGATCTTCGCTCTCCGCACGCCCCCACCCTAGCCCAGCTTGGAACGCTCCAAGGCTCGCCGCCCCGCCCTCAGACGACGAGCGGTCGTGCGGTGGGTGGGATCGGGGCGGGGAGCGCGGTGGATCCGGTGAGATAGGTGTCGACGGCGGCCGCGCAGGCACGGCCCTCGGCGATCGCCCACACGATCAGCGACTGGCCACGGCCGGCGTCACCGGCGACGAAGACGCCGGGGACCGTGGCGGCGTAGGAGTCGTCGCGCACGATGTTGCCACGCTCGTCGAGGTCGACGCCGAGCTGCTCGACCAGGCCCTCGCGCTCCGGGCCCGTGAAGCCCATCGCGAGCAGGACCAGGTCGGCGGGGATGACCCGCTCGGTGCCCTCGATCTCGGCGAAGTTGCCGGAGCCCATCTCGACCTCGACCAGGCGCAGACCGGTGACCCGACCGTCCTCGCCGACGAACTCCTTGGTGGAGACCGAGTAGACCCGCTCGCCGCCCTCCTCGTGGGCGGAGGAGACCCGGTAGATCATCGGGTACGTCGGCCAGGGCTGGCCCTCGGGACGCTCGTCGGAGGGTCGCGGCATGATCTCGAGCTGGGTCACCGAGGCGGCGCCCTGGCGCAGCGAGGTGCCCAGGCAGTCGGCGCCGGTGTCGCCGCCGCCGATGATCACCACGTGCTTGCCGTCGGCGCGGATCTGGTCCTCGACCTCATCGCCGAGAGCGACCCGGTTGGCCTGCGGGAGGAACTCCATCGCCTGGTGGATGCCGGCGAGCTCCCGACCGGGCACGGGGAGGTCGCGCGCGACCGTGGACCCGATGGCCAGGACGACGGCGTCGTACCGCTTGCGCAGCTCCTCGCCGGTCAGCGACCCACCGACGTCGACGCCCGTACGGAAGACGGTGCCCTCGCGCCGCATCTGGTTCAGCCGGCGGTCGACGTGGGACTTCTCCATCTTGAACTCGGGGATCCCGTAGCGCAGCAGGCCCCCGATCCGGTCGGCCCGCTCGTAGACGGCCACGGTGTGACCGGCGCGGGTCAGCTGCTGGGCCGCGGCGAGTCCGGCCGGTCCCGAGCCGACGACAGCGACGGTCTTGCCGCTGAGCCACTCCGGGGGCTGGGGCCGGACCGTGCCGGACTCCCAGGCGCGGTCGATGATCGAGACCTCGACGTTCTTGATCGTCACCGGCTTCTGGTTGATGCCGAGCACGCACGCCGGCTCACACGGCGCGGGGCACAACCGCCCGGTGAACTCCGGGAAGTTGTTGGTGGCGTGCAGGCGCTCGATGGCGCCCTCCCAGTCGTCGCGGTAGACGAGGTCGTTCCACTCCGGGATCAGGTTGCCCAGAGGGCAGCCCTGGTGGCAGAACGGGATGCCGCAGTCCATGCACCGGCTCGCCTGCTCGGTGATGATCGGCAGCAGCGCACGCCCGGCACTGCCGGGGTAGACCTCGTTCCAATCCTGGAGCCGTTCGGCCACCGGGCGGCGCTCGGCCACCTGGCGGTCGGCCTTCAGAAAACCCTTCGGGTCAGCCATGGAGTGCCTCCATCATCCTGGCGGCGGTCGCGGCCTCGTCCAGGCCGGCGGCCTCGGCCGCGGCCTTGGCCTCGAGCACCTTGCGGTAGTCGGTCGGGATGACCTCGGTGAAGCGGGCGCGGGCGGCGCCCCAGTCGGCGAGCAGCGCCCGGGCGACCTCGGAACCGGTCTCCTCGGCGTGCCGGCGCACCAGGTCCTGCACCTCGGCGGACGTGGCGTCGCTCAACGGCCCGGTCTCCACCAGTTCGCGGTTGAGCCGGCGCTCGTCGAAGTCGAGCAGGAACGCCCGTCCGCCCGACATGCCGGCCGCGAAGTTCCGGCCGGTCGGACCGAGCACGACCACGGTGCCGCCGGTCATGTATTCGCAGCCGTGGTCGCCCACGCCCTCGACGACGGCGGTCGCCCCGGAGTTGCGGACGCAGAACCGCTCCCCCACGTGACCGCGCAGGAAGATCTCCCCGCTCGTCGCGCCGTAACCGATCGTGTTGCCGGCGATCACCTGCGTACCCGCCTCGAAGGTCGCTGCGCGGTCGGGGCGCACCACGATGCGGCCACCGGACAGCCCCTTGCCGACGTAGTCGTTGGCGTCGCCCTCCAGCCGCAGGGTGATCCCCCGCGGCACGAAGGCGCCGAACGACTGTCCGGCCGACCCCGTGAACGTCAGGTCGATGGTGCCGTCGGGCAGGCCCTCACCGCGGTACCGCTTGGTGACCTCATGCCCGAGCATCGTGCCGACCGTCCGGTTGACGTTGCGCACCTCCACCTGGGCGCGCACGGGCTCGCCGCGCTCGAGCGCGTCGGCGCACAACCGGATGAGCTCGTTGTCGAGCGCCCGGTCGAGACCGTGGTCCTGGCCGGTGGTGTTGCGCAGCGCGGCGCCCTCGGGCAGCGCCGGGCGGTGCAGGATCGGGGCGAGCTCGAGGCCGGCGGCCTTCCAGTGCTCGACGGCGTCCTGGACGTCGATCATCTCGGCGTGCCCGATCGCCTCGTCGAGCGAGCGGAAGCCGAGCTCGGCGAGGTACTCGCGCACCTCCTGGGCGATGTACTCGAAGAAGTTGACGACGTAGTCCGCCTTGCCCGAGTAGCGCTCCCGGAGCACCGGGTTCTGCGTGGCCACCCCGACCGGACAGGTGTCGAGGTGGCAGACGCGCATCATGATGCAGCCGGAGACCACCAGCGGCGCGGTGGCGAAGCCGTACTCCTCGGCCCCGAGCAGCGCCGCGACGACCACGTCGCGTCCGGTCTTCAGCTGGCCGTCGGCCTGGATCACGATCCGGTCCCGCAGACCGTTGAGCAACAGCGTCTGCTGGGTCTCGGCCAGGCCGAGCTCCCAGGGTCCGCCGGCGTGCTTGAGCGAGGTCAGCGGCGAGGCACCCGTACCGCCGTCGTGGCCGGAGATCAGCACGACGTCGGCGTGCGCCTTCGACACCCCGGCCGCGACCGTGCCGACGCCCACCTCGGAGACCAGCTTGACGTGCACGCGGGCCGACGGGTTGGCGTTCTTGAGGTCGTGGATCAGCTGGGCGAGATCCTCGATGGAGTAGATGTCGTGGTGCGGCGGCGGGCTGATCAACCCCACGCCGGGCGTGGAGTGCCGGGTCTTGGCCACCCAGGGATAGACCTTGTGGCCGGGCAGCTGCCCGCCCTCCCCCGGCTTGGCGCCCTGGGCCATCTTGATCTGGATGTCGTCGGCGTTGGTGAGGTACTCCGAGGTGACGCCGAAGCGTCCGGAGGCGACCTGCTTGATCGCCGAGCGGCGCGTCCGGTCGTACAACCGGTCGGGGTCCTCGCCCCCCTCGCCGGTGTTGGACTTGCCGCCGAGGCGGTTCATCGCGATCGCGAGGGTCTCGTGCGCCTCCCGGCTGATCGAGCCGTAGGACATCGCGCCGGTGGAGAACCGCTTGACGATCTCGGAGACCGGCTCGACCTCGTCGATCGGCACCGGCTGGCGGCCCGCCTCGCCGGCCTCCTTGAGCCGGAACAGCCCGCGCAGGGTCATCAGCCGCTGCGACTGGTCGTCGACGCGCTGGGTGTACTGCTTGAAGATGTCGTAGCGCCCGGTCCGGGTGGAGTGTTGGAGCCGGAACACCGTCTCGGGGTCGAACAGGTGCGGCTCGCCCTCCCGGCGCCACTGGTACTCGCCGCCGACCTCGAGCCGGCGGTGTGCGGGCGCGATGCCCCGGCGCGGGTACGCCGTCCGGTGCCGGCGGGCGACCTCCTCGGCGATCACGTCGAGCTCGACACCGCCGAGCTTGGAGGTGGTGCCGGTGAAGTACTGGTCGACCACACTCTGGGCCAGGCCGACGACCTCGAAGATCTGCGCCCCGGTGTAGGACGCGACCGTCGAGACGCCCATCTTGCTCATCACCTTGAGCACGCCCTTGCCCAGCGCACGGGCCAGGTTGCGCACCGCGACCTCGGGCTCGGCGGTCACGTAGTGCCCGTCGCGGGCCAGGTCCTCGGCGGACTCCAGGGCGAGGTAGGGATTGACCGCGGCGGCGCCGTACCCGATCAACAGCGCGACGTGGTGGACCTCCCGCACGTCGCCGGCCTCGATGACCAGACCGACCTGGGTCCGGGTCTTCTCCCGCACCAGGTGGTGGTGGACGGCGCTGGTGAGCAGCAGCGACGGGATGGGCGCGAGCTCGGCGGTGGAGTGCCGGTCGGAGAGGACGATCACCCGGGCGCCGCCGGCGATGGCGGAGGAGACCTCCGCGCAGATCTCCTCGATCCGCCGGCGCATCGCCTCTCCGCCGCCCTCGACGTCGTACAGCCCGCGGGACACGTGGGCGGCGAAGCCCGGCATGTCGCCGTCGCGGTTCATCAACCGGATCTTGGCGAGCTCGTCGTTGGTGATCACCGGGAACGGCAGCACCAGCTGTCGGCACGACGCCGGGGTCGGCTCGAGGAGGTTGGCCTCCGGTCCGATCGTGCCGTAGAGCGAGGTGACCAGCTCCTCGCGGATGGCGTCCAACGGGGGGTTGGTGACCTGCGCGAAGAGTTGGGTGAAGTAGTCGAAGATCAGCCGTGGGCGGTCCGAGAGCACCGCGATCGGGGTGTCGGTGCCCATCGACCCGATCGGCTCCGCGCCGGTGTTGGCCATCGGCGTGAGCAGGACGCGCAGCTCCTCCTCGGTGTAGCCGAACACCTGCTGGCGGCGGGTGACCGACGCGTGGGTGTGGACCACGTGCTCGCGCTCGGGCAGGTCCTCGAAGCGCACCAGGCCGGCGTGCAGCCACTCTCCGTACGGGTGCTCGGCGGCCAGCTCGCTCTTGATCTCGTCGTCCTCGACGATCCGGTGCTCCTCGGTGTCGACCAAGAACATCCGACCCGGCTTCAACCGGCCCTTGCGGACGACGGTCGCGGGGTCGAGGTCGAGCACCCCGACCTCGGAGGCCAGGACGACGAGTCCGTCGTCGGTCACCCAGTAGCGCGAGGGACGCAGCCCGTTGCGGTCGAGCACCGCGCCGACCTGTGTGCCGTCGGTGAAGACCACGCAGGCGGGGCCGTCCCAGGGCTCCATCAGCGAGCTGTGGAACTCGTAGAACGCCCGCCGGGCGGGGTCCATCTCCTCGTGGTTCTCCCACGCCTCGGGGATCATCATCAGCACCGAGTGCGGCAGCGACCGGCCGCCCATGTGCAACAGCTCGAGGACCTCGTCGAAGGACGCGGAGTCCGAGGCACCCGGGGTGCAGATCGGGTAGAGCCGCTGCAGGTCGCCGGGGATGAGGTCGCTCTCGAGCAGAGCCTCGCGGGCGCGCATCCAGTTGCGGTTGCCCATGACCGTGTTGATCTCGCCGTTGTGGGCGATGAACCGGAACGGGTGCGACAGCGGCCAGCTCGGGAAGGTGTTGGTGGAGAAGCGCGAGTGCACGACCGCGACGGCCGAGGCGACCCGCTCGTCGAGCAGATCCGGGTAGAACCGGTCGAGCTGGTCGGTGGTCAGCATGCCCTTGTAGGCGATCGTGCGCGACGACAGCGACGGGAAGTACGCCTCGGTCTCGTGCTCGGCGCGCTTGCGCAGGCAGAACGCGTGCCGCTCGAGGGCCATCCCCACCAGCGGGGCGCCGGCACCGGCGACGAAGAGCTGCTCGAAGGCGGGCATCACCGACACCGCCGTGGCGCCCAGCATCGAGGAGTCGGTCGGGACCGACCGCCAGCCCAGGACGCGCAGCCCCTCCTCCTCGGCGAGCTCCTCGATCCGGCGGCGGGTCTTCGCCACCGCCTCGGCGTCGCCGGGGATGAAGGCCGTGCCCACCGCGTAGGTCCGCGGCGCCGGCAGCTCGAAGTCGACGACCTCGCGCAGGAAGGCGTCGGGCACCTGCAGCAGGATGCCGGCGCCGTCGCCCGAGTCGGGCTCGGCGCCCGAGGCGCCGCGGTGCTCGAGGTTGCGCAGCGCCGTCAGCGCCTTGTCCACGATGTCGTGGCTGGCCTCGCCGGTGAGGGTGGCGACGAAGGCGACGCCGCAGGCGTCGTGCTCGTGCTGCCCGTCGTAGAGCCCCTGGGGCGGCGGAAACGCGTGCATGGCCAGTCTCCCGTCGTCGTACGGACTGCCGCGGTGGCGACAGCCGGGGTGCTGATGGGAGCCGGTCTGCTGCTCCCACCGCGCCGCGGGACGACATTGGCCCAGGCGGAGTTGGGAGACTACAGGACGTCGGGGCCCTCGCGCCCCCCTCGATCGTCCTCGGTTTCCGTGGTCTGCGCCACGTCGGATCCCTCCGACGCCGCGGCGCCGGGCTCCGCCGCGGCCGGTGTCGGACCGCGCCTGGGAAGCCGGACGTCGGCCTCCCGCCCGGGGTGGATCCGTCCGACCACGACGATGTAAGCGGCCGCGGCGAGGAACAGCACCAGGGAGACCCAGAAGTTGACCCGGAAGCCGCCGACGTCGTCGAGCTGCACGGCGTCGATGCGCAGCGTCTCGGTCCACCCGCGGCCGACGGTGTAGGCGGCGACGTACAGGGCGAACGCGCGACCGTGCCCGAGCTGGAACCGGCGGTCGGCCCAGATCACCAGGAGGGCGACCCCGATGCACCACAGCGACTCGTAGAGGAAGGTCGGGTGGAAGGTGGCGAACTCGGCGTAGCCGAAGGGTCGGTGGTCGGGGTCGATCTCCAGCCCCCATGGGAGCTCGGTCGGGCGGCCGAAGAGTTCCTGGTTGAACCAGTTGCCCCACCGGCCCACCGCCTGCGCGAGCACGATGCCGGGCGCGAGCGCGTCGGCGACGGGCAGGAAGCGTACGCCCGCTCGCCGGGCGGCGATCCAGGCACCGAGTGCGCCCATCGCGATCCCGCCCCAGATGCCGAGCCCGCCGTTCCACAGGTACAACGCGGAGATCGGGTCGCGGCCCTCGCCGAAGTAGCGCTCGGAGTCGGTGATGACGTGGTAGAGCCGGGCGCCGACGAGCCCGAACGGCACCGCCCAGATGGCCAAGTCGGCGACGAAGCCCTTCTCGCCGCCGCGCGCGACCCAGCGCCGGTCACCGACCCAGACCGCGACGAAGACGCCGAGGATGATGCACACCGCGTAGCCCCGCAGGGGGAACGGGCCGATCTCCCACACGCCCGAGGACGGGCTCGGGATCGAGGTCGCCAGTCGCTCAGCGACGAGCACGACGCACCCCGTCGGCGAGGTCGGCGGTCAGGGCGCCGAGGGCACGCAGGCCCGCCGGACGGTCCGATGGGTTGTCGAGGATGGTGCGGACGAAGGCCGACCCGACGATCACGCCGTCGGCGTAGCGACCGATCTCGGCGGCCTGGTCGCCGTTGGACACCCCCAGCCCCACGCCGACCGGCAGGTCGGTGACCGCCTTGGTGCGGCGGACCAGGGGCTCGGCGAGGTCGCTGGTCTGGTCGCGGGCGCCGGTGACGCCCATGACGGCGGTGGCGTAGACGAAGCCCCGGCTGGCCGCGGTGGTCATCGCGATCCGCTCGTCGGTCGAGGACGGGGAGACCAGGAAGATCCGGTCGAGGTCGTGCGCCTCGGCCGCGGCGATCCAGGCCTGCCCGCCGCCCGGCGCGCTGTCGGGGGTGAGGTCGGGCGTGATCAGTCCGGAGCCCCCGGCCGAGGCGAGGTCGGCGGCGAAGCGCTCCACGCCGTACCGGTCGACGGGGTTCCAATAGGTCATCACGACGGTGGGTACGCCGGTCGCGGCGACCGCCTCGACGGTGCGCAGGACGTCGGCGATCCGGACCCCGCCGTCCAGGGCCTGCTGGGCGGCGGCCTGGATCGTCGGGCCGTCCATCACCGGGTCGCTGTAGGGCAGGCCGATCTCGACCACGTCGACGCCGGACTCGACCATCACCTTGATCGCGGCGATGCCGGTCTCGACGTCGGGGAACCCGGCCGGGTAGTAGCCCATCAGCGCGGCGCGGCCCTCGTCGGCGGCGCGGTCGAACGCCGTGCGGGTGCTCGGGCCGCTCACGGGGCGTTCCCCTCGCGCTGCTCCCCCACGGGCTCGGCGGTGACCTCGTCGGGGTCGCCGAGGCCGAACCACTCGATGGCGGTGCCCATGTCCTTGTCGCCGCGCCCGCTGAGGTTGATCAGCACGGTCGCCTCCGGACCCTTCTCGGCGGCCAGGGCACGAGCCTTGCGCAGTGCCCCGGCGACGGCATGGGCGGACTCGATGGCCGGGATGATCCCCTCGCTGCGCGCCAGCAGGGCCAGCGCGTCCATCGCCTCGGTGTCGGTCACCGACTCGTAGATCGCGCGGCCGGAGGCGGCCAGGTGGGCGTGCTCGGGTCCGACGCCGGGGTAGTCGAGACCGGCGGAGATGGAGTGCGACTCGATGGTCTGCCCGTCGTCGTCCTGCAGGACGTAGGTGCGGGCGCCGTGCAGGACCCCGGGTCGTCCGGCGCCAATGGTCGCGGCGTGCCGGCCGGTCTCGACGCCGTCACCCCCGGCCTCGAACCCCCACACGGCCACGTCGGCGTCGTCGAGGAAGGCGGTGAACAGGCCGATGGCGTTGGACCCGCCGCCCACGCACGCGGCGACCGCGTCGGGCAGCACGCCGTACCGCTCCAGGCACTGGGCGCGCGCCTCGTCACCGATGCCGCGGCAGAAGTCGCGGACCATGCTCGGGAAGGGGTGCGGACCGGCGGCGGTGCCGAAGAGGTAGGCGGTGTGGTCGACGGTCGCGACCCATTCGCGCAGCGCCTCGTTGATGGCGTCCTTGAGGGTCGCGCTGCCGGACTCGACCGGGACGACCGTCGCGCCGAGCAGATGCATCCGGGCGACGTTGAGCGCCTGGCGGCGGGTGTCGACCGCGCCCATGTAGACGGTGCAGTCGAGACCGAAGTACGCCGCCGCGGTCGCCGACGCCACGCCGTGCTGGCCGGCGCCGGTCTCGGCGATGACGCGCTTCTTGCCCATCCGCTTGGTGAGCAGGGCCTGGCCCATCACGTTGCGGATCTTGTGGGCGCCGGTGTGGTTGAGGTCCTCGCGCTTGAGCAGGATCCGCGCGCCGACCTGCTCGGAGAGCCGGGTCGCCTCGTACAGCGGGCTCGGCATGCCGGCGTAGTCGCGCAGCACCGCTTCGAACTCCGCGACGAACACGGGGTCTGCCATCGCCTCCTGCCAGGCGGCGTCGAGCTCGTCGAGGGCGGCGATCAGCGCCTCGGGCATGAAGCGCCCGCCGAACTCGCCGAAGACACCGGTCGCCGTGGGGTCGGTCATCGCGCCGCGCCCGCCGCTCGCATCGCGGCCACGCCGGCAGCGGGGTCGCCACCGATGACCAGCGCCTCGCCGACGAGCACGACATCGGCACCCTCGGCGGCGTGCCGGGCGGCGTCCTCGGGCCCGCGCAGGCCGGACTCGGCCACCTTGACGGTGCCGTCGGGGATGTGGGCAGCGAGGGCGGCGAAGGTGTCGGGGTCGACCTCGAGGGTCTTGAGGTTGCGGTTGTTGACGCCGATCAGCTCGGCGCCGACGTCGACGGCCCGGCGCACCTCGTCGAGCTCGTGGACCTCCACGAGCGGCGTCAGTCCGAGCTCGAGGGCCAGCGCGTGCAGCGAGGCCAGCGTCGGCTGGTCGAGCCCGGCGACGATCAGCAGCGCGAGGTCGGCGCCGTGGGCCCGCGCCTCCCACAGCTGATAGGGGGTGACGATGAAGTCCTTGCGCAGCAGCGGCGTGGGCACCGCGGCGCGGACGGAATCGAGATCGGCGAGGCTGCCGTTGAAGCGCCGCTGCTCGGTGAGCACGCTGATCGCGTCGGCGCCGCCGGCGGCGTACGCGGTCGCCAGGGCGGCCGGGTCGGGGATGTCGCCGAGGTGGCCCTTGCTCGGGCTGGCGCGCTTGACCTCGGCGATCACGCTCAGGCCGGGGGCGCGGAAGGCCGGCATCGGGTCGCGGGCGGGCGGCGCCTCGGCGACCCGCGCCTCCAGGGCGGCCAGCGGGGTGCGCGCCTCGCGCTCGGCGAGATCCTCACGGACGCCGGCGATGATCCCGTCGAGAACGGTCACGTCGATCAGTGGGGGGCGTCGCCGAGGCCCATCGCGTCCATCACCTTCATGACGATGAGCGCGACGGGGAGCAGGACCACACCGATCCAGAAGGTGACCATGCTGCCGGCGATCAGCCCGACACCGCCGACGATGAACGCGGCAAGCCCGATCACCACCGCGGTCCACGCGGCCGGGGTGTTGCCGTGGTTGTCAGCCATGCTTGGTCACTCCTCGTCATGAAGCCTGTCTTCGCCGGCAAGTCTAGGGGTCAGCGGGGGTCCTCGTCGGTCGGGGTGTCGCCCTGCGTCTCGGTGGGGTCGACCCCACGGTCCAGCGCGTCCCACAGCTCGCGGGCGCCGGCGTCGTCGGCCAGGTGGGCGGCGCTCGTCGCCGCACCGGTCGGGGCGTCGTAGCGCGCCCCCATCGCCGGCCAGCGCGGCGAGCGCCGCACCGCGACGGCTCCCGCACCGGCCGCGACGACGAGGCCGACGAGGGTGATCCACGGC
>JAJUGK010000099.1 GCA_029268205.1 Nocardioidaceae bacterium
AGGAACTCCTCGATGCCGAAGCGGCCGTACTCGCGGCCCAGACCCGACTGCTTGTAGCCGCCGAACGGCGCCAGCCGGTTGGAGTTGAGGCCGTTGACGTGCACGACGCCCGAGCGGATGCGGCGGGCCACGGCGGTGGCGCGGTCCTGGTCGCGGCCGAACACGCCGGCGGAGAGGCCGTACTCGGTGGAGTTGGCCAGGCGGACGGCGTCGTCGTCGCCGGCGTGGGTCTGGATCGCCAGCACCGGACCGAAGATCTCCTCCTGGCCCACGCGCATGTCGGGGGTCACCCGCCCGAGGATCACCGGCGCGAGGTGGAAGCCGCGCTCGGGCAGGGCGGGGGAGGCGTCGCCGTACTCGACGACCGCGCCGTCGGTGACGGCGGAGGCCAGATAGCCGGTCACGCGGTCCCACTGGGCGCGCGAGGCGACCGGGCCGAGCGTCTCGCCCGGGACGGCCGCGCCGGCCACCTGGGCGGCGATGTCCACGGCCTCGGCGTAGCGCTCCTCCGGCACGATCAGCCGGGTCCACGCCGCGCAGGTCTGGCCGGCGTTCATCAGGCCGAACCCGACGCTCGTGCGCACCGCGGTCGCGAAGCCGTCGGTGTCGAGGTCGTCGAGCAGCACGCTGGGGGACTTGCCGCCCAGCTCCAACGACAGCCGCTTGATGCTGGCCCCACCGGCGGCGGCGATCGAGCGGCCGACCGCGGTGGAGCCGGTGAACGAGACGGCGTCCACGCCCGGGTGTGCGGCCAGCGCCGCCCCGACGAGGGTGCCGCGACCGGGCAATAGCTGCAGCCAACCCGCCGGGATCCCGGCCTCCTCGGCCGCCTCCATCAGCAGGTACGCCGACAGCGGGGTGGTCTCGGCCGGCTTGAGGATCACCGGGCAGCCCGCGGCCAGCGCCGAGCCGATCTTGGTCAGCGACTGGTGCAGCGGGAAGTTCCACGGCGTGATCGCGGCGACCACACCCATCGGCTCGCGCGCCACGATGATCCCGGCAAGGTGCTCGTCGAACGCGAAGTCCTCGAGCACGTCGATCGTGGTGGCCAGCGTCGCCAGCCCCATCCCGACCTGGACCTGGCGGGAGAACTGCGCGGGCGCACCCATCTCCGCCGAGATCACCTCGGCGATCTCCTCGGTGCGGGCGGCGATCGCGTCGTGCAGCCCGCGCAGGGCCTTGATCCGCTCCTCCACCGACCAGGCCGGTCCGTCGTCGAAGAGGCGGCGAGCCACCGCGACGGCGCGGTCGACGTCGACCTCGTCCGCATGCCTGACCTGGGCGAAGGCCTCCCCGGTGCGCGGGTCCACCAACTCGTGGACCTCGGTGCCGTGGGGCTCGACCCACGCGCCGTCGAGGTGGATCCGGTCCCGTGTGTGCATTGCGCCGTCCTTGACTGGGTCGATGTACTAGGTTGAAGTATTCCTAAACGACATACATCGAATGGCAAGGTAAACGCTGTGACGGATGAACTGACGCTCGCCCCGGTCGCCGACGCCCCCGGTGCCACCCGCACCCCGGTCCAGGCCGCCGTGCTGTCCACCGCGCCCGGTCGGCTGCAGGTCGAGGAGCTCCTGCTCGACGACTGGCTGGCGCCGTCGGAGGTGCGCGTGCGCGTGCGGGCGTGCGGACTGTGCCACTCCGATCTGCACATGCTCGAGGCGGAGCTGCCCGTGCCGTTGCCGACGGTGGTCGGCCACGAGGTCTCCGGCGTCGTCGAGGCCGTCGGCTCCGACGTCACGAACGTCGCGGTCGGGGACGCGGTGGTGGCCTGTCTGTCCATGTACTGCGGGCGCTGCCGCGCCTGTGGCGAGGGGCGGACCTTCCTGTGCGAGCGCCGCAACGACCTCGGCCGCGCCGAGCGCCCGGCCCCGCGTCTCGTGCGCCCCGACGGTGAGGCGGTCGGCCAGGTCGCGGGCATCGGCGGCCTTGTGGAGCGCACCATCCTGCACGCCAACTCCGTCGTCCGGGTCGCGGCCGAGGTGCCCGCCGACCGGGCCGGACTGCTCGGCTGTGCCGTGCTCACCGGCTACGGCAGCATCGTCCACGCCGCCCGGGTCCGGGCGGGGGAGACCGTGGCCGTGATCGGCTGCGGCGGCGTCGGCCTCAACCTCGTGCAGAGCGCGGTGCTCGCGGGCGCGCGCCGGGTCATCGCCGTCGACCTCGGGGCGGCCAAGCTCGAGACCGCGCGCCGGTTCGGCGCCACCGACGTCATCGACGCCAGCGAGACCGACCCGGTCGCCGCCGTCCAGGCGCTCGTGCCCGGGGGCGTCGACCACGCCTTCGACGTCGTCGGCCGCGCCGCGACCGTCACCCAGGCGCTGGGGATGGTCCGCGCGGGCAGTACGGCGTACGTCGTGGGCATCCCGCCGGTCGGCGAGCAGTTCTCCCTCATGGGCATCGGCATGGTCACGCAGGCCAAGGGCCTGCGCGGGTTGCTCATGGGCGCCAACCACTTCCCGCGCGACATCCCCGCTCTGGCCGAGCTCTACCTGCAGGACCGGCTCGAGCTGGACGCCCTGGTCTCCTCCCGGATCGGCCTCGGACAGGCCAACGAGGGCTTCGACCTGATGCGCAAGGGCGAGGCCGCCCGGGTCGTCGCGGTGCTGGACCAGGCCTGACGTGAACGCGTCGGGCACGCCGGTCCAGCCCAGCGAGATCGACGCGCGGGGCCTCGAGCCGGTTTGTGAGGATCCTCGTCGCGTGGCGAGTGCCACGTTCGCTGGGAGGGGAGAGAGATGAGCACGACGGTGGAGCCGGCACCGGCCCCCGCGCCGCCGCGCCCGAAGTTGCGTCGACGTCGAACCGACGGTCGGCTGCGCGGGATCCTCGGCCGCCTGGTCGAGCTCGTCCTCGTGCTGCTGGTCGTCAGCTTCGGCACCTTCGCCCTCGTGTCGCTGATGGACGTGGACCCCGCGGTGTCGATCCTCGGCGAGGGTTACGCCGCCGAGGACTACGAGAAGGTGCGCGAGGAGCTCGGGCTCAACGACCCGATGATCGTCCGCTACTTCGACTGGCTGGGTGGCGCCCTCACCGGTGACCTCGGCCAGTCGGTCGTCCCGCCGTACCACGACGTCGTCGACCGGATCCTCGCCGCACTGCCCGTCAGCGTCGAGCTCGCTGCGCTCGGCATGGGCATGGCGCTGCTGTTCAGCATCCCGCTGGCGATGTGGTCGGCCTACCACGCCGGTGGCCGCATCGACCGGTTCGTCAGTGCCGGCACCTTCGCGGTGCTCTCGCTGCCGAGCTTCCTCGTCGGCCTGCTGGTGATCCTCGTCTTCTCCAACACCCTGGGGTGGTTCCCCCGGGCGGAGTGGTCCCGACTCAGCGAGGGGTTGGGCGACAACCTCTACCACGCGTTCCTGCCGGCGCTGACCATCGCCCTGGCGGAGACCGCGATGTTCACCCGGATCCTGCGCAACGACCTCATCGGCACGCTGCAGGAGGACTTCATCCTCGCGGCGAAGGCCAAGGGCATGGGCACCGTCCACGTCCTGTTCAGCGACGCGCTGCGACCCTCGTCGTTCTCACTGATCACCCTCATGGGCATCAGCCTGGGCCGGCTCATCGGCAGCACGGTGATCGTGGAGTACCTCTTCGCCCTCCCCGGCATGGGCACCTTGGTGATCGGCGCGGCCAACACCGGTGACTACGTGACCGTGCAGGGGACGGTGCTCGTGATCGCGGTCATCTACGTCGTCACCAATGCCCTCATCGACCTGTCCTACGGTTATCTCGACCCGCGCGTGCGGAGGTCCCATGTCTGAGCAAGCGTCCGGACCCGTCGTCGACGCCGCACCTGCCGTGACCCTCGACGAGGCCACCCGCGCCCCCGCGTGGCGCGGTCCGCTCCTGGCGGTCGTCGGGATCGCCGTCACCGTCGTGGCGGTCGTCGCCATGGCGGGCCAGGGCTGGGCCCAGGCCGGCGTGGCCCTGGTCGGGCTCGTCGTGCTCTACCTCGGAGCCGTGGAGATCGGACGACGCCGCTTCGGTCCGGCCTTCGACCTCACGACCTGGCTGTGCCTGATCTGGCTGGTGGTCCTCATCGGTGCCGCGATCGCCGCGCCGATCCTGCCCATCGGGGAGCACGAGAATCTGGCCGCGACGATGATGGACCCGGCGATGGCCCGTCCGGACCTGTTGTCGGACAACCCGCTGGGCACCAACAACTTCGGTCTCGACCTGCTCGCGCGCGTGTTGTACGGCGCTCGTGCTTCGCTGGTCGTGGCGCTGGGTGCGGTGCTCATCGGCATGGTCGTCGGCGGCGCCATCGGCATCCTGGCCGGCTACCGCCGCAAGACCACCGACCGGGTCGTCGGGATCCTGGCCAACTCGCTGCTGGCCGTCCCCCCGCTCATCCTGCTGATCGCGCTCGCCACCGTGCTCGACCCGAGCCTGCGCAACATCGCCTTCGCCCTGTCACTGATGGCGCTGCCCAGCATGATCCGGGTCGCGCGGGCCAGCACGATGTCCTTCGCCCAGCGCGAGTTCGTCCTGGCCGGCCGGGCCATGGGCGCCTCGAGCATCCGCATCATGGTGCGCGAGCTGCTGCCCAACGTGCTGCTGCCGCTGGCGTCGTACGCGATGGTGATGGTCTCGGTGCTGATCGTCGCGGAGGCCTCGCTGAGCTTCCTCGGACTCGGCATCCAAGCGCCCGCGCCCTCGTGGGGCAACATGATCTCCGAGGGTCAGGGGCGCGTCTTCGAGCAGCACCCGCACATCGTGATGGTGCCCGGAACCGTGCTGTTCTTGACGGTGTTCGCCTTCAACGCGCTCGGGGAGCGGGCCCGCGCCCGCTTCGACCCGCGCGCGGGCAAGCTCTAGGAGGACCTGATGACCCAGTCCACTGCTCAGGTCCACCCCGCACAGGCGCCGGTGACCGACCAGCCCATGCTCGTCGTCGACGACCTGCGCACCGTGATCCAGACCGCCCGCGGACCGCTGAAGGCCGTCGACGGGGTCTCGTTGATCCTGCGCAAGGGCGAGGCGCTCGGCATCGTCGGTGAGTCCGGCTCGGGCAAGTCCGTGCTCGGGCGCACGATCATGGGGCTGCACCGCACCGAGGGCCCGATCACGGTCACCGGCAAGGTGCTGCTCGACGGCATCGACGTCCAGGCCCTGGAGCGCAAGCAGCTCACCGAGCTGTGGGGCAGCAAGGTCGGCATGGTCTTCCAGGACCCGCTGACCGCGCTCAACCCGGTGAAGAAGGTCGGGGTGCACCTGACCGAGACGGTGCGCAAGCACCGCGGTCTCAACCGCGCCCAGGCGCGGGAGCGGGCCCTCGAGCTGCTCGACCTCGTCGGCATCCCCGACTCCCGGCGCCGCATCGACCAGTACCCCCACGAGCTGTCCGGCGGCATGCGGCAGCGCGTCGTGATCGCGATGGCGCTGGCCAACGAGCCGGAGCTGTTGATCGCCGACGAGCCGACCACCGCGCTCGACGTGACGGTGCAGCGCCAGATCCTCGACCTGCTCGACCGGCTGCGGGCCGAGCTCGGCATGGCGCTGATCCTGATCAGCCACAACCTCGGCGTCGTCGCCGGGCGCACCGACCGGGTCGCGGTCATGTATGCCGGCCGGGTCGTCGAGACCGCCGACGCGCGGTCGCTGTTCACCCAGCCGCACCACCCGTACGCCGAGGCACTGCTCGCGGCGATCCCGGATCTCGACGAGCCGCCGCACCTGCGGCTGGCCGCGATCGACGGCTCCCCGCCGGACATGTCCGCGCCGCCCCCGGGGTGCCGGTTCGCCCCCCGGTGCCGGTACGCCCAGGACGACTGCGTCGCGGTGGCGCCGGTCCTGGACGGACCCGGCGGGCACCTGTTCGCCTGCCACCACCCTGTCAACGCCGGGAGTCTCCCGGACGAGCGAGGAGAGCGCTGATGGCCGGTTCCGGCAGCATGCACCTGCGTCCCGAGGACGAGCGGGTGCTCAGTGTCGAGGAGCTGGTCGTGGAGTTCCCGGCCAAGGGCGGGCAGACCGTGCACGCCGTCTCCGGCATCAGCTTCGACCTCGTCGAGGGCGAGACGCTCGGGATCCTGGGCGAGTCCGGCTGCGGCAAGTCCAGCGCCGGCCGCGCGATCATGCAGCTGCCGCCGCCGACCTCCGGGCAGGTGCGGCTGGGCGGGGAGCCGCTCACCGGCGTGGGGGGAGAGAAGCTGCGTCAGGCCCGCTCGCAGATGCAGATGATCTTCCAGGACCCGGTCTCCTCGTTGAACCCGCGACGCAAGGTCAAGGACCTGGTCGCCGAGGGACCGCGGATCTGGGGCCGCCAGGTCAGCGACGACAAGATCCGCGAGGTGCTCGACGCCGTCGGTCTCAACCCCGACGTGGTGTGGGACCGCCGGCCCCACGAGCTGTCGGGCGGGCAGTGCCAGCGGGTGTGCATCGCCCGCGCGCTGATGCTCGACCCGCGGGTGCTGATCTGCGACGAGCCGGTCTCGAGCCTCGACGTCTCGGTGCAGGCCCAGATCCTCAACCTGCTCGAGGACACCAAGGCGCGCTACGACCTGAGCATGGTCTTCATCGCCCACGACATCGCGGTGGTGAAGAACATCAGCGACCGGATCATGGTGATGTACCTCGGCAAGGTCTGCGAGGTCGTCCCGTCGGGCCGGCTCGCCAAGGAGGCGGTCCACCCCTACACCCGGCTGCTGCTGGAGTCCGTGCCGACCGCGCACCTCGACGCCGACCAGCAGGAGCAGGGCGTCCCGAGCGCGCTCTCCGCGGAGCTCCCCTCGCCGCTCGACCCGCCGAGCGGCTGCCGGTTCCGGACCCGCTGTCCGCTGGCCACCGAGCTGTGCGCCGAGCGCGAGCCCGAGCTGCGCCCGGCCGGCGACGGGCACTACGTCGCTTGCCACCACGCCGAGGTCGTCGCCCAGCGGCCGCCGGTCGCCACGGGGCTGGTGGAGGCCGGGGCGTGACCACGATCGCGGCGATCCTGCGCAGTCGGCGGGGCGACGCCAAGGTCGGGCTGCGCTTCGAGGATCGGGAGTGGACCTGGGCCGAGATCGTCCAGGAGAGCAGCGACCGGGCCGCGGCCCTGCTCGACACCGTGCCGCGCCCGGCGGACCGGCAGGTGCACGTCGGGATCCTGCTCGACAACGTGCCCGACTACGTGTTCTGGGTCGGGGCCTGCGGCCTGGCGGGCGCGGTGCTGGTGGGGCTGAACTCCAGCCGCAGCGGCGCCGAGATCGCCGACGACGCCGCGCACGCCGACCTCGACCTGATCATCACCGAGTCCCGGTGGGCCGCCACCCTCGCCGAGGGCGCCCCGAGTGCTCCGGTGCGGGTGATCGACACCCCCGACGGCGAGGAGGACGCGGCGTACGCGGCGTGGCTGGCGCCGTACCGCGGAGCCGGACTGCCGGAGGCCGAACCGGCCGCCGACGACCTGGCGATGCTGCTGTTCAGCAGCGGGTCGACCGGACGCCCGAAGGCAGCGCTGGTGAGCCAGGGCCGGCTGGGACGGCTGACCGACACCCTCGTCGGCCGGCTCGGGATCGATCGTGACGCGGTGACCTACCTCTACACCCCGTTGTTCCACGGCAACGCGGTGATGCTCAACCTTGCGCCCGCCTGGCACGCCGGCGCGACGGTGGCGATGGTGCGGAAGTTCTCCGCCTCCCGGTTCAGCGACGACATCCACCGCCACGGCGTGACGTTCGTGAACTACGTCGGGCGCACGCTGTCCTACGTCCTCAGTCGCCCCGAGGACCCGCGCGACCGGACGAGCACGCTCCGCCTGGCCTACGGCACCGAGGGCTCGGTCGCCGACGTCCTCCGCTTCGCCGAGCGGTTCGGCTGCGAGGTGATGGAGGGCTACGGATCCAGCGAGGGCGTCTTCCGGATCAACCGCACCCCCGACACCCCGCTGAACGCGCTCGGGCTGCCGGCCAACGGCGCCGACGTGCGGGTGCTGGACCAGGAGACGGGGGAGGAGTGCCCACGGGCGCGGTTCGACGCGTCGGGCCGCCTGGTCAACCCCGAGGCGATCGGGGAGCTGGTCGCGGTCGGGCTCGCCCCGACCTTCGAGGGCTACTGGAAGAACCCCGGGGCGATGGCCGACCGGGTCCGCGGGGACGACTACTGGTCGGGCGACCTGGCCTACCGGGACGAGGACGGGTGGTTCTACTTCGCCGGTCGCTCCTCGGAGTGGCTGCGGGTCGACTCGGAGAACTTCGCCGCCGCGCAGGTGGAGCGGGTGATCGAGCGGTTCCCCGGGGCGGTCGCCGCGCCGGTGTTCGCGGTCGCCGACCCGGTCACCGGTGACCAGGTGATGACCGCCATCGAGCTCGACGGCAGCCACGTGTTCGACCCGTCGGAATTCGGGGCGTTCCTCGCCGCCCAGCCCGACCTCGGCGCGAAGTGGTGGCCCAGCTACGTCCGGATCCTCGACCGGTTGCCGACCACCGGCAGCGGCAAGGTCGACAAGGCGCCGCTGCGTCGGGTCGCGTGGGCCACCGTCCACGATCCGGTCTACGTCCGGGTGGGGCGGACGCCGGAGTACGTCCTGCTCGACGCCGCCGCGCGTGCCGACCTGACGGCCCGGTACGTCGAGCACGGCCGCGCGGCCCACCTGCCGCAGGAGGAGTCGCCGGCCTGAGGCTCAGCCCGGATCCACCGGGCTCAGGCGCGGCGCTGGCGCAGCTCCTCCGAGGAGCGCTTCGCACCGCCCCTGCGGCGGGCGCGACGCTGCTTGCGGACCGCGTCGTCGAGCTCGGCGAGCATCGTCTCGGCCCGGTCGCGCTCATCGGCGTAGTAGCGCTCCGACCACCGCAGCACCATGGTGGGGAAGGCCCACCCGGGCTCGTGCTCGGACCCCTCGACGTCGGCGGCGGCCCGCACGCGCATCTTCTCCGACTCGTCGCGGTGCTGCTCGAGCATCGAGCGCAACATGGCGGGGTCGCTGGCATGGCCCAACCACATGCGCAGCATCACGCCGTGCTTGAGCACGGCCGGCTCGACCGGTGCCTCGGCGGCCCAGCGGGCGACCGCCTCCTCGCCCGCCGGGGTGATCCGGTAGAGCCGCTTGCCGCGGATGTCGTCCTTGTTGACCACGCGGGACACCGCGAACCCGAGGTCCTCGAGCTTGCGGAGCTCGCCGTAGATCTGACTGTAGGACGGGGCCCAGTAGAAGAACCGCAGGCTCCAGTTCGCCCATTTCTTCAGGTCGTAGCCCGACAGCTCCTCGCCGAAGGAGAGCAGCCCGAGCACCGCCCAACTCGTCGGGCGCAGGGCGGGGAGCGGCGGGGTGCCGTCCGTCGGTTCGGCGGTGGGGTCTGCAGAGGGCATGGCCGGATCGTACCCGCAACCGGTGGTTCGGAATGTTCTGATTCGGCACATTCCAGCGTTGGCGGAACCGGCGGTTGATCGCCGCGACTATTTCGTTTAGAAATAGTCCAGTCCGAATGGAGGTGGATGTGCTCGACGACGTGCTCGGCCGCGAGGTGGCCGACCTGCTCCAGGTGCTCGACGACGGTTTTCCCCGGGTCGAGCAGATGACCGGTCCCGAGGCACGGGCCGCGGTCGCCGCCCGCAGCGCCGTGGTCACCAACCTCGACGACGTGCGGTCCGCCGAGGACCGGGTCGTCCTAGCGGATCCCGGGGTGCCGGTGCGGATCTACCACCCGCATCCGGATGCCCCCGGCGAGGAGGGGTCCCGACCGGCGGTGGTGTTCCTCCACGGCGGCGGCTTCGTCTTCTGCAGCATCGAGAGCCACGACGGCTTCTGCCGTCGGTTCGCCCGCCACACCGGCGCGGTCGTGGTCTCGGTCGACTACCGGCTCGCGCCCGAGCACCCCGCACCCGCGGCGGCCGAGGACGCGTACGCCGCCACCGTCTGGACCCACGCCCACGCCCGCGACCTCGGGGTCGATCCCGGCCGGCTCGTCGTCGCCGGCGACAGCGCCGGCGGCAACCTCGCGGCGGTCGTGGCGCTGATGGCGCGGGACCGCGGCGGCCCCGCGCTCGCGGGCCAGGTCCTGCTCTACCCGGTGATCGAGCCCGACTTCGACTCGCCCAGCTATCGCACCTACGCCGAGGGCCACTTCAACACCCGCGCCGCGATGGAGTGGTACTGGACGCAGTACCTCGGTGGCCACCCCGCCTCCACGCCCCTGCCGGAGCCGGCGGAGTACGTCGTCCCCAGCCGTGCGGCGAGTCTGGCCGGCCTCGCGCCGGCCGTCGTGGTGACCGCGGGCCGCGATCCGCTGAGCTCGGAGGGCGCGGCCTACGCGGACGCGCTGCGCGCGGCCGGCACCCCCGTACGCCACCGGCACTACCCGGACCTGTTCCACGGATTCGCCACCATCGGCCCGTTCGCCGCCGCGGAGTCCGCGCGCGAGCTGCTGTGGGCCGACGTCGGCGCGCTGGTCGCGCGCCCCGATCGAGACGAGGTCTCCGCATGAGTGCTCCCCAG
>JAJUGK010000100.1 GCA_029268205.1 Nocardioidaceae bacterium
AGATCGCCGGCGGCATGCAGGAGGCCTTCGCCGCCGCGGGCAGCTCGCACCGCGGTCCGGTGTTCGTCGACGTCCCGATGGACGAGCTGTTCAACTCCGCGGTCGTCGACACCCCGGACCTGACGATGCCCGCGCCGCTCCAGCCCGACACCGACGCGCTGGAGCGGATCGCGGACCTGCTCGCTGCGGCCGAGCGCCCGGTCGTCGTGCTCGGCACCGACGTGTGGGCCGACGGCGCCGAGGAGGCGGCCCTGCGGCTGGTCGAGGAGCTCGGCCTGCCGGCGATCACCAACGGCATGGGGCGCGGCGTCGTGCCCGGCGGTCACCGCCTGCTGATGACCAAGGCCCGCGGCGCCGCGCTCGGCACCTGCGACCTGGCGATCGTCGTGGGCACGCCGCTGGACTTCCGGCTCAGCTACGGCGTGTTCGGCGGCAAGGACGGCGCGCCGGTGGCGAAGACGGTGCACCTGGCCGACTCGCCCGGGCAGGTCTCGGGTCACGCCGAGCTCGCCGGGTCGGCCAGCGGCGATCTCACGCTCGTCCTGGACGGGCTGCTCGAGGCCACCCTGCGCCGGGAGCGGCGTACGGACTGGGTCGGGTGGGTCGAGCGGCTGCAGCAGACGGTCGCCGCGGCCGCGGCGCGCGACGAGGAGCTGCTGCGGGCCGAGGCCGACCCGATCCATCCCGCCCGCATCTACGGCGAGCTGGTCCCGCGCCTGGCCGACGACGCGGTCGTGGTCGGCGACGGCGGCGACTTCGTGTCCTTCGCCGGCAAGTACGTCGAGCCGAAGCGGCCGGGCGGGTGGCTCGACCCCGGACCGTACGGCTGCCTGGGCGCGGGGCTCGGGGGCGCGATCGCCGCGCGGCTGGCGCGACCCTCCTCGCAGGTGGTGCTGCTCTACGGCGACGGGGCGGCGGGGATGTCCTTGATGGACGTCGACACCCTGGTGCGCCACGATCTGCCGGTGGTGATGGTGGTCGGCAACAACGGCGCGTGGGGCCTGGAGAAGGGCCCCATGCAGATGCTCTACGGCTACGACGTGGCTGCCGACCTGGCGCCGCGGACCAGCTACCACGAGGTGGTCAGGGCACTGGGCGGCGCCGGCGAGGAGGTCACCGACCCCCGCGAGATCGGACCGGCGCTCGACCGGGCGTTCGCCTCCGGTGTGCCCTACCTGGTCAACGTCATCACCGATGTGGACGCGGCCTACCCGCGCAACACGTTCGGGATCTGACGGCCCCGATCAGCACCGGCTCAGCACCGGCTCAGGGCAGGCGGGCGAGGAACCGCTCGCGGTCGACGACGACCCGGGTGACCTCGCCGGTGCCGATCAACACCGGCGCGCCGTCGCCGACCCGGTGCTCGGCCGCGACGCTGAACCGGGCGAGCCGACCGTCGACGTGCACCAGGCTGGCGTGCACCTCCACGGCCGCGCCCACCGCGCTCGCGGCGCGGTGCTCGAGGGCGACCCGGGTCCCGACCGAGGTGCTGGCCGGGTCGAGGTGGTCGGCGAGCGCGGCGCAGGTCGCCGCCTCGCACCAGGCCAGCAGGCGGGGCGTACCGAGGACGTCCAGGTCGCCCGACCCCACGGCGGCCGCGGTGTCGGCGTCGGTCACGGTGAAGGTCAGGCGCGCCTCGGCGGCGGGCGGCAGGTGGGTGCTCATGGCTCCATCCTCGCCGACGCCCGGCGGCACGCGTCCTGCTGGACGCCCCCCGGATGCAGCGGACCCCCACACCGACGGTGCGGGGGTCCGGATGCTCAGGTCAACGCCTCAGGTGTTGGGGCGCTTGCCGTGGTTCGCGCCCTTCTTGCGGCGCGCGCGGCGCTTGCGGCCGGTCTTGCCCATGGTTCCTCCTCGGCGGCTCATGCTCGATCGAGGCCCGGGAGCACCGAGCCGTCGGACATCATCCCAGGTCGCGCGGGGAGCGCCAAACCCAGGCCGGGTCTCAGTCCTGGACCTCGATGCGGACCTGGACCTGCCGGATGCTCATCAGCACCCGCTCGCGCAGCGGTTCGGGGGCTCGCTCGGAGCACGAGCGCGAGACCAGCGCACGGACCAGCCGTTCGAGGTCGTAGGCACTCAGGCACTCCGAGCAGGAGTCGACGTGCGCCTGGATCTCCTCGCAGGTGGCGTTGTCGATCTCGGAGTCGAGGAAGAGGTAGAGCTGCTCGAGCGCCTGGGTGCAGTCGCACCCACAGTCCTCACCCAGCGGTCCGCTCATGACCGGCCTCCCGTCCCGGCGTCGTGGGGAACCTTCATCCCGCGTTCGCGCGCGTAGTCGGCGAGCAGGTCGCGCAGCTGCCGTCGGCCACGGTGCAGGCGGGACATGACCGTCCCGATCGGGGTCTCCATGATCTCGGCGATCTCCTTGTAGGGGAAGCCTTCGACATCGGCGAGGTAGACCGCGAGTCGGAAGTCCTCGGGGAGCCGCTGCAGCGCCTCCTTGACGTCGCTGTCGGGCAGGCGCTCGAGTGCTTCGACCTCGGCGGACTTCAGCCCGGAGGAGGTGTGGGACTCGGCACGGGCCAGCTGCCAGTCCTCGACCTCCTCGGCCATCGACTGCTGCGGACGGCGCTGGGCCTTGCGGTAGTTGTTGATGAAGGTGTTGGTGAGGATGCGGTAGAGCCAGGCCTTGAGGTTCGTGCCGGGCTTGAACTGGTGGAACGAGGAGTACGCCTTCGCGAAGGTCTCCTGCACCAGGTCCTCGGCGTCCGCGGGGTTGCGGGTCATCCGCATCGCGGCTCCGTAGAGCTGGTCGAGGAACGGCAGGGCGTCCCGCTCGAACCGCGCGGCGCGTGCCTCCGCGGTCTCGGTGGCCGGGTCGACGACCTCGGCCTCGTCAGTGGGGTCGTCCCACGGTTCGTCGGTCATCACCGCCCAGCCTAGGCGGTCGGCCTCCAGGGTGCTCCCCGATGTCGGCACGCATCCTCCCCTCAGTGGTCGTTCATGAGCAGAACACCGGGGGCGGCAGCTGCTATTCCCCGGCCTAACCCGTGCCGACGACCTCGCGTTCGAGCCACTCCTCGGTCGCCTCCACGACCAGCGCGTCGACCTCCTCCTGGGTCAGCGCCGCGCGCGCACCCACTTTGAGGTCGTGCGCGGCCTCCGGGACGACGACCAGCTGACGCCCCGGGGCGTCGGGCGGGAACTCCTCGGGGCGGCCGAACGGGTCCCGCTCGCCCTGGAGGACCAGCGTGGGCACGCCCGCCCCCAGCAACTCGTCGATCCGCGAGCGCTCCGGCTTGCCCGGCGGGTGGAGCGGGAAGGCCAGCGCCAGATAGCCGGACGCCCCCAGGGTCCGCGCACACCGGGCGGCGCTGCGCGCTCCGGCACTGCGCCCGCCGAGCACGAGGGGCGTACGGGTGCGCAACTGCGACGCCGCGGACACCAGCGCCTCGTCCAGCGTTGCCGGGGGTCCGGCGATCTTCCGGCCGGCGACCCGCCACGGCTGCTCGAGCCGGATCACGGTCACGTCGAGGCGCGGCAGCCCCCGATCGAGGGCGACGAGGTCGGGAGCGTCGACACCGCCGCCGGCTCCGTGGGAGAGCAGCACGGTGGCCCGCGGGCGGCCGGCGCGCGAGATGTGCAGGCGGGCGGTGCCCTGGGGGGTCTCGACCTCGCGTACCTCGCGACCGGCGAGTGCCATCAGGCCTCCACGATCGCTTCGCTGAGCGGGATCGGCGCGGTCAGCTCCGGACCGTTGTTGGCGACGTTGCCGACGGCCGTCGAGACCGGGTGGGCGACCAGCCGTCCGGGCGCCGCGGGCACGAGCAGGTCGAGCAGTTCGGTGCCGTGGATGCGGGGATCGAGCCACTGGTCGCGGCGGTCGCGTTCGACCAGCATCGGCATCCGGTCGTGGATGCGGCCTAAGGAGTCCTCGGCCTCGGTGGTGATGACGGTGCAGGTCCAGCGGAACCGGTCCTCGGCGTCGTCGGGCTTGGTGGGGTCGCGCCAGATCTCGTAGAGGCCGGCCAGACCGAGCACGCTGTCGTCGCCGGGATGGATGTAGAAGGGCTGCTTGCGGGGCTTGCCGCGGGCGTCGGGCTCGCCGGCGTACCACTCGTAGTAGCCGTCGGCGGGCAGGACGCAGCGGCGCGCGGCGAAGGCCTTGCGGAAGGAGGGCTTCTCCGCCACGGTCTCGGCGCGGGCGTTGATCATCCGGCTGCCGATCTTCGGGTCCTTGGCCCAGGAGGGCACCAGGCCCCAGGTGAGCACCCGTAGCTGCCGCTCGGGCGCGGGACGCCCCCGGTCGGGGGCGGGCGGGCGCTCGAGGACGGCGTAGACCTCCTTGGTCGGCGCGACGTTGAAGTCGGCCGGGATCCCGGCCCCGACCATGCTCACAGCGACGTCGAACTCGTCGACCAGTTCGTCGGGCGAACGGCTGGAGGCGTAGCGACCGCACATGTGCCCAGCCTAGGCACGAGGGGGCGCCCGCGAGGGCGTGGAGACGCGACGATGGGGTAGGAAAGGGCGCATGACTGTCACTCGGTTGGTCGCACGTCCGCTGCTCGCCTCGATGTTCGTCGTCGGCGGCATCAACTCGCTGCGCAACGCCAAGGCGATGGCGCCCCAGGTGCAGCCGATGGCCGATCGGCTCGCCGCCGGCGCTCAGAAGGCCCAGGTGCCGCTGCCGCGGGACGCCGAGACCCAGGTGAAGATCAACGGTGCCGTCCACGTCGTGGCCGGTCTCGCGCTGGCCACCGGTCGGGCACCCCGCCTGGCCAGCGCCGCGCTGGCCGCCACCCTGGTGCCGACGACCATCGCCGGTCACCGGTTCTGGGAGGAGTCCGACCCGGGCGCGAAGTCCAACCAGCAGATCCACTTCTTCAAGAACGCCTCCATGCTCGGCGGGCTGCTGCTCGCCGCCGTCGACACCGACGGCAAGCCCGGGATGGCGTGGCGGGCGAAGCGCGCCGCCGGCGACGTACGCCGTGAGGCCAAGCGCGCCGCGAAGTCCGCCAAGCGCGAGGCCAAGCTCGCACGCGCCCAGGTCGGCTGACCTGAGCGAGCACCTCCACCCCCCCGTCGACGACCACGGCGGGCGCATCGAACTCCCCCGCCGGGTCGTCGGCATCCTCGCCGCGATCGTCCTGCCGCTGATCGCGGTCACCGTGGTCGCTCTGGTCGTCCTGTGGCCCAGCGGCGATCTCGACCGTCCGGAGGGGTACGCCCGGCCCGACCGGGTCACCGGGACGGTCGAGTCGATCCAGCCCTGCTCCCCCGAGTTGGCCGAGGTCGTCGGTCAGGGGGCGTCGGGCACGTGCATGTCCACCCGGGTCGAGCTGGACGGCAACGCCGAGCACACCGGCGCCGCCGCCGGCGATGTGGTCGAGGCGCCGCTGCCGATGGGCACCGGGGCACCGCAGGTGCGGGCCGGGGACGACGTCGTGCTCTTCCACTCCCCCGGCGGTCTGGAGGCGGTCCAGTGGTCGATCGCCGACTTCGACCGCTCGACCCCGATGTACCTGCTGCTCGCGGTCTTCGCCATCGCGGTGATCGCCCTCTCGCGCTGGCGCGGCGTCACCTCGCTGCTGAGCCTGGCCGGGTCGTTGGCCCTGGTGATCTGGTTCGTCCTGCCCAACCTGCTCGAGGGCCGCTCCCCGCTGCTGGTCGCGATCGTGGCCGCCTCCGCGGTGATGGTCGTGACGCTCTACCTCGGCCACGGCATCCGCGCGGTCACGTCGGTGGCGTTCATCGGCACCCTGCTGTCGCTGATCCTCGCCGGCGTGCTCGGGGCCTACTTCTCCGCCGCGGCGCAGTTCACCGGCTTCAGCAACGAGTCGGTGGCGTTCCTCAGCGCGTTGCGGGAGGACCTCGACTACCAGGGGTTGATCCTCGCCGGCCTGATCATCGGTGCGCTCGGCGTGCTCGACGACGTGACCGTCACGCAGGCCGCGGCGGTGTGGGAGCTGCGGGCCGCCGACCCGACCGCGTCACGGCGCCGGGTGTTCCGCGCCGCGATGCGCATCGGGCGCTCGCACGTCACCGCCGCCGTGAACACCCTGTGCCTGGCGTACGCCTCCTCGATGCTCCCGCTCCTGCTGCTGCTCAGCCTGACCTCGTCCGACTTCGGCAGCGCCCTGCTCTCGGACGGGATCGGGCAGGAGGTGCTGCGCGGGTTGGTCGGCAGCCTCGGCATCGTCGCGGCGGTCCCGATCACCACGGCCATCGCCGTGCTCGTCGCCGGACCGCCCCGCCTAGAATCCGCTCGATGACCCCTTCTGACCGCCGCACCTGGGCCGCGCCGTACGCCGAGTCGCCGGTGACCGCCGAGCTGCGGCTGCCCGGCTCGAAGTCGCTGACCAACCGCGCGCTGGTCCTCGGTGCGCTCGGGACCGGGCCGTCGGTGCTGCGGCGGGCCCTGCGCTCGCGGGACACCGAGCTGATGGCCGCCGCGCTCACCGCGCTCGGTGCGGAGGTCGACACCACCGGCCCCGACTGGACGGTGACCCCGGGCCCGTGGCGCGCGGGCGCTGCGATCGACTGCGGCCTGGCCGGCACGGTGATGCGGTTCGTCCCGCCCCTCGCGGCCCTGACCCCGGGGTCGGTGCACTTCGACGGCGACCCGCACGCCCGCACCCGGCCGATGGGTGCCGTGCTCGAGGGCTTGCGCGGCCTGGGGGTCGACATCGACGACGAGGGCCGCGGCACGCTGCCGTTCGTGGTCCGCGGGACCGGCACCGTCGCCGGCGGGCCGGTCACGATCGACGCCTCCTCCTCCAGTCAGTTCGTCTCCGCGCTGCTGCTGGCGGGGCCGGCGTACGAGCGGGGTGTCGAGGTGCGCCATGCCGGCGGCCCGCTGCCCTCCCTGCCGCACATCGACATGACGGTGGCGTGCCTGCGCGAGCGCGGGGTGCACGTCGACGACAGCGAGCCGGCCCGTTGGCAGGTCGCGCCGGGGCCGGTCGCTCCGCTCGACGCCGTCGTCGAACCCGACCTCTCCAACGCCGGCCCGTTCCTCGCGCTCGCCGCCGCGACCGGTGGCACCGTCGTGGTCCGCGACTGGCCCACCAGCACCACCCAGGCGGGTGACGCGTGGCGCGAACTGCTCACGCTGTTGGGCGCGGAGGTCGTCCGCGACGACGACGGGCTGCGGGTCACCGGCAGGGGGCTCCGCGGCATCGACGTCGACCTGCACGACGTCGGCGAGCTCACCCCCGTCGTCGCCGCACTCTGCGCGCTGGCCGACTCGCCGTCGGTGATCCGCGGGGTCGCGCACATCCGCGGTCACGAGACCGACCGGCTCAAGGCCCTCGCGACCGAGATCAACCGCCTCGGCGGCGACGTCACCGAGACCGCCGACGGCCTGGAGATCCGCCCGGCGCAGTTGCACGGCGGCGTCTTCCGTACCTATGCCGACCACCGGATGGCCCACGCCGGGGTCGTCCTGGGCGCGGTGGTGCCCGACGTGCTCGTCGAGGACATCGACACCACGAGCAAGACCTTCCCCGACTTCGCGGGGACCTGGGCGGGCCTGTTCGCGTGAGCCCGCGGTACGACGAGTACGACCACGAGCGCTTCGAGCGCCCCCGTCGCCGTACCCGTCCCCGCACCAAGGACCGACCCAGCTACGACGACGCCGTCCCGGCCCGGGTGACGACCGTCGACCGCGGCCGTTACACCTGCCTGCTCGGGGACGGCACCGTGGTGACCGCCATGAAGGCCCGGCCGTTGGGGCGGAAGGCGGTCGTGGTCGGTGACCGGGTGCGACTGGTGGCCGACACCTCCGGGGCCGAGGGCACGCTGGCGCGGATCGCGGTCGTCGACAACCGCAGCACCGTCCTGCGGCGCAGCGCCGACGACGACGATCCGGTCGAGCGCGTGATCGTCGCCAACGCCGACCAGCTGGTCGTGGTCGCCGCCCTGGCCGACCCCGAGCCCCGCCCCCGGCTGATCGACCGGGCGCTCGTGGCGGCCTACGACGCGGGGATGGATCCGCTGTTGTGCCTCACCAAGCCCGACCTGGCCGATCCCGAGACGCTGCTGGAGATCTACCGGCCGCTGGACGTGCCGTGGGTGGTCACGCGCGCCGGGACCGAGCTGGGCGACCTGCGCGAACGGCTCGCGGGCCGCACGAGCGTGCTGATCGGGCACAGCGGCGTCGGCAAGTCGACGCTGGTGAACGGTCTCGTGCCCGGGGCCGATCGGCTCACGGGCCGGGTCAACGCGGTCACCGGCCGCGGTCGGCACACCTCGACCTCCGCGGTGATGCTGGCGTTGCCCGACGGCGACGGGTGGATCGTCGACACCCCCGGCATCCGGTCCTTCGGCCTCGCGCACGTCGACGCGGCGCGGCTCATCGACTTCTTCCCCGACCTCGTCGAGCACACCGCCACCTGCTCCCGCGGATGCACCCATGGGTACGACGCGCCCGAGTGCGGGTTGGACGACGCCCTCGCGGCCGGCGCGACCACCCCGGGCCGGGTCGACTCCTTCCGCCGGCTGCTCGCCAGCCGCGAGCGTGCGGACGGCGACTGACCGCCGACCGCTACGGTGAGCCGCATGGCCTCTGGTGATCGTGCCCCCGACTACACCGACGACCTGCGGTTGGCCCATCTGTTGGCCGACGACGCCGACTCGTTGACCAACGACCGGTTCAAGGCGCTGGACCTGCACGTCGCGCGCAAGCCCGACCTCACGCCGGTGACCGACGCCGACCGGGCGGTCGAGGAGGCGATCCGCCGCACCCTGTCGCGCGCCCGGCCCCGGGACGCGGTCACCGGCGAGGAGCAGGGAAGCACCGGCAGCGGCAGCCGGCGGTGGATCGTCGACCCGATCGACGGCACCAAGAACTTCGTCCGCGGCGTGCCGGTGTGGGCGACGCTGATCGCGTTGGCCGTCGACGACGAGGTCGTGGTCGGGGTCGTCTCCGCGCCCCAGCTGAACCGTCGCTGGTGGGCCACCAAGGGGTCGGGCGCCTGGACCGGGCGGTCGCTGGTGCGGGCGAGCGCCTGCCGGGTCTCCGACGTCGACCAGCTCACCGACGCCTCGTTCTCCTACTCCTCCTTCACCGGGTGGGAGGAGGCCGGTCAGCTGCAGGACTTCCTCGCGCTGAGCCGGCGCTGCTGGCGCACCCGGGCGTACGGCGACTTCTGGTCCTACATGCTCGTGGCCGAGGGGGCGGTCGACATCGCCGCCGAACCCGAGCTCGAGACCTACGACATGGCCGCGCTCGACGTCATCGTCCGCGAGGCCGGGGGGACCTTCACCTCGCTGGCCGGCACCCCGGGCCCGTGGGGCGGCAACGCGATCGCCACGAACGGCCGCCTGCACGATCAGGCCCTGTCCTACCTCGGCGCCGTGCCCGCGGGTGACGACCCGGATGCGACGGCGGCGGGTCCCGGGGTCCTCCACGACCTGGCGGCGCGGCGGCGGCGTACCGAGGAGTCCTAGGACTTCCCCGCGCCCCTTCCCGGCGTGCGGTCTTCGTGGGTACCGTCGAGGCCTGACGACAGCGGAGGCTCCGATGCGTATCCACGACGTTCTCAAGGCCAAGGCGATCCACGAGGTCATCACCGTGCGCCCCGACGCGGGAGTCCGCGAGCTGTTGGCGCTGCTCGCCGAGCACAACGTCGGCGCCCTGGTGGTCAGCAGCGACGGCACCACGATGGAGGGCATCGTGAGCGAGCGCGACGTCGTCCGGCACCTGCACCACGACGGCACGGTGGTCAACAACACCGTCGGCGCGATCATGACCGCCGTCGTCGAGACCTGCGCCCCCGACACCACGCTCGATGAGCTGATGACGACGATGACGGCGCTGCGGATCCGGCACGTCCCGGTCGTCGACGACGGCGCCCTCGTCGGCATCGTCAGCATCGGCGACCTGGTCAAGCACAAGATCGACCAGCTGCAGTTCGAGCGCGACCAGCTCGACCACTACGTCAACCAGGGGTCCTGAGGACGCTCGGGGCGCGGCGGTACGCCCGCGGGGGCGTCTCCTGTCTGGTCGAGCGGCGTCGAGACCCGCGGGCGCCGGGGCGCGGTCGTCAGGTGGGTGGGTCGGGGCCGTCGCCGGCGTACTCGACCAGGAAGTCGCTCAGGTGGAACTCGATCCGTGATGCCACGGTCGGCGGCTCGGGTTCGTGCTCGTCCCGGACGGCTCGTCCCCACCTGTCGGTCCAGGCAAAAGTCCCGTCGGTGCGGCGCCGGTAGTCCCAACCACGGTGGGTCTTGAGCCGATGATGGGAGCGGCACAACGGCGCGAGGTTC
>JAJUGK010000101.1 GCA_029268205.1 Nocardioidaceae bacterium
ATGCTGCGCTCCTCGTAGAGCGCCCGGGCGACGGTCGGTCGGTCGACGTCGTCGAGGCGCGCGAAGAGGGAGAGGTACGGCGTGGCCGGCTCGGTCGCGTGCAGGCACACGGTGGCGGCCACGGCGTCGGCGATGGTGGGGACCCGGTGGGCGCCACCCAGGGCATGACGCCGGGCGAGCCGGGCCCGGCGCTCCCGGTCGTCGACGTGACGGACCGGGGCGGGGGCCGGCGTACGGGTGCTCATGGTGACCATGCTGCCGCACCCGACCGACACCCCGGTGCCGATCGAGCGCCGGGACCGGCGGATCATGGGGCGGTGACCGAGCCGACCCCGTCCCGCCCTGCCGCTCCCCCGGTCGCCGTCGGCCTGGCGGCGGTGGCGGTCATCGCTCTGTCGTTCAACCTCCGGCCGGCCGCGGCCAGCGTCGGGCCGGTGCTCGACGAGCTCACCACGGCGCTCGGGGTCGGCCCCACGGTCGCCGGGGTGCTCACCACGCTGCCCGTGCTGGCGTTCGCCGTCTTCGGCGCCCTCGCGCCCGCCGTGGCGGGGCGGATCGGTCCGCATCGGCTGGCGGTGCTGGCGCTGGTCGGCATGATCGTCGGGCAGGGTGCCCGGGTGCTGGTGTCGGACCCGGCTGCGTTCCTCCTGCTGTCGTTGATCGCCCTGGCCGGGATGGCCACCGGCAACGTGGTGCTGCCGTCCCTCATCCGGCTGCACTTCCCCCGTCGGATCGGGCTCATGACGGCGGCCTACACCACCTCGCTCGCCCTCGGGCTCACCGCGGCCTCCGCCCTCACCGTGCCGCTGGCCGAGGGGTTGGCGGGATCGATCGACGCCGGGTGGCGGACGGGGCTGGCGGTGTGGGCGATCGCCGCGACCGCCGCCCTGCTGCCGTGGCTGCTGATGCTGCGCGCCGACCGGGCCGTCCACCGGCGTACGTCCCAGGCACCGGCTCCGGTGAGCATGCGCACCATCGCCGGCACCCGGCTCGGCTGGGCGATGGCGATCGTCTTCGGCACCCAGTCGCTGCAGGCCTACGTCGTGTTCGGCTGGTTCGCCCAGCTCTACCGCGACGCCGGCTTCGACGCAGCGACGGCAGGCCTGCTGCTCGGGGTCATCACCGGCGTCAGCATCCCGATGTCGATCCTGGTCCCGATCCTCACCGCGCGGCTCGCCGACCCGCGCTGGCTGCTGGTCGTGCTGACCGGGTGCGTCGCCGTCGGGTACGCCGGCCTCCTGGCCGCGCCGGTCGCGGGGGCGTGGGTGTGGGCGGTGGTGCTGGGCACCGGCCTGAGCATCTTCCCGCTCGTCCTGACCCTGATCGGACTCCGGGCACGCACCGCCCCGACGACCGCGGCGCTGTCGGGCTTCACCCAGTCGGTGGGCTACCTGATCGCCGCCGTCGGCCCGATCGGCATGGGCGTGCTGCACGACCTGACCGGCTCCTGGGACTGGCCGCTGATCGTCCTGCTCGGGCTGCTGGTCCCCCTGCTCGTGTCCGGCCTGATCGCCGCCCGCCCCGGCACGATCGAGGACGAGCTCGAGCTCAGACCACGCTGAGCGGCAACAACTTCTGCCCGGTGGGACCGATCTGGATCTCGGTGCCCATCTCCGGGCACACCCCGCAGTCGTAGCACGGGGTCCAGCGGCAGTCCTCGACCTCGACAGTGGAGTCCGGGTCGATGGCGTCCTGCCAGTCCTCCCACAGCCAGTCGCGGTCGAGACCGGAGTCGAGGTGGTCCCAGGGCAGGACCTCGTCGAAGTCCCGCTCCCTGGTGGTGAACCAGTCGAGGTCGACCCCGGTGCCGGCCAGAGCGGTCTCGCAGGCGGCGACCCAGCGGTCGTAGGAGAAGTGCTCGCTCCACCCGTCGAACCGGCCGCCGTCGCGCCAGACCTGCTCGATGACGGCACCGACCCGCCGGTCGCCGCGGGAGAGCAGTCCCTCGATGATGCCCGGGCGACCGTCGTGGTAGCGGAAGCCGATCGCGCGCCCGAACTTCTTGTCGGCGCGCACGCTGTCGCGCAGCTGCTGGAGGCGTCGGTCGGTGGTCTCCCAGTCGAGCTGGGCGGCCCACTGGAACGGCGTGTGCGGCTTGGGCACGAACCCGCCGATCGACACAGTGCACCGGATGTCGTTGTGACCGGAGACCTCGCGCCCCTTGGCGATCACCTTCTTGGCGAGGTCGGCGATCTCGAGCACGTCCTCGTCGGTCTCGGTCGGCAGGCCGCACATGAAGTACAGCTTCACCTGCCGCCACCCGTGGGAGTAGGCCGTCGCGACCGTGCGGATCAGGTCCTCCTCGGTGACCATCTTGTTGATCACCTTGCGCATCCGCTCCGAGCCGCCCTCGGGGGCGAAGGTCAGGCCGGAGCGGCGCCCGTTGCGGGAGAACTCGTTGGCGAGGGTGATGTTGAAGGCGTCGACGCGGGTGGAGGGCAGCGACAGCGAGACGTGCGAGCCCTCGTACCGGTCGGCGAGGCCCTTGGCCACGTCGCCGATCTCGGTGTGGTCGGCGCTGGAGAGCGACAACAGTCCGACCTCCTCGAAGCCGGTCTGCTTGATGCCGTTGTCGACCATGTCGCCGATGGTGGTGATCGACCGCTCGCGGACAGGGCGGGTGATCATCCCGGCCTGGCAGAAGCGGCACCCGCGGGTGCAGCCGCGGAAGATCTCGACGCTGAACCGCTCGTGCACGGTCTCGGCGAGCGGCACCAGCGGCTTCTTGGGGTACGGCCACGCGTCGAGGTCCATCAGCGTGTGCTTGACCACCCGCCAGGGCACGCCCGGCCGGTTGGGAGCGACGCGCTCGATCGCGCCGTCGGCGCCGTAGCTGACGTCGTAGAACTTCGGCACGTAGACCGCGCCCGAAGCCGCGAGCCGCAGCAGCAGCCCGTCGCGCCCGCCGGGCTCGTCCTCGCCCTTCCACTCGCGTACGACCTCGGAGATCTTGAGCACGACCTCCTCGCCGTCGCCGAGGACCGCGGCGTCGATGAAGTCCGCGATCGGCTCGGGGTTGAAGGCGGCGTGGCCGCCGGCGAGGACGATCGGATGCGCGTCGGTGCGGTCGCGCGCGTGGAGGGGCACGCCTGCCAGGTCGAGGGCGGTCAGCAGGTTGGTGTAGCCCAACTCGGTGGAGAAGGACACGCCGAGCACGTCGAAGTCGCCGACGGGCCGGTGGTCGTCGACGGTGAACTGCGGGATGCCGTGCTCCCGCATCACCGCCTCGAGGTCGGGCCAGACGGCGTAGGTGCGCTCGGCCAGGATCCAGTCGACCTCGTTGAGGACCTCGTAGAGGATCTGCACGCCCTGGTTGGGCAGTCCCACCTCGTAGGCGTCGGGATACATCAGCGCCCAGCGGACGGTCGGCCCGGCCGGCTCGGCGGCCGCGCCGCAGTCCCAGTCCTTCACGGTGGCGTTGAGCTCGCCCCCGACGTACTGGATCGGCTTCTGCACCGACCCGAGCAGCGGCTCGAGACGGGGAAAGACCGAGGTACCCGGGGATGCGGGACCGGACACGACGAAACACCTCGACAAGCGTGGGGAGCAGGACCCCACCAGGGTACGGCGTGTCAGCCGCGCACCAGGACTCCGCGCCCCGTGGAGGGGCCGGCCCACCGGGTGGCCTCGGACCCGAACATCCGCGCCTGGCCGGACCGATGGGCGATGTTGAGCAACAGGCCGATGGCGATGAGGCCGGCGAACAGCGACGAGCCGCCGTACGAGATCAGCGGCAGCGGCACGCCCGTGACCGGCATGATGCCCAGGCACATGCCGATGTTCTGGAAGGCCTGGAAGCCGAACCAGCAGGCGATCCCCGCAGCCGCGACCCGCCCGAACAGGTCGTGGGCGTGGACCGCGATCACCAGGGCGCGCCAGATGACGATCCCCAGCAGTGCGATCACGGCGCCGGCCCCGACCAGGCCGAGCTCCTCGCCGATCACGGTGAAGATGAAGTCGGTGTGTTGCTCGGGGACGAAGCCCGACTGCGTCTGCGACCCGTCGAAGAGGCCCTGCCCGAACACCCCGCCGTTGCCGATGGCGATGCGGGCCTGGGTGGTGTTGTAGCCGGCGCCGCGCGGGTCGAGCGTGGGATCGGTGAAGGCCAGGAACCGGTTGACCTGGTAGTCGGCGAGGAAGCCGACCTGCACCGCCACCACCGCGGCCATGATGGCTCCGCCGGCGAGCGCGCCCAGCCAGGCCCGCGAGACGCCGGCGACGGTCAGGACACCGAAGACCGTCGCGGCGAGCACCAGCATCGTGCCCAGGTCGGGCTGGAGCAGGATGAGGACCGCGGGCAGCGCGGCGATCGCCAGCATGCCGAGGACGTCGACGCTCCCGACCCGCCGGCGCCAGGCGTTCTCGCTCCGCTCGGCGACGAACAGCGCCATGCCGGTGATCACGGCGACCTTGGCGAACTCGGCCGGCTGCAGCGACATCCCGCCGATCAGCAGCCACGAGCGGGACCCGTTGATCGTCGCCCCCACCGCGAGCACGAGCGCGAGCCCCACCACCGAGGCGACGTAGACCAGCGGTGCGAGCAACCGCACCCACCGGTAGTCGATCGCGAGGACCAGCACGGCGAGCACCGTGCCGATGGCGATGTTCATCAGCTGCTTCTTCAGATACAGCGTCGGGTCGCCGCCGGTCAGGTCGTCGCGTCCTGAGGTCGCCGACCACACCGCCAGTGAGCCGATCACCAGCAGGACGGCCGCGGCCGCGATCAGCAGGCGGTCGACGCCGGGGCGCGGGCCCGTGCCCGTCGGAGCCGGCAGCATCAGTCCTCCTCGCGGGCGGGCGGCAGGATCTCGCCGTCGGCGGCGAACGTGGGCAGCTGCTTCGGGGGCTTCGCGCCGGGCATCGCCGCCCGGGCGGGCAGCACCTGGTCGCCGCGGATGCCGTACAGCGACTCCCAGATCGTGCGGACCGCCGGGCCGGACGTGCCCGACCCGGTGCCGCCCTGGCTCACCATCATGATCACGACGTAGGTGTCGTCGTAGGTCGCCAGCCACGAGGTGCTCTGCTTGCCGTGGACCTCGGCCGAACCGGTCTTGGCGCGCACCCGGACCCGATCGAGCGGGAAGCCCTGCATCCGCCACGACATCGTGCCGGTGCGCGTGACCCCGCCGAGCGCCCGGTCGATGTAGGCCAGATCGCGCTTCGGGGACTTGACCCGGCCCGCCCGCTTGGGCTTGATCGTGCGGACCAGCTCGCCCTCGGGGTCGACGATCGCCTTGGCGACGCGGGGCTCGTAGAGCGTCCCGCCGTTGACCAGCGCGGCGTACGCCCGGGCCAGCTGCAGCGGTGTGACGAGCGTGTCGCCCTGGCCGATGGAGAAGTTGACCGCGTCGCCGGCGCGGTAGGCGAACCCCTCGGCGCAGAACTCGCGGGCGAACTTCGGCAGGAAGTCGTTGCTCGTGGGGTTCTTGCGGGCGATCCGGCAGTAGTAGTCCTTGTTGGCCTCGTAGTACTCGCGCTTCCAGGCGCGGTCGGCGATGCGCCCGCTCGCCTCGCCGGGGAGGTCGATGCCGGTGCGCTGTCCGAAGCCGAAGTCCTTGGCGCCGGCGACCAGCGGGTCCTTGGCGTCGACGTCGGCGATGTCGGAGCCGAACCGCTGCCAGAAGTCGTAGCCGATCCGGTAGAAGAAGGTGTTGCAGGAGACCTCGAGTGCCCGGTCGAAGCCGATGAAGCCGTAGGCGCCGGACTCGTAGTTCTTGAAGTCGCGGTTGCCGACGCGGAAGGCCGAGGAGCAGTTCAGTCGGGTGTCCTGGCGATATCCGGCGCCCAGCGCCGCGGCGGTGATGAACGGCTTCCACGTCGACCCGGGGGCGAACTGACCCTGGGTGGCGCGGGAGAGCAGCGGGGTCCCGGCCTTCTCCGAATACAGCCGGGCGAGCTTCTTGGCGCTGATGCCGCCGACCCAGACGCCCGGGTCGTACGTCGGCTCGCTCGCCATCGCCACGACCCGGCCGTTGCGGGCGTCGAGCACGACCGCGGCGCCGGAGTCGGCGACGTAGTTGCGGCCCGTGACGGGGTCGTGGGTCTGGCGTGCCTCCCGGATGGTGCGGGCCAGCTGTTGCTCGACGACCGCCTGCACCCGGGCGTCGATCGAGGTCACCAGCGTGTTGCCGGCGACGCCCTCGACCTCGCCGTCGTCGCCCAGCACCCGGCCCCGCGAGTCGACCGCGACCCGCTTGTAGCCCGGTTGCCCGCGCAGGGCGCGGTCGTACTGCCGCTCGAGCCCGGCGCGCCCCACGACCGAGGCGCCGTGCACGGAGGTGTCGTCCTCCTCCTCGGCCTCGGCCAGCTCCTCGGCGGTGATCGGGCTGAGGTAGCCCAGCAGATGGGCCGCGTTGATGCCGAACGGCTCGGGGTAGGCGCGCACGTTCTGCTTCTCGGCCAGCACCGCGGGGAAGTCCTCGGGCTGCTCCAGGATGCGCACCGCGACGCCGTGCCCGACGTCCTCGGCCACCGGGACGGGCTGGAACGGGGAGCCGTTCCAGCAGGTGCCGGCGACCGCTCCCCCCTCGGTGCACAGGCGGGTACGGGCCACCACGTCGTCGTAGGAGGACCCCACCGTGCGGGCCACCCGGCGCAGCAGGCGCTCGCGCTCCTCGACCTCCAACTTGCCCAGCAGCGTGCGGTCGACGGAGACGACCCACGAGGTGCGGTTGGCGACCAGCGGGCGGCCCTGCGCGTCGACGATCAAACCGCGGGGCGGCTGGACGACCAGCTCGCGCACGGACTGCTCGGCGGCCGCGGCCTGGTAGGACTCGCCGGTGAAGACCTGGAGATACCACAGCCGCCCGAACAGGGTGAGGAACAGGCTCAGCACGAGCGCCTGCACCACGATGAGCCGCATCCGGCTGCGCCGGGCGGGGTCCGCGGACGGTGGTTCGCGGCTCGCCAGGGTCTCGCTGCGGATGCTCACCAGGCCACCCGCGTCGCCTCGAGCCGCCGCAGCACCGCCAGCGCGAGCGGCAGCACCACGGGGGTGACCAGTACGTCGTACCCGACCGACACCGGCACGACCTTCAGCACCGCAGCCACGGTGACCCCGCCGTCGCCCAGGACCAACCCGGTCAGCGCGAACACCGAGGTGCCGACGAACGAGCAGGCGGCCACCGTGACCACCGCCGCGACCGCGGACGAGCCGGCGTCGCTGCGCACCCGTCCGGCGAGGTAGCCCACGACGACCAGGGCCAGCGCCCACCGGCCGGCCACGTGGTCAGCGGGCGGCATCAGGTCGAGCGCGAGACCGGCGAGCAGGCCGAGCACCGCGGCGGCCTCGGGGCCGCGGGCGATCGCCATCGCCACCACGAGCAGCAGCACCAGGTTGGGGACGACACCGGCGAGGGCGAGGTGGGAGAACACGCTGGTCTGCAGCACGAGGGCGACGACGACCAGCGCGGTGAAGGTGACGCTGCGGACGAGGGCCATCAGGGCTTGTCCTCCGCGCCGAGGACAGTGCGGTCGGACTCGGTGTCGGCGGGTACGACCACGCCGACGAGGTCGAGGGAGGTGAAGTCGGCCAGCGGCTCGATGATCGCGCTGCGGGTCAGGTCGCGCGGGTTGCTCTGCACCGACTGCACGGTGCCGATCGGGATCCCCGCGACGTACGGCGCGCCCGCCCGCGAGCCCCAGGTCACCACCACGTCGCCGCGGGCCGGGACGACCGATCCGTCGGCGAGGTCGAGGTCGAGCAGGCCCTCACCGCCGACGTCGCCGCGTCCCTGCACGAAGCCGAGCTCCATGCTCGAGGCGAGCCGACCACCGACCACCGAGCTGGCATCGGCGACGAGCAGGACGGTCGCGGTGTGCCGGTCGGCGCGGAGCACGCGGCCGACGAGCCCGGCGGCATTGATGACGGTCTGGTCGGCGCGGACGCCGGCGGCGGTGCCGGCGTCGATCGTCACGGTGCGGGTGAAGTTCTGCGCCGGTCCCATCCCGACGACGCGGGCGGGGACCACGGCATAGCCGGTCTGCTCGGTGGCGGCGAGCAGGCCGTCGAGCTCGGCGGCCCGGTTGCGGTCGAGCGCCGTGCGCGCCAGCTCCCGGCGCAGCTCGGCGTTGGTGCGCTCGAGGTCGCGGACCTCGGCGCGGAGGGCGCGGTGGCTGCGGACCGTGGCGGGCAGGTCGGTCAGGGGACGGACAACGCTGCTGGCCCCGGACTCGATCGGGCCGAGGACGGCGGCTGCGGCCGACCGCACGGGGTCGACCGGGGAGTCGTCGGCGCTGACGTCGAGCACCATGACGGTGACGCAGGCCAGCACCAGCACCGCCAACAGCCGGCGGGAGGGCGGGGCCGGCGGGCGGGGCGACCCGGGCGCGGGGGTCGGCGTACGACGGGGCGAACGGCGCACGGCTGCCTACCGCCGCCGGTCCGTGACCAGCACCTGCTGGAGCGCCTCGAACTCCTCCACGCACTTGCCGGCCCCGAGGGCCACCGAGGTGAGCGGGTCCTCGGCCAGGTGGACCGGCATCCCGGTCTCGTGCCGGATCCGCTCGTCGAGCCCGCGCAGCAGCGCGCCGCCGCCGGTCAGGACCAGACCGCGGTCCATGATGTCACCGGCCAGCTCGGGGGGCGTCTGGTCGAGCGTGGCCCGGACGGCGTCGACGATCGCGTGCACCGGCTCCTCGAGCGCCTGGCGGATCTCGGCGGTGGAGACCTCCACGGTGCGCGGCAGGCCGCTGACCATGTCGCGGCCGCGCACCTCGGCCAGCGGCTCGTGCGGCAGCGGGAACGCCGACCCGAGGGTGGTCTTGACCTCCTCGGCGGTGCGGTCCCCCAGCATGAGGGAGTACTCCTTCTTCATCCAGGCGACGATCGCCTGGTCGAGGTCGTCGCCGGCGGTGCGGATCGACAGGCTCGTGACGACCCCGCCGAGCGAGATCACCGCGACCTCGGTCGTACCGCCACCGATGTCGACGACCATGTTGCCGGTGGCCTCGTGCACCGGGAGGTTGGCGCCGATCGCGGCGGCCATCGGCTCCTCGATGATGTAGACCTGGCGCGCGCCGGCCTGGTAGCCGGCCTCCTTGACCGCGCGCTGCTCGACCGCCGTGATGCCGCTCGGGACGCAGATGACCAGCCGCGGCTTGGCGAAGTAGCGGCGCCGATGGACCTGCTGGATGAACCAGCGCAGCATCTGCTCGCAAGCATCGAAGTCGGCGATCACGCCGTCCTTGAGCGGGCGGATGGCGGAGATCGTGTCGGGCGTACGCCCGATCATCCGCTTCGCCTCGTGACCCACCGCGAGCACCTCGCCGCTGGAGGAGCTCATCGCGACGACCGAGGGCTCGTCGAGGAGGACACCCCTGCCGCGCACGTAGACGAGCGTGTTGGCGGTGCCGAGGTCGACCGCCATGTCACGGCCGATGATGCTTCTCGCCATGCCGAATGCCTCGCAGGTCTGCTCGTACCGGGGAAGGGACGGGTCGGCCGACCTGTCCGCTTCGATGGTAATGAGCGCTGCCGGGGCGCCGACGGAGGCTCGCCGTTCTGCGCGGCGGTGTCAGCCGGCGGTGCAGCCGGCGGGCGTCCGGAGGCTCAGGCGAGGTGCGGGAACCACAGCGCGATCTCGCGGGCGGCGGACTCCGGGGAGTCGGAGCCGTGCACGAGGTTCTCGCGGTTGGAGAGCGAGAGGTCGCCGCGGATGGTGCCCGGCGCAGCCACCCGCCCGTCGGTGGCGCCGTTGAGCGCACGGACCACCTCGATCGCCTGGTCGCCCTCGAGCACCAGCGCCACCAGCGGCCCGGAGGTCACGAAGTCGCGCAACGGCGGGTAGAAGTCGCGTTCGACGTGCTCGGCGTAGTGCTGGTCGGCCAGCGCCGCGTCGATGGTGCGCTGCTCGAGCGCGACCACCCGCAGCCCCTTCGCCTCGTACCGCGACAGGACCTCGCCGACGAGTCCGCGCCGTACGGTGTCGGGCTTGAGCAGGACGAAGGTGCGTTCGGTGGTCACGGGAGCCATGGGTCGCACCCTACTGGCGCAGCCGCGGCCCCGGATCCTGGGGCGTTCCGCACCTCCTCTCCTACCGTGGACCGATGAGGCCGCTGCGCTACTCGATCAACCTGACCATCGACGGCTGCTACGACCACACCGTCGGGGTCCCCGACGAGGAGCTGCACCGGCACTCCGCAGCGACGGTCGCTCGCGCCGACGCCCTGATCCTCGGCCGGGTGACCTACCAGATGATGGAG
>JAJUGK010000102.1 GCA_029268205.1 Nocardioidaceae bacterium
GGACCGCCGGCGCCGGCGTCGGCGCGGGGCGCCGGAGCCCTCCGGCGCGGACTCACCCTGCGCAGCGGGCGCCGCCGACGTCGCGGACTCACCCTCGACCGGGCGTCCGCCGCGCGTACGCGACCGGTTGCGGTTGCGGCGGGGACGCTCGCTCGAGCGCTCGCCGTCGCGACCCCCGGACCGGCCACCGTCGCGGCCGCCCTCGCGGCGGGGCTTGGGCTCGGCCGGCTTCTCCGGGACGACCCGCCCCGGGGTGCCCTCCGGGATGCCCTGGTCGGTGAACAGGTGCGGGGAGGTCGAGTAGGTCTCGACCGGCTCGTCGAAGGGCAGGTCGAGCGCCTTGTTGATCAGCTTCCACCGGGTCAGGTCGGCCCAGTCGACGAAGGTGATCGCGGTGCCCGTGGCGCCGGCGCGACCGGTGCGACCGATCCGGTGCACATAGGTCTTGTCGTCCTCGGGGCAGGTGTAGTTGATGACGTGGGAGACGCCGCTGACGTCGATGCCGCGCGCGGCGACGTCGGTGGCGACGAGCACCTTGAGCTTGTCCTCGCGGAACTTCGCCAGCGCCCGCTCGCGCGCCGCCTGCTGCATGTCACCATGCAGCGGGCTGGAGGGGAAGCCGCGCTCGGCGAGGTCGTCGGCGACCCGCTGGGCCTGCCGCTTGGTGCGGCAGAAGACGATGAACTTCTCCGCGCCGTCGGCCTGCAGCAGCCGGCCGATGATCTCGGGCTTGTCGAGGTCGTGGGCCTGGTAGATGAACTGCGCGGTCGCCGGCACCGTCTGGTTGTCGGTGCTGGACTCGGCGCGGATGTTCATCGGGTGCCGCATGTGGGTGCGGGCCAGTGCGACGATCGCCGACGGCATCGTGGCCGAGAACAGCATCGTCTGGCGGCTGGTCGGCGTCTTGGCGAGCAGCCGCTCCACGTCGGGCAGGAAGCCCAGGTCGAGCATCTCGTCGGCCTCGTCGAGGACGAGCGCCTGGATGTGGCTCAGGTCGAGGGCGCGGCGGTTGGCCAGGTCGAGCAGGCGGCCCGGGGTGCCGACGACGACGTCGACGCCGGCCTCGAGGGCCTCCAGCTGCGGCTCGTAGCCGACGCCGCCGTAGACGGTCAGCACCCGGCTGCCGTAGTCCTTCGCCGCCACCGACAGGTCGTTGGAGACCTGCAGGGCGAGCTCGCGCGTCGGCGCCACGATCAGCGCCTGCGGCTTGCCGGGGGAGGGGTGATCGGCGTACGCCGGATCGGTCGGGGAGACGGTGCGCTGCAGCACCGGGATGCCGAAGGCCAGCGTCTTGCCGGTGCCCGTACGGGCCTGGCCGATGAGGTCGGTGCCCGCGAGGGCGACCGACAGCGTCATCTCCTGGATCGGGAAGGGGGTCACGATGCCGGCGCGCTCGAGGGCGTCGGCGATCTCGGGGATGACCCCGAGGTCTCGGAAGGTGGTCAGGATCTTGCCTGTTCTCTTGGGTACTCCGGACGTGCGGCGGCCCTGGTCCGGGTCACCGCGGTGTGTGCGGGACGACGTCGACACCTCACCGCCGGCGAACCGTGTGGGCCGCGCGCGTACGCCGTACGAGGGCGCCGCGAGCCTCGGCGCACAGCGGCGGGAGACATCGTCCTGATCGGAGTCTATCGCCCGCGGGCCGAAAACGCGCACCGCTAGGCTGCGCGGCATGGAGTCAGCACCGTCGGGCGAGGCCCCGGGAGCCGCCGCGGAGGGTACGAGCGCAGCGATGCCGGAGGCGTTCGCGGACCCGCAGTACCGCGCGGCGGTCGTCGATCTGCTGGGCGCGATCGGCTACGGCCAGCTCTCGGCGTTCGAGCGGTTGGCGGAGGACGCCAAGCTCGCGCCGACCATCGCCGACAAGGTCGCGATCGCGACCCTCGGCGCCCGCGAGGTCGGCAACCTGACCCGGCTGCGCGAGCGGCTCGGCGAGCTCGGCGCCGACCCCGACGAGGCGATGGCGCCGTTCGCGAGGCCGCTGGAGGCCTTCCACGCCCACACCAAGCCGCGGGACTGGTGGGAGGGGCTGGTCAAGGCCTTCGTCGGCGACGCCCTGGCGGCCGACTTCTACCGCGAAATCGCGGCGTTCCTCGATGTCGACACCCGCGAGCTGATCATCGACACCCTGCGCGACACCGGGCAGGCGGAGTTCGTCGTCGACCGGGTCACGGCCGCGATCGCCGCCGACCCGCGGCTGGGCGGTCGGCTCGCGCTGTGGGGGCGCCGGCTGATGGGGGAGGCGCTCACCCAGGCCCAGCGCGTGGCCGCCGAGCGCGACGCGCTGGCGGCGCTGCTCTCCGGCGGCGTCGACCGGCCCGGCATGGACCTCGCCGCGGTCGGCCGGATGTTCGCCCGGCTCACCGAGCGGCACGCCCAGCGGATGGCCGACCTCGGCCTGGAGAGCTGACCGGCCCCGCGCGTACGGGGCCGGGAGGCCTCACACGTGGAAGCCGACCGCTCCCACGACGTCGCGGCCGATCTCGACGTAGGCGATCTTCGCGGCCGGCACGAGCACGCGGCGGCCCTTGGCATCGGTCAACGGGAGGACGGCGTCGGAATCGACGGCCTCGGTCACCGTCTTCTCGAACTCCTCCTGCGACATCTCGATGTCGAGTACCAGCTCCCGCGGGGCGTTCTGCACGCCGATCTTGACCTCCATGGCTCCAGCCTAGGACCCGTCGCCAGCGCCGGGCTCGCCGGACCGCGGATAACCGCCGATCCCGCGCCAGGCGAGGGCCGCCACGAGGTCGGCCGCCTCCTGGCGGGTGATGTCGGTGCCCTCGGCGAGCCAGAACCGCGCGCTCACCTGGGCCATCCCGACCAGCGACACCGCCAGCAGCCGGGACTGCTCGTCGCTGAGGCCGGTGTCCTCGTGGATCACCGAGGCGATCGCCTGCGCGCACTCATTGGTGACGCGGTCGACCTGGGCCCGCACCGCCGGCTCGTTGGTCAGATCGGACTCGAAGACCAGCCGGAACCCGCCCTGCGCGTCGGCGACGTAGGCGTAGAACACGTCGATCGCGGCCTGCACGCGCTGCTTGTTGTCCTGGGTCGAGGCCAGCGCCGTGCGGGTGGCGTCGATGATCTGGCTGCACGCCTGGTCGAGGAGTGCGAGGTAGAGATCGAGCTTGCCCGGGAAGTGCTGATAGAGCACCGGCTTGGAGACCCCCGCGCGCTCGGCGATGTCGTCCATCGCGGCCGCGTGGAAGCCCTGGGCGACGAAGACCTCGAGCGCCGACGCCAGCAGCTGGGCGCGGCGCTCGCCGCGCGGCAGGCGCGTGCCCCGGGGGCGCTCCACACGTACGTCGGTCTCGCTGGTCTCGCTGCTCACGGGCCGCAGACTACTCCCGAGTACGACCCGGTTCGCGCGCGCCTCCGGCGCGGCGGGACCAGGGGTGGCCGGGGCCGGGGTGGGGCCCGGGAGCGGTGGGGAACAATGCGACCCACGGGCTGGTTCACCCTGCAGCCGCCCCGCGACCACCCGGCGACGGCGCCCCGCGCGCGGCGTACCCCCGTCCGGATCGCACATCGAGAACGTCGAGAGCCCGAGGAGAACCCTGTGTCCTTCGCCCCGTTGGTCGAGCCGGCCGCCGAGCTGAGCATCGACGAGGTACGCCGCTACAGTCGGCACCTGATCATCCCCGACGTCGGGATGGCCGGCCAGAAGCGGCTGAAGAACGCCAAGGTCCTGGTGATCGGCGCTGGCGGTCTGGGCAGCCCGGCCCTGCTCTACCTCGCCGCAGCCGGGGTCGGCACCATCGGGATCGTCGAGTTCGACGAGGTCGACGAGTCCAACCTGCAGCGGCAGGTGATCCACACGCAGGCCGACATCGGCCGGCCCAAGGGCGAGTCGGCGCGCGACAAGATCAACGCGATCAACCCGCTGGTCGAGGTCGTGCTGCACCCCGAGCGCCTCGACAACGACAACGTGTTCGACGTCTTCCGCGGCTACGATCTGATCGTCGACGGCACCGACAACTTCGCGACCCGCTATATGGTCAACGACGCGGCGTTCTTCCTCGGCATCCCCTACGTGTGGGGCTCGATCTACCGCTTCGACGGCCAGGCGTCGGTCTTCTGGCCGCACGCGAAGAACGCCGACGGCACCAGCGCCGAGGCGCCGTGCTACCGCTGCCTCTACCCCGAGCCGCCGCCGCCGGGCATGGTGCCCTCGTGCGCCGAGGGCGGCGTGCTGGGCGTGCTGTGCGCCTCGGTCGGGTCGATCCAGGGCACCGAGGCGATCAAGCTGCTGACCGGCATCGGCGAGCCGCTGGTCGGCAAGCTGATGATCTACGACGCGCTGGAGATGGAGTACCGCAAGCTCAAGGTCCGCAAGGACCCCAACTGCGCGCTGTGCGGGGAGAACCCCACCGTCACCGGGCTGATCGACTACGACTTCTTCTGCGGTGCGGTCTCGACCGAGGCCGCCGACGCCGCCGCCGACGCCACCATCTCCGTACGCCAGCTCGAGACGATGCTCGCCGAGCGGGAGAAGGGCGAGCGCGACTTCGTCCTCATCGACGTGCGCGAGCCCAACGAGGCCGAGATCAACCACATCCCGGGCGCGGTGCTGGTGCCGAAGGGGGAGTTCCTCAACGGCAACGCGCTGGGCACCCTCGGCGAGCTCGGTGCGGGCAGCGGCGACAAGCCGGTGGTGCTGCACTGCAAGACCGGTGTGCGCTCCGCCGAGGTGCTGGCGATCCTCAAGGGCGCCGGCTACGCCGACGCCGTGCATGTCGGCGGCGGGGTCGCGGCCTGGGTGAGCCAGATCGACCCGGAGCAGCCCTCGTACTGAGCCGACCGACCGAAGGGACGACGCGCGAGTAGCCCGATCGGGCTACTCGCGCGTAACCCTTCCGGGGGGTGCTCGTTGAGGAGGGTGACATCGATCACCCGCCTGACTCGGAAGGCTCCCTCCATGACCCGTACCTCCCTGTTGCGCCGCCCCGGACGGCTCCGCGCGACGCTCGCCGGATTCGCCGCCACCGCCCTGGCCGGTGCCGGCCTCTTCGCCACCGCCGGCACCGCGGCTGCCGCCCCGGAGTGGGCGCCCGCCGGGCAGGCGACGATCCACCCGGGCGTGCAGATGTACACCGAGGGCGGGCAGTGCACCGGCAACTTCGTCTTCACCGACGGCGCCGACAACGTCTATGTCGGGTACGCCGCACACTGCGCCGGCACCGGCGGTGCCACCGACACCGACGGCTGCCAGGCGGGCTCGCTGCCGCTCGGCACGCGGGTCGAGTTCCGCAAGGGCGGCAATCTGCTCTTCCCGGGCACGCTGCTCGGCGAGGGCACCCTGGCGTACTCCTCCTGGCTGGCGATGGACGCCGCCGGCACGACCGACGCCGACACCTGCGCCTATAACGACTTCGCGCTGGTCCAGGTCGACGCCGACGACCTGGCGAAGGTGAACCCGTCGATCCCGTTCTTCGGCGGCCCCACCGGCATCAACACCACCGGCACCAGCCCGACCGACCGGGTCTACTCCTTCGGCAACTCCAGCCTGCGCGCCGGCATCACGCTGCTCTCGCCGAAGATCGGCATCAGCCTCGGCACCAGCGGCGGCGGCTGGACCCACTCGGTCTACACGCTGACCCCCGGTGTCCCCGGCGACTCCGGCAGCGCGTTCGTCGACGGTCAGGGCCGCGCCCTCGGCACGCTGTCGACGCTGGCGCTGCTGCCGCTGCCGGCCTCCAACGGCGTCGGCGACTTCTCCCGCGAGTTCGCCTTCGCGCAGGCGCACTCCGGCATCTCCGGGCTCCAGCTGGCCCACGGCACCGAGCCGTTCTCGACGCTCCTGCCCTGACCACTGCGGGTCGAGCCCCGCGGCGACCGGTCCTCGGATCGGTGGCCGCGGGGCTCTCCTGTGTCCGGGCCGGCTCCCTCCGGGCCGCCTTCCTAGGCTGACCCCGTGACGGCACCCGACCCCGAGGCGTACGTCGAGCAGGTGCTGAGCCTGGTCGAGCAGGTCCCGCCCGGCCGCGCCACGACGTACGGCGCCCTCGCCGCCGTCGTGGGGTGGGGCGGACCGCGGCGGGTCGGTGCGGTGATGGCGCAGTGGGGCGGCGGCGTCGCCTGGTGGCGGGTGGTCCGCGCCGACGGGTCGCTGCCACCGAGCCACGGACTCGAGGCGCGGGCGCGCTATCGCGAGGAGGGCACCGCGCTGCTGGCCTCCGGCAGGGTCGACCTGCGGCGGTGCGGGTGGTGGTTCGACCCGGACGACGCCGACGGCCCCGGGTGAGACCGGTGCGGGCCGGCCGTGGCCGCTGGGTAGGTTGCCGCGGGTGAGCGTGCTCTACGAGACCCTGCACCGGGTCGTCCCCCCGGCCGCGCGGGCGGTCTGGCGACCGACGGTGCGCGGGCTCGAGCACGTCCCGGCCACCGGCGGGGTGATCCTGGCCAGCAACCACCTCAGCTTCGCCGACAGCGTCGTGATCCCGATCGTCGTGCCCCGGCGGGTGTCGTTCCTGGCCAAGGCCGAGTACTTCACCGGCACGGGGGTGAGGGGCCGGGTCGCGAAGGCCTGGTTCGAGGCGCTGGGCATGCTCCCCATCGACCGTGACGACCCCCGGGCGGCGCTGACGAGCCTCGAGATCGCACGGGGTGTCCTCGACAGCGGGGGAGCGTTCGGGATCTATCCGGAGGGCACCCGTTCGCGCGACGGGCGGCTCTACCGCGGTCGCACCGGGGTCGCCGAGCTCGCCCTGGGCGCCGGGGTCCCGGTGGTCCCGGTCGGCCTGCGCGGCACCGAGCGGCTCCAGCCGGTGGGGGCGCGGCTCCCGCGCGTCGTCCCGATCGAGGTCTCCTTCGGCGAACCGCTGGACTTCCGCGGCGCCTTCGACGGCGTCCCGCGCGGCCGGGCCCGGCGCGAGGCCACCGACGCGATCATGGCTGCGATCGCGGAGCTGTCGGGCCAGGAGCCGGCCGGCGTCTACAACGAGCGCCCCGCCGGCTGACCCGATCCGGCTGGCCCGATCTGCGGGTGTGTGCAGTGCGTCGACCTGCACCCGCGGATCGCTCGCCGGGGCCCTCGCGCCGTTCGTACGGTGCCAGGACCCGGCCACCGACCCTCCAGGAGCCCCGATGCCCCGGCAGCGCCCGCGCCCCGACCGCCGTACCCGAGACCGCCGTACCCGAGACCGCCGTCCGTCTGCCCGTCGCGTCCCGCTCGCGCTGTCCGGTGCGGCCGCCGGGATCGCCGCCCTCCTCACCGCCACGACGGTCGCGGCCCACGGCCTGCCCGGGCCGGTATCGGACCCGCAGCCGGCGGCCACGGCGTACGTCGCGCTCGGCGACTCCTACTCCTCGGGCCTGGGCACGCGCAGCTATCTCGATGACGGCACCGACTGCCAACGCTCGGCCTCGGCGTTCCCCTCCCAGATCGCCGCGGCGCAGGGCCACGCGCTGAACTTCCGGGCGTGCGCGGGCGCGGTGATCTCCGACGTGCGCTCCGCCCAGCTGTCGGCGCTGTCGGGATCGACCGGGCTGGTCACGATCTCGGTCGGCGGCAACGACGCCGGGTTCGCCGACGTGCTCACCGAGTGCGCGCTGCCGGCCTGGGCCAGCGACTGCCACGGCGCGATCGATGGCGCCCAGGCGTTCATCGCCGGGCAGCTGGCCGCGCAGCTCACCGGGCTCTACGACGAGATCCGGGCCGCCGCGCCCGCCGCTCGGGTCGTGGTCGTGGGCTACCCGCGGATCTTCATGGGCGAGGACTGCAACGCCCTGACCTGGTTCTCCCCCGAGGAGCAGACCCGGCTGAACCAGACCGCCGACCAGCTCAACGCCGTGCTGGGACAGGCCGCGTCCGGCGCCGGCTTCGGGTTCGCCGACCCGACCGCCGCGTTCATCGGCCACGCGGTCTGCGACGACCCCGAGTGGATCAACGGCCTCTCGACGCCGATCAACGAGTCCTACCACCCCAACGTCGACGGTCACGTCTCCGGCTACACGAGCGTCGTGTCCGGCGCCACGGGTACGACGGTCACGGCGAGCGCCGCCGTACGCCGGACCGCCGCCGCGCAGGCCGAACAGCTGGCCCGCCAGCAGCGGGCGTACGCCGCGGTCGACCGCACGATCCGGCCGCCGGAGTTCCGCGCACCCGACCTCGACAGCCCACGGGTCCGGGCCGCCGCGCAGCGGGCGGGCATCGACCTCGACGACCGGGCCGGCATCGACCGCGCCGACCGGGTCGCCGCCCGCGCCCAGGCGCAGCAGCAGCGGCGCTGAGCGCGGACTTCGTCCACGTTCCCGGGCGTGGGGCCTGCGGGAACGCGGACTGTCGGACCCGTCTGCTTGCATAGCCCCATGTCCCGCCACCGCCTCGTGATCCCGCCGGTCGACCCGGGTGTCGCGCCGGTGCTCGACGTCGACCAGCAGTCGGTGGTCGACCACCCGGGCGGGCCGCTGCTGGTGCTGGCGGGGCCGGGCACGGGCAAGACGACCACGCTCGTGGAGGCGGTGGTCGACCGGATCGAGCGCCGGGGGGCCGACCCCGCGTCGGTGCTGGTGCTGACCTTCAGCCGCAAGGCGGCCCAGGAGCTGCGCGACCGGATCACGGCCCGGATGGGCCGGACGCTCAGCACCCCGCTCGCCGCGACGTTCCACTCCTTCGCCTACAGCCTCGTGCGCCGGGCCACCCCGCCGGAGCTCTACGCCTCACCGCCGCGGCTGCTGACCGCGCCCGAGCAGGACGTGGTCGTCCGCGAGCTGCTGGCGGGGACCGCGGAGTCGGTGCGCTGGCCCGACGCGCTGGCCGAGGCGCGCGGCACCCGCGGGTTCGCCCGCGAGGTGGCCGCCGTGCTCGCGCGCGCCCAGGAGAAGGGCCTCGGCGTCGCCGGCCTGCGTGACCTGGGCGCGACCGAGGGCCGGCCGGAGCTGGTCGCGGCCGCCGACTTCCTGGCGCAGTACGACGAGGTGCTCGAGGCGCAGAACCTCCTCGACTACCCCGGCATCATCGCCCAGGCCGTGGCGCTGGCCGAGGACCCCGACTCCGGCCTGCGCGAGGAGCTGCGCGCCCGCTACCGCTACGTCTTCGTCGACGAATACCAAGACACCGACCCCGCCCAGGTGAGCCTGCTGCGCGCACTCGCCGGCGACGGTCGCGACCTGGTCGCCGTCGGCGACCCCGACCAGTCGATCTACGCCTTCCGCGGCGCAGACGTCCGCGGCATCCTCGACTTCCCCGACGCCTTCCGCACCCGCGCCGGCGACCCTGCCCCGGTGGTCGCGCTGCGCCACACCCGCCGGTTCGGGCCACGCCTGGCGATCGCCTCGCGTCGCATCGCCGCCGGCATCGGCACCCGCGGCGCCATCGACCCCGCCACCTTCGAGGCCTTCCGCCGGCCGGTCGCCGAGGCGGGGGAGTACGGCGAGGGGCGGGTCACGGTCCGCACGTTCGACACCGAGCGCGCCGAGTCCGAGCACCTGGCCGACCTGCTGCGCCGCGCACACCTCGAGGACGGCATCCCGTGGGGCGAGATGGCCGTCCTGGTCCGCTCGGGCCGGGCCACCCTGCCCCGGCTGCGCCGGGCCCTGACGGCCGCGGCCGTGCCGGTGGAGGTCGCCGCCGACGACACCCCGCTGGTGCAGGACCCCGCGGTGCTGCCGCTGCTCGACGCCCTCCGGGTGGTCGTCCACGGCCAGCTCGCCGACCCCGAGCACCGCGACTACGTCGACGCCGAGCGCGCCCGCGGCGTGCTGCTCTCGCCGCTGGTCGGGCTCGACGCCACCGACCTGCGGGTGCTCGCCCGGGCGCTGCGGTCGCGCGACCTCGAGCAGGCCGAGGCCGAGGGCCGCCTCCCGCTCTCCTCCGACCAGCTGATCCGCGGCGCCGTCGTCGACCCCGGCGTGCTCGCCGGCCTCGACGGGCCGGTCGTCGAGCGGGTGCTGCGCTTCGGCGCCCTGGTCGAGCGCGCCCGCGCCCTGCTCGCCACCGGCACCGCCGAGCAGGTGCTGTGGGAGCTGTGGGACGGCACCCGCTGGCCGTCGCGGCTGCGCGCCGCGGTCGCGGCC
>JAJUGK010000103.1 GCA_029268205.1 Nocardioidaceae bacterium
CCCCGGCGACGCGCACCAGTCCGCGTCGCTGCGCCCGCGCGGCTTGGGCGACCAGGGGACCCCACTCGGTCGGGGAGGCCCCGTCGCGCGACATGCCGACGTCGGCGTGCAGATGGATCGCCACGGTGCGGCCCGACCGCGCGGCCGCGGCAGCCACGGCGCGCAGGTGCGGCAGGGACGGGACGGCGACCTCGACGTCGGCGTCGGCGGCACGGACCCAGTCGGAGTCCACCGGGTTCAGCCAGCTGAGCACGGGGACGTCGAGACCGGACGCGCGCAGCTCCCAGGCCTCGTCCAAACGGGTCACGCCCAGGCTGGTGGCGCCGTGTGCGAGCGCCGTACGGGCGACGGCCACTGCGCCGTGGCCGAAACCGTCCGCCTTCACGACCGCCATGATCGCGGCGGCGGTACGGCTGCGGATGGTCGCGACGTTGGCGGCGATCGCGCCGAGGTCGACGGTCAGCGTGCTGGTGTGGAGGGGAGTGGTGGGCGCCTCCGCGAGCGGCGCGACGTGGACGGCGCTCACCGGGGCGCCCCTACGAGCACCGGCGCGTCGACCGCGCCGTACCGGGCCGCGGGCCGGCCGAGGGCGAGCGCCCAGTAGCGGTCGCCGAAGCTCCAGTGCCACCACTCGGTCGGGTAGTTGACCAGGCCGGCGCTGCTCAGTGCGCGCACGAGGACGCGCCGGTGGTGGCGCGCCTCGGCGTCGATCCCGTCGGCGTCGAGGTAGCAGGCGCCGGCGCTCTCCTCGGGGGTGGCGTCGAGGACGCAGCCCATCCACACCTCGGCGCCCGCGGCGTCGGCCAGGGTGAGGTCGACGGCGGCACCGGCGACGTGGGGGGCGACGGCCAGCGGCGCTACGTACCTGCTCGTCAGTCGCTCGATCTCGGTCGGGTCGGCGGCGGGGTGCAACGCGCGAAGGTCCGCGGCGTAGACGTCGATGATCCGCTGCTGGGCGTCGGGCGCGCGGTAGCCCTCGACCAGGCTGAGCCGCAGCCCGGCGGGCAGCGCGGCGTCGGCCTCGCCGAGGCGTACGGCGACCTCCTCGCGGACCAGGAGGGCGGCGCCGTCGGCCGGACCGCCGATCGGGGCCGGGACCAGCGGCTCGCCGGTCTCGTGGACGGGCACCGCCGCGACGCGCGGATCGGACAGGAGAAGTGTCATGCCTCGACGCTAGGAACGCCGCGACCCCCGGGCCTCCCCCTCAGGTGCCGAGGTGCTGTCCTTCAGGAGGAGACGCCTCCGCCGTGCGGCTCGGTCTCGTCGAGGACCCGCGAGCCGGTCCGGTAGCGGTCGGCGAGCTCGACGTAGTACTTCGCGTTGTACTCCAGCAGGATCGCCGGCCAGGTGTCGGGCTCGACCGGCCCCCGCACCTTCGCGGGCACTCCGGCGACCACGACGCCGGAGGGGACCTCCATGCCGGGGGGCACCAGCGCGCCCGCGGCGACCAGGCTCCCGGAGTTGACCACGACGTCGTCGGAGAGCACCGCGCCGTTGCCGACGAGCGTGCGCTCCCCGACGTGCGAGCCGTGGATGACGCAGCCGTGACCGACCGTGGCGTCCGGCCCGACGACCAGGGTCTGCCCGGTCTTGGTGTGCATGACGGTGCCGTCCTGGATGTTGGTGCCGGCGGCGATGACGATGGCGCAGTCGTCGGCGCGGATCGTCACGCCGTACCAGATGCTCGCCCCCGCCTCGACGCGCACGTCACCGACGAGGGTGGCGGTCGGCGCGACCCAGGCGTCGGGGTGGACCTCGGGCCGCTTGCCCTCGAACTCGACGAGGATCATCGGGCCAGCCTCGGCCACTCGATGGCGGGGCAGGTGTCCATCACCATCGGGACGCCGGCCTCGCGGGCCCGCTCGAAGGCGGCCTCGTCGATCACGCCGAGCTGGAACCACACGCCCTTCGCCCCCACGGCGACGGCCTCGTCGACGAACGGGCCGGCCTGCTCGGAGCGGCGGAACACGTCGACGACGTCGATCGCGAACGGCACGTCGGCCAGCGAGGCGTACCCCTGCTCGCCGAGCACCTCCGGCGCGGCCGGGTGGATCGGCACGATCCGCTTGCCGAGGTCCTGCAGATAGGACGCGATCCGGTACGCGGTGCGCGAGGGGTCGCCGGAGAGTCCGACGATCGCCCAGGTCTGGCAGTCCTCGAGCAGGAACCGGACGGTCGCGGGGTCCTGCCACGAGCCGCTGGCGGGGACGGGGGTGGTCATGGGTTCAGGCTATCGGGGGCGGGATGCTCACCGGCCCAGGGCCAGATCGACGCCCAGCTGGTCGACCCCGACGGCGCGGCCGTTGACCACCACCGCGGCCCGGCCCGCCGCCCGGTCGAGACAGAGCATCGTCCGCCAGCCGCCGGTGCCGCCGTTGTGCCAGGTCACGGGGCGGCCGTCGGCGCGGCTGGTGATCCAAGCGGCGCCGATGCGGGTGTCGCGACCGGTGAAGTCCGCGACCGGGTCGAGGGCCGCCAGCCCCGGGGCGGTGCCGGCGAGCAGCGCCTGCGCGAAGGCGGTGAGGTCGGCCAGCGTGGAGCGGATGCCGCCGGCCGGACCGATGCCCTCACCGGTCCAGGCCTCCGCGGCCCGCCCGCGCTTGGTCGTGCCGTGCACCGCGGTCGGCCGCAGGTCCGCGGGGGTCGCCGCGACGTACCACGAGCCGAGGCCGAGCGGGTCGGCGACGCGGTCGCGCACGAGTGCGGCGTACGACGTACCCGTGGCTGCGGCGAGCGCATGGCCCAGGAGCTGGAAGCCGAGGTTGGAGTAGAGGGGGCGTCCGGGGCGCGCGAGCTTCGTGCGGCGGGTCTGGGCGAGCAGGTCGTGGAGCGAGTCGCCGTAGGGGTTGGCGGCGTGCCGGAGGAGGCGCCAGCTGCGCCGGCCCATGTCGTCGACCTTCGGCAGGCGGGGGAGCCCGGAGCGGTGCCGGACGAGGCTGCCGAGGGCGACGTCGGCGGCGGGCGAGCCGGCGAGCGTCGGGAGGTGCGTGCCCAGCGGGTCGTCGGCGGTGACCTCGCCGCGGTCGAGTGCGTTCACGTAGAGCAGGCCGGTCACGCCCTTGGAGATCGAGCCGATCTCGACGTCGCCGTCCTCGGGCAGTCCGTTGCGGACCAGGTGGGTGGCCTCGGGCGTCACCAGCCCGACGCCCCAGAGGCCGTCGCCCAGTCGGTCGCGGACCCGGGTCTCGAGTTCGTGGCGCTCCATGCCGGCGACGTTAACCGGCGGCTCCCAGCGCCAGGACGGCGTCGACGACCGCATCGGGTCGCTCCTGCGGGACGAAGTGGCCCGCGCCCTCGACCAGCTCGACGGCCGCCCCGGCCGGGAGCCGGTCGGGCAGTCCCACGACCAGGTCGGGTCCCATGCAGCCGTCGTCGACGCCGTGCAGGTAGCGGTAGGGCCCGACCGGGGTGCCGGTCCACGTGCGCGCCCAGGAGCGGTACGCCGCCGGCAGGCGCCACGGTCGCGTCAGACCGCGGTAGGTCTCGATGGCTGCCCGCTGCCGCGCCGGGGTGTCGAGTGCGGCGCGCACATGGCCGAGATCCTCGGTGGCGTCGAAACCCGGGGACCAGCGGGCCCACAGACCCGGCACCCGCCGGTGGAGCGTGCGCTCGGGCAGGACGGGGAGTTGGTGGAAGCCGATGTAGCGGCTGCGCCGGGCCTGCCGCAGGAGGCTGCGCGGGCGGGGCGTCGGCAGCGCGCCCAGCGGGGGTACGGCGATCGCGACCACCCCGGCGTACGGCGAGTCCGGGTGCGCGCCGAGCCCGTTCGCGGTGATCGCGCCCCAGTCGTGGCCGACCAGCAGCGCGTCGCTGCCGCCGTCGATCGCGGCGTGGACCGCCACCGCGTCGGCCATCAGCGCCGGGACGTCGTAGCAGCCGTCGGCGGGGAGGTCGCTCGGCGCGTAGCCGCGGGTGAACGGCGCCACCACCCGGAAGCCCTCGGCGGCGAGCAGCGGCCCGACGTGGCGCCAGGCCCAGGCCGTGTCGGGGAAGCCGTGCAGCGCAACGACCGGGCGGCCGCCCGGGTCTCCCCACGCCAGCGCCGCGGCGCGGTGCGTGGGGAGCTCCAGGGTGAGCCGCTCCGGGTCGGTCATGTGCTCAGCCGCGGGCGGCGATCGCCTCGTGGAAGGCCAGGATCCGCTGCGCGTCGCGGACGTGCAGGTTCTCGATCATCTTGCCGTTGTAGGTGGCGACCCCCTTGCCCTCGGCCTGGGCCTCCTCGAAGGCGGCGATCATGCCGCGGGCGGTCTCCACATCCTCCGCCGACGGCGCGAACGCCTCGTTGGCCGGCTCGATCTGCCCGGGGTGGATGATCGTCTTGCCGTCGAAGCCCATCTCGCGTCCCTGCCGTGCCTCGGCGGTGAACCCCTCGAGGTCCTTCACGTCGTTGTAGACACCGTCGAGGATGCTCAGGCCGTGCGCGCGGGCGGCGAGCAGCGCCCAGGTGAGCGACGGGATGAGCGGGGCCCGGCCGGGCACGTGCAGGGCGTAGGACTCGTTGACCAGGTCGTTGGTGCCCATGACGAAGACCGCGAGCCGCTCGGAGGCGGCGGCGATCTCCTCGACGTGCAGGATCGCGATCGGGGTCTCGATCATCGCCCACAGCTTCGTCTTCTCCGGAGCTCCCGCCCTCTCCATGGCCGCGACCAGCGCGCGCACCTCGTCGGCGGAGTTCACCTTCGGGACCACGATCCCGTCGGGACCGGCCTGCGCGGCGCGCGCGAGGTCGTCGTCGTGCCACGGCGTACCGATGCCGTTGACCCGGATCGTCAATTCGCGGTGGCCGTACTCCCCGGACTCGACCGCGGCCGCGACGCGCTCGCGGGCCTCGGGCTTGGCGTCGGGCGCGACGGAGTCCTCGAGATCGAGGATGAGCGCGTCGACGTCGAGGGTCTTGGCCTTCTCCAGCGCGCGCTCGTTGGCGCCGGGCATGTAGAGGACCGAGCGGCGCGGACGGAGGGCGTTCGGGGTGGTGCTCACAGGTCGTACAGCTCCTTCAGCTCGGGGTCGCGCTCGGCGAGGGCGGTGGCGAGGTCCAGCATCACCAGGCACTGCTTGCAGGAGGCGTCGTCCTCCATCTTGCCGTCGATCATCACCGCGCCGGAGCCGTCGCCCATGGCCTCGACGACCCGCTTGGCGTGCGCGACGTCCTCGGGCGTGGGGGAGAAGACCCGCTTGGCGATGTCGATCTGCACCGGGTGCAGGCTCCACGCGCCGACGCAGCCGAGCAGGAAGGCGTTGCGGAACTGGTCCTCGCAGGCGACGACGTCCTTGATGTCCCCGAACGGGCCGTAGAACGGCAGGATGTCGTTGGCGGTGCAGGCGTCGACCATGCGGGCGATCGTGTAGTGCCACAGGTCCTGCTGGAAGGTCGTACGCCCCTCGTGCAGGTCGTCGGAGACCGGGTCGGTGCGCACGAGGTAGCCGGGGTGGCCGCCGCCGACGCGGGTGGTCTTCATGCGCCGGCTGGCCGCGAGGTCGGCCGGACCCAGCGAGATGCCCTGCATCCGCGGGCTCGCCGCGGCGATCTCCTCGACGTTGGCGACGCCCGAGGCGGTCTCGAGGATGGCGTGCACGAGGATCGGGCGGTCGAGACCGGCGCGCGCCTCGAGCTGGGCGAGCAGCCGGTCGACGTAGTGGATGTCCTCCGCGCCCTCGACCTTCGGCACCATGATCACGTCGAGCTTGTGCCCGATCTCGGTCACGAGGGTGATCAGGTCGTCGAGCACCCACGGCGAGTCGAGGCTGTTGACCCGGGTCCACAGCTGGGTCTGGCCGAAGTCGGTGGCCTTCGCGATCTCCACCAGGCCCTGCCGCGCGGCCTCCTTCTTGTCGGTCTTCACCGCGTCCTCGAGGTTGCCGAGGATGATGTCGACCTTGGCCGCGATGTCGGGCACCTTGGCCTTCATCTTCTCGTTGCTGGGGTCGAAGAAGTGGATCATCCGGCTCGGTCGGAACGGGATCTCCGCGACGGGCGTCGGGGCGCCGACGGCGAGCGGACGGAGGAACGCACGGGGGTTGCGCACGGGCTCTCACTTCCTGGGGTGGGGGGTGCGACTCGGGCCAGTATGGCGAGGGCCGCTACCGGCGGGTAGTGCGTGCGGCCTTTCTCACGGGCTCGGCAGGAGTGGATCCGCGTGGCAGTGTGGGTCCATGTCGACCACTCCCGTTGAGCTCGAGGCCATCCACGGCGCGCACAACTACCACCCGCTGCCGGTCGCGGTCACCCACGGCGAGGGCAGTTGGGTCACCGACGTCGAGGGCCGGCGCTACCTGGACTTCCTGGCGGCGTACTCCGCGCTGAACTTCGGCCATCGCCACCCGGCGCTGGTCGCCGCGGCGCATGAGCAGCTCGATCGGTTGACCCTCACCAGTCGCGCGTTCCACCACGACCAGCTCGGGCCGTTCTGCGCCGAGCTGGCGGCGCTGACCGGCAAGCAGAACGTGCTGCCCATGAACTCCGGCGCCGAGGGCGTCGAGACCGCGCTGAAGGTGGCGCGGCGGTGGGGCTACGAGGTCAAGGGCGTGCCCGAGGGGCAGGCCCGGATCATCGTCATGGACGGCAACTTCCACGGCCGCACCATCAGCATCGTGAGCTTCTCCGGTGACCATGTCGCCCGCGCACACTACGGGCCGTACACGCCCGGGTTCACCTCGGTGCCGTACGGCGACAGCGCGGCGCTGGAGGCGGCGTTCGACGAGCACGTGGTCGCCGTGCTGGTCGAGCCGGTGCAGGGGGAGGCGGGCGTGATCCTGCCGCCCGACGGCTACCTGACCGACGTACGCCGGCTGTGCCACGAGCACCGCGCGCTGATGATCGCCGACGAGGTGCAGTCGGGCCTCGGCCGCACCGGCCACACGCTGGCGTGCGAGCGGGAGGAGGTCGTGCCCGACGTCTACGTGCTCGGCAAGGCGCTCGGGGGCGGGATCCTGCCGCTGTCGGCGGTCGCGGCCGATCGCGACGTGATGGGTGTGTTCACCCCCGGCAGCCACGGCAGCACCTTCGGCGGCAACCCGTTGGCGTGCGCGGTGGGCCGCGCCGTGGTCGGACTGCTGGAGCAGGGCGAGGCGCAGGCCAACGCCCGCGCGCTGGAGGACCATCTGCGCGCCCGGCTGGAGAAGCACGTCGGTGCGGGGCTCGTGGGCGTCCGGGTGCGTGGGCTGTGGGCGGGCGTCGACCTCGACCCGGCGCTGGGCTCGGGCCGCGACCTGTGCGAGGCGCTGCTCGCCCACGGCGTCCTCGCCAAGGACACCCACGGGTCGACCATCCGGATCTCCCCGCCGCTGACCATCTCCCGGGAGGATCTCGACGAGGGGCTGGACCGCTTCGGTGCGGCGCTGGCCGACCTCGGAGCTGGCTGACCGCGCTACGTGTCTAGGGTCGGGGGCGTGAGCGAGGACTGGTTCGCACGGCGCACCCACCACTGGGACGACCTGGCGTTGTCGACCCTCCTCGAGCGCAAGCGCGCCACCGGGACGACGGTCAGCCTGGTCGTACCGGCGCGGGACGAGGAGTCGACGATCGGGGCGATCGTCACCCGGTCCCGCGAGGTGCTGCTGGAGACCGCGCAGTTGGTCGACGAGATCGTGGTCATCGACTCCGACTCCGCCGACGCGACCTACGAGATCGCCAGCGACGCCGGGGCCGTCGTGCACCGCTGCGCCGACATCCGGCCCGACCTGGGCACGGTGCCCGGCAAGGGCGAGGCGATGTGGAAGGCGCAGTTCGTGACCCGGGGCGACGTACTGGTCTTCATGGACGCCGACCTCGTCGAGTGGGACACCCACTTCGTGCCCGGCCTGCTGGGTCCGCTGCTGAGTACGCCGGAAGTGCTGCTGGTGAAGGGGTTCTACGAGCGACCGATGCTGGCCGAGGGCGGCGGAGGGCCGTACGACGGCGGCCGGGTCACCGAGCTGGTCGCCCGCCCGGTGCTCGCCCTGGACTGGCCCGAGCTCGGCGGGCTCGTGCAGCCGCTGGCCGGCGAGTGGGCCGTGCGCCGGGAGCACTTCGCGAGCCTGTCGGTGCCCAGCGGGTACGCCGTCGAGCTGGCCGCGCTGATCGACACCCTCGAGACATGCGGCGTGGACGCGATCGCGCAGGTCGATCTCGGGCGGCGCGCCCACAAGCACCAGACCCTGCACGACCTCGGGGCGATGGCGCTGCAACTGCTCGCGGCGGCCGAGCGCCGGCGTACGCGGTCCCGGTCCGCCGGGCCCGACGAGACGCGCGCGCTGCGGCAGTACACCGGCGCCGAGGGAGCGCTCCGCGTGCATGAGCGCACCGTGCGGACCGGGGAACGACCGCCCGCGGCGACCGTCCCCGGGGCGGGGGTGGCGTGATGCTGAAGCTGGGACGACGCACGTTCGCCGACGACGCCACGTTGATGATGGCGATCGTCAACCGCACGCCCGACTCCTTCTACGACCAGGGCGCGACCTGGGCCGAGGAGAAGGCCTTCGAGCGCGTTGCCGAGGTCGTGGAGCAGGGCGCCGAGATCGTCGACATCGGCGGCATCAAGGCCGCGCCGGGAGCCGAGATCGGCGTCGAGGAGGAGAAGGAGCGGGTCGTCGCGTTTGTGGCCCGGGTCCGCGCCGCCTTCCCGGACGTGGTCATCAGCGTCGACACATGGCGCGCCGAGGTCGGGCGCGCGGTGTGCGAGGCCGGGGCGGACCTGCTCAACGACGCCTGGGGCGGCAACGACCCCCAACTGGCGACGGTGGCCGCCGAGTTCGACGCGGCGCTGGTCTGCACCCACGTCGGCGGCGCACGGCCACGTACCCGCCCGCACCGGGTGGCTTATGACGACGTGGTCGCCGCGGCCATCGAGCACACCGTCGGAGAGGCCGAGCGGGCGGTCGGGGTCGGGGTGGCGCGGGAGAGCGTGCTGATCGACCCCGCGCACGACTTCGGCAAGACGACGCGACACTCGCTGGAGGTGACCCGGCGGCTCGACGAGATGGTCGCGACCGGGTGGCCGGTGCTGGTGTCGCTGTCCAACAAGGACTTCGTCGGGGAGACACTCGACCTGCCGGTGGGGGAGCGCCTGACCGGGACGCTCGCCGCGACGGCGATCGCGGCCTGGCACGGGGCGCGGGTCTTCCGGGTGCATCAGGTCGTCGAGACCCGGCAGGTGGTCGACATGGTCGCCTCGATCGCGGGCACGCGGCCGCCGGTGCGTTCGGTACGGGGGTTGGCATGACTGGCCCGGTGCTCGCGCCGTCGGTGACCGGGGTGGTCGTGGTCCCCTCCGCGCCGTTGCTGCTGCCCGAGCACGCCGGCCAGGTCGACGCCGTGCCCGAGCTCCGGGCGGCGATCCGCGAGACGCTGTCGGGTCTGCCGGTGGGGGAGGTCGCCCTGCTGCCGGAGCCGCGCTGGGGCGAGCGCGTCGGGCGTTTCCTGCTCGCGGACGCCGGCCTCGGCGACCGCGTCGCCGTGTCGGCGGCAAGGGCGCTGGTGGTCGTCGGGGACGGCTCGGCCCGCCGGACCGAGAAGGCGCCGGGCTACCTCGACGAGCGCGCCGCCGGGTTCGACGCCGCGATCGAGGACGCCCTGCGCAGCGGCGACGCCGGGGCCCTCGCGGCGGTCGATGTCGAGCTCGGCCAGGAGTTGCTGGCCGCCGGCGCCGGCGTGCTGCGCGCCCTCGGCGCTGCCGTCGTCGAGTCCGGCCGCGCCGTCATCGCGGCTGACCTGGTCCACGCCGCCGACCCGTTCGGGGTGCGCTACTGGGTCGCGCGCTGGCAGCTCGGCTGAGCGGGGGGTCCGGACAGGCCGGTACGCCCGCGGGGGCGTCTCCTGTCTGGTCGAGCGGCGTCGAGACCCGCGGGCGCCGGGGCGGGGTGGTCAGGTGGGTGGGGCGGGGCCGTCGCCGGCGTACTCGATCAGGAAGTCGTGCAGGTGGAACTCGATCCGTGATGCCCCGACGGTCGGCGGTTCGGGTTCGTGCTCGTCGCGGACGGGTCGTCCCCACCGGTCGGTCCAGGCATAGGTCCCGTCGGCGC
>JAJUGK010000104.1 GCA_029268205.1 Nocardioidaceae bacterium
CGGCATCGTCGCGCGCGCGGCGGAGCGGCTGGTGCTGCTCGCCCGCGGGGTCGACCCCACCTCGGTCGTCGTGCCCGAGGGCGGGCACCTCCGGTTGCGGGCGGCCTATGAGTCCAACCTGCGCGGGTACCGCGAGGGCGGTCCCGCGGGGGTGCACGCCTGGCTGCTCTACGCGGTGGAGGCCTACAGCGCCGGGGTGGAGCTCTCCCCGCTGCGCGGCTGATCGGGGGCCCAGCAAAGGGGCGCCGCACTGCTTGAGTGCGACGCCCCTGCTGACACATGGGACCTGGCTACCAAGCGTGCATGTTCTCCATAAGTCGCCGCGGGTCAAGCCCGAGGTCGACGCCCTCTACGAAGGGAGATCGCCGCGTGGGTACCTGGCTCATGTGTACGTCTGTGGAGTTCTGACTCCTTTGTACGCCGGGCGTCCCGGGTCCGCAAGGGTTGACTTCCCCATCGGCCTCTGCTGTGGACAGAACCGCCGTGACCGTCCAGTTCGGGCGCTGCTCAGGCGCCGTCGGCGCGGCGGCGGGAGCCCCACCACAGCGCACCACCGAGCGCGGCTCCGCCGAGGGCGAGCGCGGTCAGCGTCGGCTTCGCGGGCGGGAGCGGGACGCGCGGACGCAGGGCGACCGGGCGGGTGAAGACCAGGATCGGCCAACCGCGCTCGGCGGCGACCTTGCGCAGGTCGCGGTCGGGGTTCACCGCGTGCGGGTGCCCGACCGCCTCGAGCATCGGGACGTCGGTGATCGAGTCGCTGTAGGCGTAGCAGTCGGCGAGGTCGTACCCGTGTTCCGCGGCGAGCTCGCGGATCGCCACGGCCTTCTGCTCGCCGTAGGCGTAGTAGCTGATCTCGCCGGTGTACTTGCCGTCGACGATCTCCATCCGGGTCGCGACGACGGTGTCGGCCCCGAGCAGCTCCCCGATCGGCTCGACCACCTCGGCCCCGGAGGTCGACACGATCACGATGTCGCGGCCGGCCGAACTGTGCTCCTCGATCAGCGACACCGCCTCGTCGTACACGATCGGCTCGACGATGTTGTGCAGCGTGTCGGCGACGATCTCCCGGACGGTGGCGACGTCCCAGCCCGCGGTGAGCTCGGACATGAACGCGCGCAGCTTCTCCATCTGGTCGTGGTCCGCGCCGCCGACGAGGTAGACGAACTGCGCGTACGCCGAGCGAAGCATCGCGCCGCGGGAGATCAGCCCACCGGCCTGGAACGGCTTGCTGAACGCGAGGGTGCTCGACTTGGCGATGATCGTCTTGTCGAGGTCGAAGAACGCCGCCGTCGCACGGGCCATGGCCCCACGATAGGCCCTCGGCCGGTCGCTCCCGTGAGTGACCAGCGCTCGTCCCCAGGCCGGGAGGAGATGGCGTCGGTCCCCAGGGACCCGCGCCGCGGCCCGCAGTCGGTGGTCCGGCGGTCAGGGTGCGCCCATGAGCACCTCGGTCCCCGGCCCCTCCGACCCCCGGCTGTCCGGCCCCCACCTCTCCGGACTCCCCGGCCCCGCGGCGGCGCCGCCGGTGCTGCTGGTCACCGCCGATCCCGACCTGCGTGCCGGGGTGCAGCGGCTGGCCGCCGCGGCGGGGGTCGGGCTCGAGGTGCACGACGTCGCGGCCGCACCGGCCTCCTGGCGTGCCGCCACGATCGCCCTGCTCGGAGCCGACGCGGTGGGACGGGTCGCCGAGTCGTCCTGGCCGCGCCGGGCCGAGGTGGTCGTGGTCGCCCACCGGGTCGCCGACCCCGACCCCCGGCTCTTCCGGGCCGCGCTCGCCGCCGGGGCCCGCGACGTGCTCGTCCTCCCGGCCGACGACGCGCGGCTGCAGGACCTGCTGACCGATGCCGCCGACCGGCCGGTGGGCGCCGGACCGGGCGGTCGGGTGATCGGCTTCGTCGCGGGCAGCGGCGGAGCGGGCGCGACGACCCTGGCCGCCGCGGTCGCCGAGCTGGCCGCGGACGACCGACCGTGCCTGGCGGTCGATCTCGACCCCTGGGGCGGGGGCCTCGACCGGGTGCTCGGGCTGGAGGGCGAGGACGGGTTGCGGTGGGACGGGCTCGACGGGGTGCAGGGGCGCATCGGCGCCGGTGCGCTGCGCGACGCCGTACCCCGTCGCGACGACCTCGGTGTGCTCGCCTGGGGACCGCCGTCCGGCCTGGCCGCCCTCGACGCCCAGCGTGCCGAACCCACCGCCGGCGCCATCCGCACCACGCTCGCGGCGGCCGTACGCGGCCACCCGCTGGTCGTGCTCGACCTCCCCCGCTCGACCTCCGCGGGGGTGCGCGAGGCCGCCGCCCGCTGCGACCTGGTGGTCGTCGTGGGCGCCCGTACGGTCTCCGCGGCCGCTGCCACCCACCGGGTCGCGACCGTCTTCGGGCAGCACGCCCGTGACCTCGCCCTGGTCACGCGGGGCCGGGCCCGTGGGCTGCGCGGCGAGGAGATCGCCGCAGCCCTCGGGGTCCCGTTGGTGGCCGACCTGCCCGAGGTACGCCGCCTGACCGAGGTGGTCGATCTCGGCGGCGGGCCGTTGCGCGCCGGCGGACGGGGCGTCGAGCGGGTCGCGCGGGCGGTGCTCGAGCACCGCGGGACCGCCCCGGCCACCGGAGCGGCCTGATGCGCACCGACGTCGAGCACGCCTCGCCGGGCCGCCCCAGCGCTGCCCTCGCCGACCTGGTCGAGACCGTACGGGCGCGGTTGGCGCGCGACGGCAGCGACCTGAGCCCGGCCCGGGTGGCCGCCGCCCTGCGCGAGGCCGGCGACCCCGTGGGCGATGCGACGGTGCTGGCGGTCCACGACGCGCTCAGCCGCGACGTCACGGGCGCCGGCGTGCTCGAGCCGCTGCTGCGCACCCCGGGGGTCACCGACGTGCTCGTCAACGGACCCGACGAGGTCTACCTCGACCGCGGCCGGGGGTTGGAGCGCACCGGCGTCCGCCTCCCCGACGACGCCGCGGTCCGGCGGCTCGCCCAGCGGCTGGCGGCCAACGGCGGCCGCCGCCTCGACGACGCGACGCCGTACGTCGATGTCCGGCTCGCCGACGGCACCCGCTTCCACGCGGTGTTGTCCCCGTTGGCCCGGCCCGGCACGACGCTGTCGCTGCGGGTGCCGCGCAACCGGGTCTTCTCCCTCGACGAGCTCGTCGCCGGCGGGACCCTGCCACCCGCCGGCGCCCGGCTGCTGCGGCTGCTGGTGACCTCGCGGCGGGCGTTCCTGATCAGCGGCGGCACCGGCACCGGCAAGACCACCCTGCTGTCGGCCCTGCTCTCGGTCGCCGACCCCGCGGAGCGGCTGGTCCTGGTGGAGGACGCCAGCGAGCTGCGACCCGACCACCCGCACGTCGTCGGACTCGAGGCCAGGCCGGCCAACCTCGAGGGCGCGGGGCGGGTCACCGTGCAGGACCTGGTCCGGCAGGCGCTGCGGATGCGGCCCGACCGCCTGGTCGTCGGCGAGGTGCGCGGCGCCGAGGTGACCGACATGCTCGCGGCGATGAACACCGGGCACGAGGGCGGGTGCGGCACGGTGCACGCCAACTCCGCCGCCGACGTGCCGGCGCGGATCGAGGGCCTCGCCCTGGCCGCCGGGTGGGGGCGCGACGCCGCCCACAGCCAGCTCGCCTCCGCCCTCGACGTCGTGGTGCACCTGGGGCGCGACCGGGACGGCGTACGCCGGGTGCGGGAGGTCGGCGTCGTCGGACGGAGCGCCGCCGGGTGGGTGAGCGTCGACCCGGCGGTGAGCTTCGGGCCCGAGGGCGAGGTCGTCCCGGGTCCGGGCGGTGAGCGACTGGCGGCGTTGCTGGAGGAGCCGGCATGAACGGCGCGGTGGCGATGGCGGGACCGGCAGTGGTCGCGGGCGTCCTCGCCCTGGGCGCTGCCCTGCTCGTCCCGGTCGGCGCGCCGGGCGGGGCAGCGCGGGCGCTGCGACTGCCCGTCACCACCCATCCGCGTCGGCTCGTCCCGTTCGCTGCCGGCGCCGTCGCGCTGGTCACGGTCGGCCTCGACCTGTCGACCGCGCTGCTCGTGCTCATCGGCGCCGGCGTGCTGCTGGGGGTGCGCCACCTGGTGCGTCAGGCCGGCCGCAGGCGCGCCGCCGAGGAGGGCCGCATCCGCGTCATCGAGGCGTGCACGGCGATCGCGGGGGACCTGGCCGCCGGACGGCCCGCGCGGGCGGCCCTGCGGCAGGCGGCCGACGAATGGCCGGCCCTGGCGCCGGTCGCGACCGCGGAGGAGCTCGGCGCCGACGTGCCGCGGGCCCTGCGCGCCGTCGCCGCGGCGCCCGGCGCGGAGGGGCTGCGGGTGGTGGCAGCGGCATGGGAGGTCTCAGCGCGCTCCGGTGCCGGACTGGCCGAGACCCTCCACGAGCTCGCCGACACCCTCCGCGGGGACCGGGCGACGGCGCTGGTGATCGCCTCCGAACTCTCCTCGGCCCGGGCGACGGCGCGGATGATGGCGGTGTTGCCGGTCCTCACCCTCGGACTGGGGGCCGGGATCGGCGGCGACCCGTGGGGGTTCCTGCTGCAGACCGTGCCGGGTCTGGTCTGTCTGGCGCTGGGTCTCGGGCTGGCGTTCCTCGGGGTGGCGTGGATCGACCGGCTGGCGGTGGCCTGATGACCTCGGGGGCGGTCGCGCTCGTCGCGGCGCTGCTGGCCGTCGGCATCGCGCTCCTCCTCCCCGCCACGCGGCGGGTCCCCGGCGGCACCCTCCCCGGGAGGGCCGGAGCGACAGGGTCGGGCGGATCCGGCCGATCGGATGAGGGGGACCGGCTGCACCGCACGGCGCCGCTGTGGGCGGCCGGCGGTGGGGTCGGGGTCTACCTCCTGGTCGGCGGCGTCCCGGGCGCCCTGGCCGGCACCGTGACGGCGGTCGTGCTGACCCGGGTGATCCGATCCGCCGAGCTCCCCTCGGCGCGCCGCCGCCGCGAGGAGTTGGTTGCCGCGCTGCCAGCGGTCGTCGACCTCGTCGCCGCCGGGCTGGCGGCCGGCGCTGCGCCCGAGCGGGCCCTCGCGCAGGTCGGGCGGGCGTGGGGCGGAGTCGTCGAGGACGACCTGAGCGTCCTCGGCAGACGCTTGGCGCTGGGCGCCGAACCGGTCGAGGTCTGGCGCGACCTCGCCACCGATCCCCAGTGGGGACCGGTCGGCCGGGCGTTGGCACGAGCCACGGAGTCCGGTGCCTCCCTCGCGCCGGCGCTGCGCCACCTCGCTGGTGACCTGCGGCGCACCCGGCGGGCCGAGTCGGAGGGCCGGGCCCGCAGCGTCAGCACCCGCGCGGCCGCCCCGCTGGGGCTGTGCATGCTGCCGGCGTTCGTGCTGATCGGGGTGATTCCGATGATCGTCGCCGGCCTGGGAGCTGCCGGGATGACCGACCTCTTCGGTGGCTGACGAGGGGGAGCGGGCGCCGATCCGGTGACGCGTAACGTCAAGGATCCTTGACATCTCATGTCAAGGATCCTTAACATTGGGTCATGGGTCCCCGGTCGAGCTCCCGCACCGCGGAGCCGGAGCGGCACAGTGCCGTCCGGCTCCACCGCCGGTCCCACGGGCTGTCGCAGGCAGCGTTGGCCGAGGCGGTGGGTGTGAGCCGGCAGACCGTGATCGCGATCGAGCAGGGCGACTACGCCCCCTCGGTCTTCCTGGCCCTGCGGTTGGCGCGGGTGCTGACGACGACCGTCGAGGACCTCTTCGGCGACGAGACGGGAGAGCAATGATGACCGGACCAGTCACGAGGAAGGCGGCGTCCCCCTCGCGGTTCGATCGGATGGTCGACCGGTTGATCGACATCGACGGAGAGGGGTATGGCGACGAGCGCGAGCGTTCGGTCCTGCTCGAGGCCAACGCCGTCGGCCTCACGGTCGGCATTCTCGCCAGCCTGGCCGCGGGGTTGGTGCTCGCGCTGCTCGGGTATCTGTTGGCACCGTTCCTGCTCGTGCTTCTTGCAGTGCTCCCCGCGGGCCTCGCCGCGACCCACTATGCGCGGCGCCGGCACGTCGACCCGATGGAGCTCGCCGACCGCGCCGGGGCGCGCTCGACGCGCGTGCTGACCGTGGTGCTCGGCGCAGCGGTCGTGCTGATCTTCGCCGCCATGGCCGTGACGGTGTTCAGCGGCGAACCCGTCATCTCCGTGCCCCTCGATCGCCCGCGCGACGGCTTCGCGGGCGGTCTGGTCCAGGGCGGGGTGGTCGGCGGCCTGCTCGGCGGCCTCGCGACGATCGTCGGTGGGCTCGTCAGTGTCGCGCGGAGCCGCCGCACCTCCTGACGTCCGCCACTCCTCAGCACCCGTCCGGCGGTGGTCCCCAACAACCGCTGACGGGTGCCTCGTCCCCAGGCGGGCGGTGAGCCGCCCCCGACGGGGTCCCGCGGGGCGAGGGTCGGTGCATCACACGACACCGACCCGTCCGGTCCGTGACCGGACGGTCCGACACGAGGAGTACGACATGACCCACGCACCCGTCGCCCGCAACCGCCGGCTCGGCGCCGCCCTGCTGCGCCGTGACCGGGTCCGCCGCCGCGATGTCGAGCGGGGCTCGGCGACGGCGGAGTACGCCGTCGCGTCCGCCGGCGCCGTCGGCTTCGCCGGACTGCTGATCAAGTTCCTGACCAGCGACGGCGGTCAGGAGATCATCAAGATGATCTTCGAGCTGATCATGGGCCTGATCAAGAGCTTCTTCTAGGCCCTGTCCGCGACCGTCCGGCGCCGGCGGGCCAACCCCGCCGGCGCCGGGGTCCCCGGCCACCTTGTCGGGTGGCCCCGACCTCTGGAGGAACGGTGCTCGCTCCTTCCCCGCTCCACCGTCGGCGCGGCGCCCCCGGCGAACGCGGCGGCGTCACGGCCGAGGCCGCGGTCGTGCTGCCCGTGCTGGTGTTGTTCACCCTCGCCCTGGTGTGGCTGTCCGGGCTCGTGCTCACCCAGGTCCGCCTCGTCGACGCGGCTCGGGAGACGGCCCGCGCCCTTGCCCGGGACGAGACCGTCGAGGCGGCGTGGTCCCAGGGTCGTCGCGTGGCGCCCGCCGGTGCCCGGCTGGTGGTGCACAGCGAGGACGCCGCCGTCGTGGTGACCGTCCGGGGTGCCCCCGAACTCCCCGGCTTCCTCGCCTTCCTGCCCACGCCCTCCCTCGCCGCCGAGGCGGTCACCGCCCCCGAGCAACCCGGAGCGCGATGATGCGCCGCAGTCACCCATCGGCCCTCGGCCGCGGGGAGCAGGGCGCCGCGACGATCTATGCGGTGCTGCTCATCGCCGTGCTGGTCCTGAGCAGCCTGGCGGTCGTGCTGCTCGCCGGAGTCTTCGCGGTCCGCCGGCAGATGGAGTCCGCGGCCGACCTGGCCGCGCTGGCCGGCGCCGAGGCCCGGCAGCACGGGCGCGATCCGTGCGCGGCGGCCGACCGGATCGCCGTCCGCAACGGGGCGCAGCTCTCGACCTGCAGCGTCGTTGGCGAGGACGTCCGCGTCGCCGTGGTCTCCGCGAGCGAGGGGGTGCTCGGCCGGTTCGCCATCCCGGGACGGGCCCGCGCCGGTCCCGCCCCCTGACCGCCCGGGCGACGGGCGCTGGCTCAGACCGGTGGCCGGTCCTCGGGGTGCGCCGCGTGCTGACCCGGCGCCGGCGTACGGCCCGGGCTGCGCTCCGGGTCGGGGTCCCGGTTGCGGTCCAGGTTGCGGTCCCGGGCGCGATCGGGGGCGCGGTCCGGACGGTGCTCGTCGCGGCTGCGCCCCTCCCGCGCATGCAGCCGGGCGAGCTCCTTGCGGTCGCGACGGTGCTGCATCTCGCGGCGCGTGCCGCGCGTGACCAGGCCGAGCCCGGTGACCAGGACCAGGAGCGTGGCCGCGCCGAGGAGGAAGACCACCACGGCCGAGGTCTCGACGTCGAAGAACGTCAGGTCGAAGGTGATCGGTGCGGTGTTGGCCCCGAACAGCACGGTGAGGACCACCAGTGCGGCCAGCAGGATGAGGATCAGGCCGAGTGCGAGCATGTGCGGGCTCCCTTCGCGACGGCCGCGGACGCGGTCGTGCAGGTCATACCCGCGGCGGCGCCTGCTCCAACAGGGCATCCAGCGCGGCGACGGCCGCGGCCTTGTCGAGGGGGTGGTTGCCGTTGCCGCACTTGGGCGACTGGACGCACGATGGGCACCCGTCCGGACACGGACACTGGGCGATCGCCTCCCGCGTGGACCGCAGCCACCGCGCGGCCACGGCGTAGCCCCGCTCGGCGAACCCGGCGCCGCCGGGGTGGCCGTCGTGGACGAAGACGGTCGTCATGCCGGTGTCGGGGTGCAGCGCGGTCGAGACCCCGCCGATGTCCCAGCGGTCGCAGGTCGCGAACAACGGCAGCAGTCCGATCGAGGCGTGCTCCGCCGCATGCACGGCACCGGGGAGTGCCTCGGGGGTGATCCCCGCTTCCTCGACGACCTCGGCCGGCAGGCACCACCACACGGCGGTCGTCTCCAGCTCCCGCGGGGGGAGGTCGAGGGGGTGCTCGGCGACCACGGCCCCGGAGGCGAGGTCGCGGACGAGGTAGCCCACCACCTGGGAGGTGACCCGCACCCGGCCCGTGGCCACGGTGGCCGCTCCCCACCGCACCTGCTCGCGCACGTCGAGGACGCGGATGTCGGTGACCTCGCGGGCGCTGGTGGTGTGGGGCGGCTCGTCGCGGTGCATCACTGCGACCCCGTCGTCGAGGTCGAGCTCGTCGACCACCCAGGTCTCGCCGGCGTGCAGATAGACCGCGCCCGGGTGTGCCTGGCTGTGGGCGGCCGCGGCCGCGACGGTGCCGACCACCCGGCCGGTGCCCGCCTCCAGCAGGCGCACCTCCGCCCCGCCCGCCGACCGGATGTCGGTCAGGTCGGCTGCCCGCCGGCGGTCGGTCCAGTACCACCCCGGCCGCTTGGCCAGCTCGCGCCGGCGCAGGAGGCCCGCGCCGACCAGCGCGTCCACGGCGTCGCGGGCGGTCGGGCCGTAGGCGTCGAGGTCGTCGTCGGTCAGCGGCGCCTCCTGGGCGGCCGCACACAGGTGGGGGCCGAGGACGTAGGGGTTCTCGACGTCGAACACGGTGGCCTCGACGGGTGCCCCGAGGAGCGCCTCGGGGTGGGCGAGGAGGTAGGTGTCGAGCGGGTCATCGCGGCCCACGAAGACCCCGAGTGCCCGCTGACCCCCGCGGCCCGCGCGGCCGACCTGCTGCCAGAACGCCGCCCGGGTGCCGGGATAGCCGGCCACGACGACGGCGTCGAGCCCGGAGATGTCGATGCCGAGCTCGAGGGCGTTGGTCGCGGCCAGGCCGAGCAGGTCGCCGGAGCGCAGCCGCTGCTCGAGGGCACGTCGCTCCTCGGGGAGGTAGCCGCCCCGGTAGGCCGCCACCCGTGCCCGCAGGGTCGGGTCGACCTCGCCGAGCGCGCGCTGCGCCGACAGCGCGATCGTCTCCACCCCGCGGCGGGAGCGGGCGAAGGCCAGGGTGCGCACCCCGTCGAGGACGAGGTCGGTGAGGACGTCGGCCGCCTCGGCGCCGGCCGGTCGGCGTACGGGAGCGCCGTTCTCCCCGAGGCCGGGCGTCACCGGCGGCTCCCACATCGCCAGGTCGACGGGGCCGCGCGGGGAGGCGTCGTCGGTCACCGCGCGTACCGGCGCCCCGACCAGCCGGCCGGCGGACACCGCTGGCTCGGAGACGGTGGCGGAGGCCAGCACGAAGGTGGGGTCGGCGCCGTAGAGCCGGCACACCCGGCGCAGCCGCCGCAGCACGTGGGCGACGTGGGCGCCGAACACCCCGCGGTAGTGGTGGCACTCGTCGACGACGACGTAGCGCAGCACCCCGAGGAAGCGGGACCAGGCCTCGTGGCCCGGCAGCAGCGACCGGTGGAGCATGTCGGGGTTGGTCAGGACGACCTCGGCGTGGTCGCGCACCCACGCCCGCGACTCCCG
>JAJUGK010000105.1 GCA_029268205.1 Nocardioidaceae bacterium
GCTCGGCGATCTCCTCCAACCCCTCGGTGTCGGCGAGCGCGACCACCCGGTCGACGATCGCGCGGTCGCCCGGGTCATGCGGCCCCCGCACGAGCAGGTGCGCGACCCGCTCGGCGGCCTCACGGGCGGCCGCCGGATCGACGCCACCGTCGGTGCGTTCGAAATGCCGCGCCCCGGGGAGCGCGGGACGATGATGCCGTCTCTCCTCCGCCATGCCGGACCTCCCCTCCCTCGGCGATCACTGGCATCACCGGCGAGCTGCCAGCGTGCCACAGCGCCTGTCCTACGCTGCCACCCGTGGCCTTCCTCCCCTCACGCCTGTCCTCCCGACTGGTGCCGCCCCGTGTGCGCCGCGTCGCACGCGCCCTCACCCCACGGCGACTCGTCCGCTACGCCCCGCGGCCGGACGGCCTCCCCGACCCCGGAGAGGTGGTGTGGGCGTGGGTGCCGTACGAGGAGGACCCGTCGCAGGGCAAGGACCGGCCGGTGCTGCTGATCGGCACCGCGGGCGAGGAGCTCCTCGGCCTACCGCTGACCAGCCGCGACCGCACGCGCGACCCGGAGGAACTGGCCGCCGAGGCTCGCCGCGGACGGCACTGGATGGACGTCGGCGCCGGCGGGTGGGACCGGCAGCGCCGCCCGAGCGAGGTCCGCCTCGACCGGTTGCTGCACCTCGCACCGTCCGCCGTACGCCGGGAGGGCGCGGCGCTCGCCCGGCCCGTCTTCGATGCCGTCCTGGCCGCAGCGGCCCGGCACCACGACCTGGCCTGACCCGGCTCAGCCGAGGGCGCGCCGGACCCGCTCGACGGAGACCTTCTCCCGGGTGCCCAGGTGTTGGGCCCACAGGCTGACGCGGAGCTCCTCGAGCAGCCACCGCGCCCGGACCAGCTCCAGCGGCGCGGGACGGTCCTCCGGCAGCGCGGCGTACCGGTGGAGGACGGCCTCCTGCAGTCCCGCGACCTGGTCGAGCAGCATCTGGTCACGGGACGGGTCGAGCGTCTGTCGGCGGTGGGCCACCCCGGCGAGGTAGCGCGGGATCTCCCGCACCCGGGCGCCCCCGGCCTCCCCCACGAAGCCGCGGGTGACCAGACGGGCCACCTGCGCCTTCATGTCGGCCACCGACGGCAGCAGCCGCAGGTCGACCGAGCCGCTCAGCAGGCGGTCGACCTCGCGCCAGCGGTCGAGCACCCGCACGACCTCCGCGACCACCTCCCGGGTGGCCGACTCGACGTCCGGGGACACCTTCGCCCGCAGCGCCGCGAACCCGTCCTCGTCCCAGACCTCCCACCCGTGTCGGTCGAGCAGCTCGTCGATCGCGCCCAGTCGGCAGTCGTCGAGGAGCTCGGCGACCGTCGGGTACGGCGACCCCGCCAGCGCGAGCTTGGTGGCGTTGTCGAGGCCCGCGGTGATCGCGCGGACCGGATCGGGTGTCGTCAGGGCGAGCAGCCGACGCACGCCACGACGGTGGGAGGCGGCCTGCTCGGCCTCGGTGCCGAAGACCTGGAGTCCCACCGTCCGGGTGCCCTGCGTCGGCAGCTCGTCGACCAGGGCCGGGTAGCCGTGCACCTCGTGACCCGCGCGCGCCCAGGTGAAGGAGCGCTCGATCGTGCCGAACGACCAGGACGTGCGGCCGGCGATCGTCACCCCGGCGTCGTCGGCGAGGTCGGCGACCGCCGCGGCGAACCGGGGACGCAGCGGTGCCTTGATCTGCTCCAGGTCCCTGCCCTCGCCCAGCACGCGGCCGTCGTCGTCCCGGACCCGGAACCGGGGTCGCAGATGAGCAGGCACCTTGGTCCAGTCCCACGCCTCGCGCGGTACGACGATGCCGGTGGTGGCGCGCAGGTGGCGCTCGAGCGCGTCGAGCAGCGGCTCCTCGCCGGGCGCCACCGCCGCCAGGAAGCCGCGCGCGTGGTCGGGGGCCGGCACGAAGCTCACCCGCAGCGCCTTGGGCAGCGAGCGCAGCAGCGCGGTCACCAGCTCCTCGCGCAGGCCGGGCACCAGCCAGCTGAACGACTCCTGACCGAGCCGGTTGAGGGTCGCGACCGGGATGTCGATCGTGAGTCCGTCGTCGTCGGCACCGGGCTCGAAGTGGTAGTCGATCGGCAACGCCAGATCGCCGTCGGCCCAGGTCGTCGGGAAGTCGGACTCGCGCACGTCCTGCGCCGCCTCGTTGCGCAGCATCGCGGGGTCGAAGGTGAGCAGGTCGGGTCGCTGCTGGCGCTCCTTGCGCCACCAGCTCTCGAAGTGCGCCCCCGAGACGACGTGCTCGGGCACCCGCGCGTCGTAGAAGTCGAACAGCGTGTGCTCGTCGACGAGCAGGTCGCGGCGGCGCGCCCGGCTCTCGAGCTCGGCGACCTCCTCGAGCAGCTCCCGGTTGGCCTGCCAGAAGTGGGCCCGGGTGTGCCACTCGCCGTAGACCAGCGCATGCCGGATGAACAGCTCCCGCGCGAGCGGCGGGTCCACCCGGCCGTAGTTGACCAGCCGATCCGCCACCAGCGGTACGCCGTACAGCGTGACCCGCTCTCGGGCGAGGACGGCCGCACGCTTCTTGGACCAGTGCGGCTCGGCGTAGGTCCGCTTCACCAGGTGCGCGCCGAGCTCCTCGGCCCACTCCGGCTTGATCGCGGCGTTCTGCCGGGCCCAGAGCCGGGAGGTCTCGACCAACTCGGCGGCCATCACCAGCGCCGGCTGCTTCTTGAACAGCGCGGACCCGGGGAAGATCGCGAACCGCGCGCCCCGCGCGCCGAGGTAGTCGCGGCGGCCGCGCGACCGGTCCTGCTTGTCGGGCTCGGTGTCCTTCAGCCCGATGTGGGACAGCAGCCCTGCGAGCAGCGACTGGTGGATGCCGTCGGCGTCGGGCTCCTCGGCCGGCGGGTTGATCGTCATCCCCAGCTGCTTGGCCACCAGGCGCAGCTGGGCCTCCAGGTCCTGCCACTCGCGGATCCGCACGTAGTTGAGGTACTCCGCGCGGCAGGTACGCCGGAACGCGCTCGAGCCCATGGCCCGCTGCTGCGTACGCAGGTGGCGCCAGAGGTTCAGCCAGGTGAGGAAGTCCGAGGTCGGGTCGTTGAACCGGGCGTGCAGCTGGTCGGCCTGCGCCCGGGTCTCGAGCGGACGCTCGCGGGGGTCCTGCACCGACAGCGCGGCGGCGATCACGAGGACCTCCCGCAGACACCCGCGGCGGTCGGCCTCGACGATCATCCGCGCGAGCCGGGGGTCCAGCGGCAGGGTCGCGAGCTGGCGACCGATCGGCGTCAACCGGCGCTCGTGCGCGGGCCCGCCGACCCGGATCGCGCCGAGCTCCTCCAGGAGCTGGATGCCGGCCCGGACGTTGCGTTGGTCGGGCGGGTCGACGAACGGGAAGCGTCCCACGTCGCCGAGGCCGAGCGAGGTCATCTGCAAGATGACCGAGGCGAGGTTGGTGCGCAGGATCTCGGCCTCGGTGAACTCCGGGCGGGCGCGGTAGTCCTCCTCGCTGTAGAGCCGGATGCACACCCCCGCCTCGACGCGACCGCACCGGCCGGCGCGCTGGTTGGCCGAGGCCTGGCTGATCGCCTCGATCGGCAGTCGCTGCACCTTGGTCCGCACCGAGTAGCGGGAGATCCGCGCGACCCCGGTGTCGACGACGTACCGGATGCCGGGCACGGTCAACGACGTCTCGGCGACGTTGGTGGCGAGCACGACGCGGCGCCCCGACGAGCGGGCGAAGACCTTGTGCTGCTCAGCCGCGGAGAGCCGGGCGAAGAGCGGGAGCACGCTGAATCGGTCGACCACGCGCGCCTTCGCCGACCACCCCTCGAGCACCTCGGCGGTGTCGCGGATCTCCCGCTCCCCGGGGAGGAACACCAAGATGTCGCCGGGACCCTCGCGGATCAGCTCGGCGACGGCGTCGACGATCGCCTCGGTCTGGTCGCGCACGACCAGCTCGCCGTCCTCGTCCGCGTCGTCGGGCTGGTCCAGCGCGCTCAGCGGCCGATAGCGGACCTCCACCGGGTAGGTGCGGCCCGAGACCTCGATGATGGGCGCGGGCGTGCCGTCGGCGGCCGCGAAGTGCGTCGCGAACCGCTCCGGGTCGATGGTGGCGGAGGTGATGACGACCTTGAGGTCGGGACGCTGGGGCAACAGCTGCTTGAGGTAGCCGAGGATGAAGTCGATGTTGAGGCTGCGCTCGTGCGCCTCGTCGACGATGATCGTGTCGTAGGCCGAGAGCAGCCGGTCGTGCTGGAGTTCGGCGAGCAGGATCCCGTCGGTCATCAGTTTGACCAGGGTCTGCGGCCCCGCCCGGTCGGTGAACCGCACCTGGTAGCCCACCTGGGTGCCGAGCTCGACGTCGAGCTCCTCGCAGATCCGCTCGGCCACGCTGCGCGCGGCGATCCGCCGCGGTTGGGTGTGACCGATCATCCCGGTGGTGCCGCGCCCCAGCTCCAGGCAGATCTTGGGCAGCTGCGTGGTCTTGCCCGACCCCGTCTCGCCCGCGACGATCACCACCTGGTGGTCGCGGATCGCCTCGGCGATGGCGTCGCGCTGCTGGCTGACCGGGAGTTCCTCGGGATAGCGCAGCGGCGGCACCGAGGCGGCCCGCTGCGCGATCTGCTCGGCGGTGAAGCGGGGCCGGGCGCGGTCCGGCCGCCGACCCGAGCGGCGCCGTCGCGACCCGCGGCGGGGACTGGGAGGAGAAGCCATGACGCGCCGGAGTCTACGGCCGGCTTGATCGAGTCCGGTCCGGCAGGCACCGTGGGGCGAACCGGGGCGATACGCCCACCTCGATCAGCCGGGAGGTACCCGTGCTCACCCTCACGCCCGATGCGACCACCGCCGTCAAGGCCCTGATCGACGCGACCGAGGAGTCGCCGGAGGCAGGCCTGCGCATCACCCAGGACGCGCCGGACGCGCCGGCGCTGAACGTGCTCACCACCAGCGCGCCGCACCCCGGCGACGCGGTGCTCGAGGCCGACGGCGCCCGGATCTTCCTCGAGGAGAACGCCGCGGTCACGCTCGACGACAAGGTGCTCGACGCCGAGGTCAACGACAACGGGGCCGTGCAGTTCAGCATCGGCGTGCAGGCGTAACCCGCCGCCGACCGGGGTATGCCCTCCCCATCGGCCCGAGAACCGGGCCACCTGACTGAAGGGAGCGGTCCGTGGCCATCCTGCTCTGGATTCTCGCTGTCATCCTCGTCGTCTCCGGCATCCTGGCGATCCTGCGGTCCCAGTTGCTGTGGGGCATCGTCCTGATCATCGTCGGGCTCCTCGTGGGCCCGGGCGGCGTGAGCATCTTCACCTGACCACGGCTCCCCCTCCAGCCGTTCATCGGGGCCCGTGCGACATCCGTCGCGCGGGCCCCGATGCATGCGCGGGAACGTGACCCGTACCTCTATTGACCCTGGTTCAATATCGCCCGTAGCGTCCTCCCCATGACCTCGGCCCCCTCCCGCCCCCTCCCCCAGCACGTCCACACCTTCGTCGTCGGCGCCGGGTTCGCCGGCCTCGCGCTGGCGATCAAGCTCGACGAGGCCGGGGAGCGCAACTACCTCGTGGCCGAGCGCGGCGACGACGTGGGCGGCACCTGGCGCGACAACACCTATCCCGGTGCGGCCTGCGACGTGCCGAGCCAGCTGTACTCCTACTCGTTCGCGCTGAACCCGACCTGGTCGCGCTCGTTCTCCCCCCAGGCCGAGATCCAGGTCTACATCCAGCGGGTGGCCCGCGAGTCCGGCGTGCTCGACCGGTTCCGCTTCGGCGTCGAGGTCGAGCACGCGCAGTGGGACGAGGAGGCGCGTCGGTGGCGGATCCGCACGTCGCGCGGCAGCCTGACCGCCGACGTCCTCGTCGCCGCGACGGGTGCGCTCAGCGAGCCCCGTCTGCCCGACATCGACGGCATCGACTCCTTCGGCGGTGAGGTGTTCCACTCCGCGCAGTGGGACCACGACGCCGACCTGACCGGCAAGCGGGTGGCGGTGATCGGCACCGGCGCCTCGGCGATCCAGATCGTGCCCGAGATCGCACAGACCGCCGCCCACCTCGACGTCTACCAGCGCACCGCGCCGTGGGTGATCCCGCGTCACGACCGGGCCTACACCGCTCTCGAGCGCTTCGGGTTCCGCCACATCCCCGGCCTGCAGCGCCTCTACCGCACGGCGATCTACTGGGGGCGCGAGTGCTATGTGCCCGCCTTCGCCTTCCGCCCCGAGCTCGCGCTGCCGGCGCGGCTGCTGGCGCGGGCCAACATCGCACGCGGCATCGCCGACCCGGAGCTGCGGCGCCGGGTCACGCCGTCGTACGCGATCGGGTGCAAGCGGATCCTGATCTCCAACACCTACTACCCCACGCTCGCCCAGGACCACGTCGACCTCGTCACCGACCGGATCGCCAAGGTCACCCCGTCGGGGATCGTGACCGAGGACGGCACCGAGCGCGAGGTCGACGTGCTGGTCGTCGCCACCGGCTTCAACACCACCGACATGCCGATCGCCCACCAGGTCGTCGGGCGCCGGGGCACCACCCTCGCCCAGGAGTGGGCGGAGGACGGCGTGGCGGCCTACAAGGGGGCCACGGTCCACGGGTTCCCGAACCTGTTCTTCCTCATCGGCCCCAACACCGGGCTCGGACACTCCTCGATGGTGTTCATGATCGAGTCCCAGGTCGCCTACGTGATCGACGCGCTGCGGACCATGCGGGAGGACGACCTGGTCGCGGTCGAGCCGAAGCGGGGCGAGCAGGAGGCCTGGAACGCCGACCTGCAGCGGCGGATGCGGCGCACCGTGTGGAACACCGGCGGCTGCTCCAGCTGGTACCTCGACGACCACGGGCGCAACGTCACGCTCTGGCCCCGCGCCACCTTCACCTTCCGTCGCCTGACGCGCGCCTTCGACCCCGGCGCCTACCATCTGGTCCCCGCCCACGAACCGTCCCCCGTCCCCGCCGAGCTCCAGGAGCTGAACGCATGAGGTCCCTCCACGACAAGGTCGTCGTCATCACCGGAGCCGGCTCCGGCATCGGACGCGCGCTGGCGGTGCAGGCCGCCGGAGAGGGAGCGCTGCTGGCGCTCTCCGACGTCAACGAGGCCGGTCTCGCCGAGACCGTCGACCTGACCGAGTCCGCGGGCGCGACCCAGGTGCGCAGCGACCGGCTCGACGTCGCCGACCGCGACGCGATCGAGGCGTACGCGGCCTCGGTGGCCGATCAGTTCGGCCGGGTCAATGTCGTGGTCAACAACGCCGGCGTCGCCCTCGCCGGCGACTTCCTCGACCTCGATCCGGCAGACGTGGACTGGATCGTCGACATCAACTTCTGGGGCGTCTGGCACGGCACCCGCGCGTTCCTCCCGCACCTGATCGCCTCGGGCGACGGGCATGTAGTCAACCTCTCGAGCCTGTTCGGCCTGATCAGCATGCCGGGCCAGAGCGCCTACAACGCCACCAAGTACGCCGTCCGCGGCTTCACCGAGGCGCTGCGCGAGGAGATGCTGGTGGCGGGCCACCCGGTCGGGGTGACCTGCGTGCACCCGGGCGGCATCAAGACCGGCATCGCCCGCAACGCCCGGGTCAGCGCGCGGGAGGACCAGCAGGCCACCGCCGACTTCTTCGACCGCAAGCTCGCCCGGATGACGCCCGAGAAGGCCGCCGGCATCATCTGGCGCGCGGTGCGCCACAACCGGGCCCGGGTCCTGGTCGGCATCGACGCCCACGCCGTGCACACCCTCGGCAAGGTGACCGGGTCGCGCTACCAGGACATCGTGGCGAAGGTGAGCAAGACCGCCATGCCCGGCAAGAAGGTCGTCTGAGCCGGTGCGCACCGTCCGCGTCCTCTTCGCCAAGTGGGGCGAGCGGCCCCATTGGGAGTACGACGCGGTCGCGCTCGGCCACGACGCCCACGGCGCGTGGCTGGGCGTGCCCACCGGCACCCTGATCACCCGGCCGGGCGCCCGGATCGTGACCCGCCAGGACCAGGTGGTCCTCGCGCCGTACGACGCCGGGTACGTGGCCACCTTCTACGCCCACGGTCCGCACGACCCCGAGCCCCCGTGCGCGGTGTACGTCGACATCACCACCCCGCCGGTGGTCGGGGAGACGACGGTGCACGCGGTCGACCTCGACCTCGATGTGATCCGCGGGCTGCACGGCCGCACGTGGGTCGACGACGAGGACGAGTTCGCCGCGCATCGCACCGCCTACGGCTACCCCGACGACGTCGTCGAGGCGGCGCTCGCGGACTGCGCGGCGGTCTCGGCCGCGTTGGAGGCCGGGGACCCGCCCTTCGACGGCGCGACCGCCGGCGGCTGGCTCGCCCGCGCCAGTCGCTGAGCCCACAGGTCCGCCTCCTGCGCCAACCATGCGGGCTCCAGCACCCGGAACGGCAGGCCGACCTCCAGCACCCGCGCGAGCACCCAGCGCAGGTCGTCGGCGCCCGCCACGAGGTCACAGGCGTCCTCGCCGACCGGCTCCACGACCGCGGTGTTGGGCGGCACCTGTGCGGTCACCGCCGCTGCCGGAGCCTCGAACCGGAAGCGGGCGACCTCGGCGTACGCCCTTTGGGTCACGCCCTCGCGGACCCGGGCGACCGCGTCGGGCACTGCCCGCGCCGCGAACCGCACGCCCAGCGAGCGCGGGTCGACCACGCGGTCGAGCCGGAACGTGCGCCAGTCGGTGCGCCCGAGATCCCAGGCCAGGAGGTACCACCGCCCGCCGCTCACCACGAGCCGGGCCGGCTCGACGCGGCGCTGCTGCCCCTCGGTGTAGCCGAAGGTCAACCGTTCCCGGTCCCGGATCGCCCGCACGACCGTCAGCAGTACGCCCACCTCGACCCGCGGCCCGCCGCCGGGCACGACGCTGGTGGTCTCGGCCACCGCCGCCACCTCGCGGGCCAACCGCTTCGGCAGGACCTGGTCCAGCTTCGCCAGCGCGCGTACGGCCGGCTCCTCGACCCCGGCGACGGCGCTCCCGGTGGCGACCTGGAGCGCCACCGCGATGGCCACCGCCTCGGCGTCGTCGAGCAGCAGCGGCGGAAGCGCCCGTCCGGCCGCCAGCCGGTAGCCGCCACCCACCCCGGGCGAGGCCTCCACCGGGTAGCCGAGCTCCCGGAGCCGGTCCACGTCGCGTCGCACGCACCGGGTCGTCACGCCCAGCTCCTCGGCGAGCGCCGGACCGGAGAGCACCGCCCCCGACTGCAGCAGGCCGAGCAGCCGCAGCACCCGCGCCAACGTCTCCATGCCCGCCATCCTGCCGCAGCCGCGGACCGAACCGGTCCGCATCAGCTCCTAGCGTCGACGCCATGAACTGGAACCTGCAACTGCGCGAACAGCTCGACTGGCACTGGCAGCACCACCTCCGGCCGCGCCTGGCCGGCCTGACCGATGCGGAGTACTTCTGGGAGCCGGTCGCCGGCTGCTGGAATGTGCGCCCCGAGGGCGACCCGGCCGCCGCGCCCATCACCGGCGGCACCGGACCCTTCCGCGTCGACTTCGCGATCCCCGAGCCCGACCCCGCCCCCGTGACCACCATCGCCTGGCGGATCGCCCACTTGGTCGTGGGCGTCCTCGGCGAGCGCAACCCCGCCCACTTCGGCGGGCCGCCGATCGACTACCAGACCCACACGTACGCCGGCACCGCGGCGGAGGCGCTCGCCCAACTGGAGGAGCACTACGCGCGGTGGACGGCCGGGGTCGCGGCCCTCGGCGAGGACGGGCTCGCGCGACCCTGTGGGCCGGCGGAGGGGCCGTACGCCGACGCACCGCTGAGCGCACTGGTGCTGCATATCCACCGCGAGGTGATCCACCACGGCAGCGAGCTGTGCCTGCTGCGCGACCTCTACCGGGCTCAGCCGTTGGGCGGCGGCGCCTCGGCGTCCTGAGGGCGTGGGGCCCGGGCGGCGCGGGCGCGCAGCGGGCCGACC
>JAJUGK010000106.1 GCA_029268205.1 Nocardioidaceae bacterium
GCGGGGACGCCCAGCACCCCGACCCCCCCCCCGCGGCGCCGGGGGGTGCCGCGGGGCACCGGGGGCGGGTCGGGCGGCACGAAGCCATCGGGGTCCGCGCGGTCCTCGCGGTCCTCGCGCTCGTCATGCCCCGCGGGCCCCACGGGTGCGAGCGGGTCACGGAAGAGCCGCCGCAGCCGATCGGGGTCGGGCGGCGGCTGCTCCTCGTCCGGCTCGAGCACCGCGCGCTCCCCGTACCCCTCCACGATGCGGCGGAAGGCCTCGTCGAGCTCGGCCCGGTCCCGGTCGGGGTCGTCCCGGTCGGGGTCGTCCCGGTCCCGGTCGGGCTGGTCGGGTTCGTGCGGGGTGGTCACGGCGCGGTCACACGCTCCACGAAGGTCGCGGACTCGGCGAAGATCGTCGGGGCGTCGTTGTCGAGCGTGGCGACGTGGTAGCTGTCGGGGAGCAGGAGCTCGCGCGCGTCCCGCGACGACACCCGCTGCAGGATCATCCGGGCCGAGGACGGGTCGACGACGTGGTCCTCGGCGGAGCGGAACATCAACAGCGGCGCGGTGATCGCGGGCAGGTCGGGCCGCAGCCGCTTCCAGGCATCGACCAGGGAGGCCAGCGCGCGCAGCGGGGTGCGGTCGTAGCCGTGCTCGACGACCCCCGGCTTCTTGACGTCGTTGGCCAGGCCGGGCATCGAGGGCACGACGTGCTTGAGCAGGGGCAGCGCGAGCAGCTGCTTGTTGGTGCTGGTCACCGCCGGGTTCACGACGACCACGCCGGCGATCTCGGGGTGCCGCGAGGCCAGCCAGAGTGCCAGGGTGCCGCCCATCGAGAGGCCGCCGACCACCACGGCGTCGCACCGGGCGGCGAGGTCGGCGTAGGCCGCCTCGATGGCCGTGGACCAGTCGGCCCAGCCGGTGCGGTTCATCTCCTGCCAGGTGGTGCCGTGGCCGGGGAGGAGGGGGACCCGGACGGCGTACCCCTGCTCGGCGAGGTGCTCGGCCCAGGGCCGGATCGAGGCCGGGGAGCCGGTGAATCCGTGGCTGAGCAGCACGCCGATCCGCCGGCCGTCGGGGCCGGGGACGCCGTCGCTGGCGAAAGGCGCGGTGGGATCGCTCACGCACTCCTCCTCGAGGGTGTTGAATGTCCCGAGACTAGCGACCACCGGATCGGGCCGGTGGCGGGAGACGGAAGGTGCGTGCGGTGTTCTACTGGCTGCTGAAGTTCGTGCTTCTGGGGCCGCTGCTCCGCATGGTCTTCCGTCCTCGCGCCGAGGGCACCGAGAACGTCCCCCTCGAGGGTCCGGTGATCCTCGCCTCCAACCACCTCTCCTACGCCGATTGGCTGTTCATGCCGCTGGTGATCCCGCGCCGGGTGACCTTCGTGGCGAAGGCGGAGTACTTCGAGACCCCCGGCCTCAAGGGCCGCCTGCAGCGGCTGTTCTTCTCCGGCAGCGGTCAGGTCCCGATCGACCGGTCCGGCGCGACCGCGGCGGCCGGGGCGCTCAAGACCCAACTGCGGCTGCTGCGCGCCGGCGAGGTCTGCGGCATCTACCCCGAGGGCACCCGCTCCCACGACGGCCGGCTCTACCGCGGCCGCACCGGTGTCGCGCGGCTCGCGCTGGAGTCCGGCGTACCGGTGATCCCCGTCGCCGTGGTCGGCACCGACCGGCTGGCGCCCCCCGGCAAGAAGTTCGGCACCTTCACCCGGCCGTTCGTCCGCTTCGGCAAGCCCCTGGACTTCTCACGCTACGAGGGCATGAGCGAGGACCGCTACATCCTGCGCTCGATCACCGACGAGATCATGTACGAGATCATGCAGCTCTCCGGCCAGGAGTACGTCGACATGTACGCCACCCAGGCCAAGGAGCGCGACAAGCAGGAGGCCAAGCGGGCCGCCTCCGAGCAGTCCGCCGAGGCGACCGGGGACGACGAGCGCAAGGCGTCCTGAGCGGGTGAGCACCCGCGAGCCGGTCACCTGGGCGGTCGAGACGACGCTGTTCCGCGGGCTGGCCGTGCTGCGGCTGGTGATGCTCGGCTTCGCGGTCGTCGTGACCGCGGTGAAGTGGGACCGGATCGACGAGCCCGGGCTGGTCGTGGGCGCCTGGGTGGCGATGGCGGCCTGGACCGGGTTCGCCGCCTGGTGGTACGACGCCCCGCAGCGGCGCACCGCGGTGCCGTTCGTGGTCGAGTTGGCGCTCGCGGTGGTGCTGATGCGCCTGACCACCGTGATCCACGAGCCCGGTCACGACCTCTCGACCTCCGCGACGCTGCCCAGCTTCTGGGTGGCCGCGGTCGTGCTGGGGTGGGGCATCCGCTGGGGCTGGCTCGGTGGACTGGCGAGCGCCGTGGTCGTCTCGCTCGCCGACCTGGCGGTCCGGCCGGATGTCACGCAGTACGCCCTCGGCAACGTCTTCCTGCTGCTCCTCGGCGGGCCGCTGATGGGGTGGTGCACGCGCGAGCTGAAGCAGATGGCCGAGGCACGCGACCGCGCCGAGCGGATCGCCGCGGCGGCCGCCGAGCGGCAGCGGCTCGCCCGCGTGGTCCACGACGGGGTGCTCCAGGTGCTCGCCCTGGTGCAACGGCGCGGGGCGGAGATCGGGGGCGAGACCGCCGAGCTCGCCCGGCTGGCGGGGGAGCAGGAGGTGTCGCTGCGCGCGTTCGTGCAGTCCGACGCCCCCGACGCCCCCGACGCTCCCGACCGGGCGGTCGACCTCGCGGCCCGGCTCTCGTCGCTGGGCACGGCCACCGTCACGGTCTCGACCCCGCCCGGCGGCGTCCCGGTGCCGGGTCGGGTCGGCGCCGAGCTGGGCGCGGTCGTGGGCGCCTGCCTCGACAACGTCCGGGTACACGTCGGCGAGCAGGCACCCGCGTGGGTGTTGCTCGAGGAGTTGCCCGACGCCTGGGTCGTGACCGTGCGTGACGCCGGCGCGGGCATCCCCGAGGGACGGCTGGCGGAGGCCGAGGCACAGGGACGGCTCGGCGTGACCTCCTCGATCCGCGGACGGATGAACGACCTCGGCGGCGCAGCGCACCTCACGACCGGGCCGGAGGGCACCGAGTGGGAGCTGACCGTTCCTCGGGGAGGCTGGTGACATGACCATCCACACCACCCACCCGTTCGCCGACCCCGCCGGTGACCGGGACCCGGCGCGCCGGCTGCGCGGCCGGCTCGGCGGGGTCGTCACCCTCTGGACCCACGGCGACCTGGCCGACCGCGGGGCCGTCGGCCTCACCGTCTCCTCGCTCCTGGTCGTGGGCGGCGAGCCGTCCGCAGTGCTCGGCCTGATCGACCCCGACTCCGACCTGGCCGCGGCGCTCGCGGTCGGGTCGACGTACGCCGTGAGCCTGCTGGAGTGGCGGCACCGCGACCTCGCCGAGGTGTTCGCGGGTCTGGCCCCCTCGCCGGGCGGGCCGTTCGCCACCGGGGAGTGGGAGCAGACCGACGCCGGCCCCGTGCCGCGCGGCGTCCGCGACCACGCCGTCGCCCGGGTCCGCGACCTGCGCGAGGTCGGCTGGTCGCTGCTGGTCGAGGCCGAGCTCGTCGCGGTGACCCTGGCCGACGGGGAGCCCGAGACCCCCGACGCCCAACCGCTCGTGCACCGGCGCGGGCGCTACCAGCGACCCCGTGGGGAGGATGGATGAGCGGCGTGCGCGTGATGGTGGTCGACGACCACCCGATGTGGCGCGAGGCGGTCGAGCGCGACCTGACCGCCGCCGGTTTCGAGGTGGTCGCGACCGCCGCCGACGGGCGCGAGGCGCTGGCCCGCTTCCCGGCCGCCCGCCCGCAGCTGGTCGTGCTCGACCTGCAGATCCCCGCGCCCCACGGCGTCGAGGTTACCGCCGAGGTCGTCCGCGCCGACCCCTCCGTACGGGTGCTGATCCTCTCGGCCTCGGGGGAGCAGGACGACGTGCTCGCGGCGGTCAAGGCCGGGGCCACCGGCTACCTGGTCAAGTCCGCCTCCCGCGAGGAGTTGCTCGAGGCCTGTCGCCGGGTCGCGGTGGGTGACACGGTCTTCACCCCGGGACTCGCGGGCCTCGTGCTGGGGGAGTATCGCCGCCTCTCCGGCGAGCCGCCCGAGTCCGACCGCGAGGCCCCGCGGTTGACCGAGCGCGAGACCGAGGTGCTCCGGCTGGTCGCGAAGGGGCTCACCGCTCGCCAGATCGCCGACCGGCTGGTGCTCTCCCACCGCACCGTCCAGAACCACGTGCAGAACACCCTGCGCAAGCTGCAGTTGCACAACCGCGTCCAACTGGTGCGCTACGCGATCGAGCAGGGGCTCGACGAGGAGCCGGTCGATGGCTGAGGACCCGGACCCCTGGGCCGTCCAGGTCGACGAGCTGTACGGCGTCGCGCTGGGCGACTTCACCCCCGAGCGCGACCGGCGCGCCAAGGAGCTCAAGGCGGGCGGCGATGCGTCCGCCGCGACCCGGATGAAGGGGCTGAAGAAGCCGTCGACGGCCGCCTGGGTGGTCAACCTGCTGGTGCGGCGCGAGGCCGAGCAGGTCGACCAGGTGCTCGAGCTCGGCGCCTCGTTGCGTGCGGCCGCCGAGGACCTCGACGGCGAACAGCTGAGGGCGCTGACCCGCCAGCGCCGGCAGCTCACCGCGGCGGTGACGACCCGCGCCCGCGCGCTCGCGCGCGCCGAGGGGCTGAAGGTGTCCGCGACGGTCGCCGACCAGGTCGAGGGCACGCTGCACGCCGCGATGCTCAGCGCCGCGGCCAGCGGCGCGGTGCGCACCGGCGCGCTGGTCCGCGCGATCGAGCCGGCCGAGGTCGGCGGACTCGACCAGGCCGACGAGGCGCCCGACCTCGCGGACGCCGTCGCCCACCCCGACCTGCTCGGCACCCGGGCAACCCCGGTCGCCGCACCGGAGCCGGGGCGCCCCAACCTGCGGGTGGTCGCCGACGACGGGGTCGCGCGCCGCGAGGCCGAGGACGCGCTGGCCGAGGCCCGCGAGACCCTCGAGCGCGCCGAGGCCGAGGCCGCGGAGGCGGAGGAGCACGTCGCCGGGCTGCGCGCCCGGTCACTGCAGCTGGAGCAGGAGCTGGAGGAGCTGCGGCGTCGGATGGCCGAGCTCGACACCGACCTGGAGGAGGTCGTCGATCAGCTCGAGGAGGCCGAGGCCGAGCTCGAGGAGGCCGTCGGCGCGCGCGACGAGGCCCGCGCCGAGGTCACCGGCGCCGAGGAGACGCTCGCGCGCCTCAGTGGGTCATAGGCAGCGGGTCGTGGGCAGCGGGTCGTCGTCAGCGACTCAGAGGTCGGCCCAGCCGGCGGCGCGGCGTACGCCCTCGGTCCACCGGGCATAGGCCGCGTCGGCTCCGGTCCGGTCGGCCCGCGGCTCGAACCGCCGGTCGAGCTGCCAGGTCTCGCGCAGCGCGTCGGTGGAGTCCCACACGCCGGTGCCGAGCCCGGCCAGGAACGCCGCCCCCAGCGCCGTGGTCTCCACCGCCCGGGGCCGCTCCACCGGCACGCCGAGCTGGTCGGCCTGCAGCGCGCACAGCAGGTCGTTGGCGGCCGCGCCGCCGTCGACCGCGAGCGAGGTCAGCCCGGGCATGGTGTCGACGACGTCGCGGACCTCGAAGGCGATCGCCTCCAGGGTCGCCCGCACCAGGTGGGCGCGGGTCGTACCGCGGGTGATGCCGAGGATCGTGCCGCGCGCGTGCGGGTCCCAGTGGGGTGCACCGAGCCCGGTGAGCGCGGGAACGAACACCACGCCCTCGGTGGAGTCGACGGTCGAGGCGATCGCGGCCGTCTCGGCGGCCGACCCGACGATCTGCAGCCCGTCGCGCAGCCACTGCACGGCCGCACCGGTGACGAAGATGGCGCCCTCGAGCGCGTACGTCGTCGTGCCGTCGGGGGCCCGCCACGCCGCGGTCGACAGCAGACCCGCGTCGGAGCGGACGACCTCGGTGCCGGTGTTGGTGAGGATGAACGAGCCGGTGCCGTAGGTGCACTTGACCTCGCCGGGGTCGTAGCAGGTCTGGCCGAACAACGCCGACTGCTGGTCGCCGGCGATGCCCGCGATCGGCAGGTCGAGGTCGAGGAAGGTGCGCGGGTCGGTGCGGGCGATGTCACCCCACGACGGCACCAGGTCGGGCAGGGCGTCGCGCGGGACGCCGAACAGCCCGCACAGCTCCTCGGACCAGTCGCCGGCCTCCAGGTCGAACAGCAGCGTGCGGGAGGCGTTGGAGACGTCGGTGACATGGTGCAGGCCGCGCGTCATCCGGGCCACGAGGTAGGAGTCGACCGTGCCGACGGCGTACCTGCCCGACTCCACCAGCGCCCACGTGTGCGGCTCGTGCTCGGCGAGCCAGCGCAGCTTGGTGCCGGAGAAGTACGGGTCCAGCCGCAGGCCGGTGAGCTCACGGACCCGCTCTTCATGACCCTCGGCCCGCATCCGGTTGCAGATGTCGGCGGTGCGTCGGTCCTGCCAGACGATCGCGCGGCGCGGCGACCCGAGGGTCTCGCGGTCCCACAGCACGACGGTCTCGCGCTGGTTGGTGATCCCCAGCCCCTGCAGGGCCGGGCCGCCGGTGTCGGCGTACGCCGCCAGCACCTTGCGGGTCGCCTCGAGGGTGGCCTGCCAGATCTCCTCGGGGGTGTGCTCGACCCAGCCCGGACGCGGGAAGTGCTGGGCGAACTCCTCGTAGCCCTTCGCGGCGATCGACCCGTCGGGGGTCACGACGACGGCGGTCACGCCGGTGGTGCCGGCGTCGATGGCGAGCACGCTCATGGAGGTGACCTTGCCACACCGCGGCTAGGGTCGTGGTGGGCTCCATGACCGGTGCTTCGTCCGGTCGCGGCCCGACCCCGACCTTCGACGATCCAGGAGGGACCATGCGCGTCGGCGTACTCACCGGTGGGGGCGACTGCCCCGGCCTCAACGCTGTCATCCGAGCCGTCGTCCGCAAGGGCATCGGCGTCCACGGTTTCGAGTTCGTCGGCTACCGGGAGGGGTGGCGCGGCCCGCTCGAGGGCGTCACGACACCCCTCACCATCGACGACGTCCGGGGCATCCTGCCCCGGGGCGGGACGATCCTGCGCTCCTCGCGCACCAACCCGTTCGCCCTCGAGGACGGCGTGGAGAGGATCAAGGCCAACCTCGCCGGCGACGGGGTCGACGCCCTGATCGCGATCGGCGGCGAGGACACCCTCGGCGTGGCCACCAAGCTGGCCGACCTCGGCGTGAACGTCGTCGGGGTTCCCAAGACCATCGACAACGACCTCTCCGGCACCGACTTCACCTTCGGCTTCGACACCGCGGTCAACATCGCGATGGAGGCCATCGACCGCCTGCACACCACCGCCGAGTCGCACCACCGCGCGGTGGTCGTCGAGGTGATGGGGCGCCACGCCGGGTGGATCGCGCTGCACGCCGGGATGGCGGCCGGCGCCAACGTCATCCTGATCCCCGAGCAGCCCTTCGACATCGACGAGGTCGTCAAGCACGTCCAGAGCCGCTTCGAGATCGACTACTCGCCGATCCTGGTCGTCTCCGAGGGCGCCGTACCGCGCGAGGGCGGCGAGATGACGCTGCAGTCGGGGGAGCGCGACTCCTTCGGCCACGTCCGGCTCGGGGGCATCGGCGAGCGGATCGCCGCCGAGATCGAGGAGCGCACCGGCAAGGAGGCGCGCGCGGTCGTGCTCGGGCACGTGCAGCGCGGCGGCACCCCGACCGCCCGCGACCGGTGGATGGCGACCCGCTTCGGGCTGTCCGCGATCGACGCGGTCGCCGAGAGTGACTACGGCACGATGGTGGCGCTGCGCGGCAAGGACATCGTCCGGGTCCCCCTGATCGAGGGCACGGGCGAGCTCAAGGTCGTCTCGCCCGAGGAGTACGCCGAGGCTGAGGTCTTCTTCGGCTGAGCGGTTCCCGGCGCGGTCGGCCGCGTCGAGGTCTCGTGCGGCCCCCGGGCGGGTACGTTCCGCGCAACCGCCCCGACCGGGGCCGTACGAGGAGCGACCGCACGTGAGCGACGTACCCACCAGCAGTACCGGCCACCCCGGCACCGACGTCGACGGCGCCCCGGAGCTCAAGCGGGTCCTGGGGCCCAAGCTCCTGCTGCTGTTCATCGTCGGCGACATCCTCGGCTCGGGGATCTACGCCATCACCGGCCAGGTCGCCGGCGAGGTCGGCGGCGCCGCCTGGCTGCCGTTCCTGCTCGCCTTCGCGATCGCGACGCTGACCGCCTTCGCCTACCTGGAGCTGGTGACGAAGTACCCCCAGGCGGCCGGTGCGGCGCTGTATGTCCACAAGGCGTTCGGCCTGCACTTCGTCACCTTCCTGGTGGCGTTCGCGGTGATCTGCTCGGGCATCACCAGCGCCTCGACCAGCGCCAACGTGTTGGCCGCCAACCTGCTCGCCGGGCTCGAGGGGGCCGGCTGGGCGGTAGGTACGGGCCAGGGTCAGGTGCTCTTCGTCGCGTTGGCGTTCATGGTCCTGCTGGCGCTGATCAACCTGCGCGGCGTCGGCGAGAGCGTGAAGTTCAACGTCGTGCTCACGATCATCGAGATCGCCGCCCTGCTGATCGTCATCGGCGTCGGGTTCTTCGCGATGTCGCAGGGCAACGCCGACTTCTCCCGCGTCGTGGTCTTCGAGTCCGCCGAGGGCAAGAGCATCTTCATCGCCGTGACCGCCGCGACGTCGTTGGCGTTCTTCGCGATGGTCGGCTTCGAGGACTCGGTCAACATGGTGGAGGAGACCAAGGACCCCGAGCGGACCTTCCCCCGGATCATGCTCTCCGGCCTGGGCATCGCGGTCTTCTTCTACGTGCTCGTCTCGATCTCGGCGGTGGCGCTGATCCCGGTCGGCGACCTGGCCGACAGCGACACCGCGCTGCTCGACGTGGTGGCGGTGGGTGCGCCGGACTTCCCGATCGACAAGGTCTTCCCGTTCATGACCGTCTTCGCGGTCGCCAACACCGCCCTGATCAACATGCTGATGGCCAGCCGGCTGCTCTACGGCATGGGACGCCAGGACGTCCTGCCCCGGGTGCTCAGCCGGATCCTGCCGCACCGGCGTACGCCCTGGGTCGCGATCGGGTTCTCCACCGCGCTCGCACTCGGGCTGATCGCCGTGGTGGCGCTGGTGCTCGACCAGACCGGCGTCGACGCGCTCTCGGGCACGACCGCGTTGCTGCTGCTCGCGGTCTTCGCCGTGGTCAACACCGCCTGCCTGGTGCTGCGGCGCGACTCGATCGACCGTACGCACTTCGTCGCGCCCACGGTGATCCCGGTGCTGGGCGCCCTCGCCTGCGCGTTCTTCCTCGGACCCTGGACCGGGCGCGACCCGGTGCAGTACACGATCGCCGGCGGGATGCTCGTGGTCGGCATCGTGCTCTGGGCGATCACCTGGCTGTGGAACCGCAGCGTCCGGGCCAAGCGCACCGGGTTCCGCGATCCCTCCGAGCTCAGCGGCTGAACCCGGGCGGTTGCGCGGGACGGGGCTGTGGACGGCGCGGATGCGGTGTCGGAGCGGGGGCCTAGCGTGGCGCCCATGACGACTCCCACGCTCTCCCTCGGCGCCGACCGGGCCGCGGTCGCCGCACGGGTGATCGCGGCCATGGCCGGCCCCGACGCCCGGCTGCGTCCCGACCAGGAGACGGCGGGCGCCGCCCTGTGCGAGGACGGCGCCCGGGTGCTGGTGGTGCAGGCAACCGGTTGGGGCAAGTCGGCGGTCTACTGGGCCGCCACCGCCGTACGCCGGGCCGAGGGCGCCGGTCCCACGCTCGTCGTCTCGCCGCGGCTGTCGCTGATGCGCGCCCAGGTGGCCGCCGCCGCCCGGGCGGGTCTGCGCGCGGCCACGGTGAACTCCGCCAACATCGACGACTGGTCCGGCATCGAGC
>JAJUGK010000107.1 GCA_029268205.1 Nocardioidaceae bacterium
GCGGGTCCCGTGCCAGCCGGCCCGCAGCGGGTTGCCGACGTTCCACCCCGGTACGGCCATCCCGGCAGTCAGCGCGAGCCGGTGCGGTGCGGCGGCCTGTGCCAACAGCTGGGTCGCGGTGGTCAGGGTCGCCTCGCGCACGAGCGCGGGGAGGTAGGCGGGGTTGCGCAACTGCCCGCCCGGGCCGGTGATCCGCCCGTACGCCGCGGCGATGTTGCCGACGTCGTGCAGCAGGTGCTCCGGCGTGCCCACGTCGGGTGGCGGAGCGGCCGCGGTCGGCGTCGCCAGGGTGGTGATCGCGAGGGCGGTGCTCGTCGCGGCGGCGCAGACGAGCCCGACGAGGGAGCGGCGGGGGCGGCGCATGGGTCCTCCACGGTTCGGGTTGCTGGGTCCAACGCCCGGCAGGTCCGACCGTTACGTGCCGCCCGCGTACAGTCGCCGCCGTGAACCAGCCCAGCGCCCCACCCCCGCAGCGGCAACGGGTCGCGGCGTACGCCGTCGTCCGGCGCGAGGACGGCGCGCTCCTGCTCACCCGCGTCGCCCCGGAGGTCGCCGGCGCCGCCGGCCGGTGGACCCTCCCCGGCGGGGGCATCGACCACGGTGAGGACCTCCGGGCCGCCACGGTCCGCGAGGTCTACGAGGAGACCGGACTGCACGTCGAGGTCGGCGCGGTGCTCGACGTCCGGTCGGCCCACTGGGTCGGCCCGCGCCCGGACGGCGTGGTGGAGGACTTCCACGCCATCCAGGTCGTCTTCGAGGCAGGCCTGCGCCCGGAGTCGCGCGACGTGGAGCCGCACGTGACCGAGGTCGACAGCACCACGGACCTGAGCCGGTGGGTGCCCTGGCCCGAGGTCGCCGGACTGGCGAAGGTGCCCCTGGTCGAGCACGTGGTGGCGCTGCTCACCGCCTGACCCACCCGTGGACGGGCGTCGCTCCCCGGGCGGTCGGGGGCGATAGCGTGGCGCCCATGGACGCGCGCGCGGAGACGGTCTTCACCTACGGCGCCCCCGCCCTGAAGTTCGGTCCGGGAGCGGCGGACGAGGTCGGGCACGATGTCCGGCAGCTGGCGGCGGGGGTGAGCGACCCCCGGGTGCTGGTCGTCACCGACCCGACCATCCGTGCCACCGGACACGCGGACGCGGTCGCCGACCGGGTGCGGGAGGCCGGGGCCGACGCGGTGGTCCTCGACGCCGTCCACGTCGAGCCGACCGACGCGAGCATCGCCGAGGCCGTCGCGTTCGGCCGCGAGCACGGTCCGTGGGACGTCGTGGTCGCCGTCGGCGGCGGGTCGGTGATCGACACGGCCAAGGCGGTCAACCTGCTCACCACCAACCCCGGCGACCTGATGGACTACGTCAACGCGCCCGTCGGCGGCGCCCGGACGCCCGAGCACCCGCTCAAGCCGTTGCTGGCGATCCCCACCACGACCGGCACCGGCAGCGAGAGCACGACGATCTGCGTGCTCGACGTGCTGTCGCTGGAGGTGAAGACCGGGATCAGCCACGCGCGCCTGCGCCCAACGATGGCCGTCGTCGATCCCCGCCTGACGCTCTCCCAGCCCGCCGCGGTGACCGCCGCCGCGGGCATGGACATCCTTTGCCACGCGCTCGAGAGCTACACCGCCACGCCGTACGACGCCGGCCCGCGCAAGCAGCCGCACGAGCGGGTGCCCTACTGCGGCGCGAACCCGATCGCCGACATGTGGGCCGAGCGGTCGCTGTCGCTGCTCGCCCGCGCCTTCCGCACCGCCGTGCGCGACGGCGCCGACGAGGCCGCCCGCGAGCAGATGGCGCTCGCCGCGACCTTCGCCGGCCTGGGCTTCGGCAACGCCGGGGTGCACATCCCGCACGCGTGCGCCTACCCGATCGCCGGGCGGGTCCGCTCCTACCGGCCCGAGGGCTACCCCGACCCGGCGGGCACCCGCGAGCCGATGGTGCCCCACGGGATGGCGGTCGCGCTGACTGCGCCCGCGGCCTTCGCCTTCACCTTCGACTCCGACCCCGAGCGGCACCTCCACGCCGCGCGGCTGCTCGCGCCGGCGACGGCGTACGACGACGGGCCGGACCTGCTGCCGAAGGTGCTGCGCGACCTCATGCGCGACATCGGCCTGCCGTCCGGCCTGGCCGCCGTGGGCTATACCGCCGACGACGTCGACGCGCTCGTCGAGGGCGCCCTGAAGCAGCAGCGGTTGTTGGCCACCGCCCCACGCCCGGTGGCGGCCGAGGACCTCGCCGGCATCCTGACCCGCTCGCTGGAGCTGTGGTGAGGGCCTGGTTCTGGGGCACCGTCGCGGCGTACGTCGTGGTCTGGGCGTACGCCGCCGCCGTGCTGCCGAGCCGGGTGCCGGTGCACTTCGGCCCGCTGGGTGACGCCGACCGGTTCGCCTCGCGCACCGAGGCGCTGGTGAGCCTGGGCGTCGTCGGGGTCGGCACCGCGCTGCTCTTCGTGCTCACCGATCTCCTGCTCACCCGCGGCGACATGAGCATGCTCAACATCCCCCACAAGCCGTGGTGGTCGGCGACGGCGGCGCGCCGCGACCGCGCCCGGACGCTCATGCGCGACGACATGCACCTGTTCGCCGCGGCCACGATGCTGCTGTTGATCCTCGTGCAGGCCTCGACCGTGCTGGCCGCCCAGGCCGACGAGCCACGGCTGGGGTGGGGCTTCTTCGTGGCGTTCTTCGCCTACCTCGTCTTCACCGGTGTCTGGGTGGTGCGGATGTACCGCGCCTACCACCCGCGGCGGCACCCCGACCTCGAGCAGGACACATGACCGCCACCGACCCCCGTACCGACCACCCGGCCCCGACCCGCGACGTCGTCGCCGCCCTCCGGTCCCACGGTGTCGCCGACGTCGACGACTCCGACCTCGCCCGCGCGCTCTACTCCCGCGACGCCTCGCTCTACCGGATCCCCCCGCGCGTGGTCGTGCGGCCCCGCGATGTCGACGAGGTCGCCGCGGTGCTCGCCGCCGCGCGCGAGACCGGCACCCCGATCACCCCCCGCGGGGCGGGCACCTCGATCGCCGGCAACGCGGTCGGGCCGGGCATCGTCATCGACTTCCTCAAGCACCTCGATCAGGTGCACCACGTCGACCCCGAGCGGCGGACGGCCCGGGTCGACCCGGGCGCCGTGCACGCCGTGCTCCAGCGCGCCGCCCGGCCGCACGGCCTGCGCTTCGGCCCCGACCCCTCGACCCATACCCGCTGCACGATCGGCGGGATGATCGGCAACAACGCCTGCGGCTCCCGGGCCCTGGCCTACGGGCGGACGGTCGACAACGTCGAGGCCCTCGACGTGCTCACCGTCGACGGCCGTCGGCTCCGGCTCGGCCCCGGAGCGACGGAGCCCGTGCCCGGGCTCGATGCCCTCGTCGATGCCCACCTCGCCGAGATCCGCACCCGGTTCGGCCGGTTCTCGCGTCAGGTCTCGGGCTACGCCTTCGAGCACCTGCTGCCCGAGCACGGCCGCCGCGCCGACCGGTTCCTGGTCGGGTCGGAGGGGACGCTGGCCGTGGTCGTCGGGGCGGAGGTCCGGCTGGTCGACGACGCGCCCTACCGCGCGATGGCCGTGCTGGGCTACGCCTCGATGCCCGAGGCGGCCGACGCGGTGCCGGGTCTGCTCCCGCACCCGCTGACCGCGTGCGAGGGTCTCGACGACCGGCTCGTGAGTGTGCTGCGCGCCCGCCCCGGCGCGGGGCCGTTGCCCGAGCTGCCCGCCGGCGCCGGCTGGCTGTTCACCGAGGTCACCGGCGACACCGAGGCCGAGGCCCGGGTGCGGGCGGAGGCGGTCTGCCGCGACGCCGGCACCCCGCACACCCGGATCGTCACCGGCCCCGCCGAGCAGGCCGCGCTGTGGCGCATCCGGGAGGACGGCGCCGGGCTGGCCGCGCGCAGCCTCGCCCGGCCGGCGCACGCCGGGTGGGAGGACGCCGCGGTGCCGCCGGAGCGGCTCGGCGGCTATCTGCGCGACTTCGACGCCCTGCTGCGCGAGCACCACCTCGACGGCGTGCCGTACGGCCACTTCGGCGACGGCTGCATCCACGTCCGGATCGACTTCGAGCTCGAGCACGACACCGGGCGGGTCGGCTTCCGCCGGTTCCTCGAGTCCGCCGCCGACCTCGCCGCGTCCTACGGCGGCAGCTTCTCCGGCGAGCACGGCGATGGCCGGGCCCGCTCCGAGCTGTTGCCGCGGATGTACGACGAGGTCGCGCTCGGCCTGTTCGCGCAGGCCAAGCGGCTCTTCGACCCGCAGAACCTGCTCAACCCCGGCAACCTGGTCGACCCCGCCCCGTTCGACGCCGACCTCCGGCTGGCGACCCGACGGGAGTCGGGGCGGACGTTCCTGCGCCTCACCCACGACCACGGCTCGTTCGACGCCGCCGCCCACCGGTGCACCGGCGTCGGCAAGTGCGTCGCCGACAACACCGGCACCGGCGGCGTGATGTGCCCCTCCTACCAGGCGACCCGCGACGAGAAGGACTCCACCCGCGGCCGCGCCCGGGTCCTGCAGGAGATGCTCGTCGGCGACGTCGTCGGCGGCGGCTGGGCCGACGACGCCGTGCACGAGGCGCTCGACCTGTGCCTGTCGTGCAAGGGTTGCGCGCGCGACTGCCCGACCGGCATCGACATGGCGACCTACAAGTCCGAGGCGCTGCACCAGCGCTACCACCGACGGGTACGACCGCGCAGCCACTACGCGCTCGGCCAGCTCCCGCGCTGGGCCCGGATGACCGCCGGCCCGCTCGCTCCGGTCGCCAACGCGGTGCTGCGGGTCCGCGCCGGGGGAGCGCTGGCCAAGTCGTTGGCCGGCGTCGATCGCCGGCGGTCGCTGCCCACCTTCGCCCGGCGTACCTTCCGCCAGGTCGTGCGGACCGAGCGCGGAGGGCTGCTGGCGCCGGTGGTGACCGCCCCCGACGAGCACGCCGACGTGTGGGTGTGGGCCGACACCTTCACCGACACCTTCACCCCCGGGCCGGGGCTGGCGACGATCCGGGTGCTCCAGCGGGCCGGGCTGCGGGTCGGCGTGATCACCGAGCCGGCCTGCTGCGGGCTGACCTGGATCTCCACCGGCCAGCTGACCGGCGCCCGCCGGATCCTGGCGCGGACCGTCGCGACCCTGGCGCCGTACGCCGCCACCGGGGCACCGATCGTGGGGGTCGAACCCTCCTGCCTGGGCGTGCTGCGACACGACGCGGCCGAGCTGGTCGACGACCCGCAGGTCGCGGCGGTCGCCGCCGCTGTGCGCACCCTCGCCGAGCACCTGACCTCCCTGCCCGACTGGCGCGGGCCCGACCTCACCGGACGCACCGTCGTGGCCCAGCCGCACTGCCACCACACCTCGGTCCTCGGGTGGAGCGCCGACGAGGCGCTGCTGCGCAGCACCGGCGCCCGACTCCAGCGGGTCGGGGGCTGCTGCGGGCTGGCCGGCAACTTCGGGATGGAGCAGGGGCACTACGAGGTGTCCGTCGCGGTCGCCGAGCACGACCTGCTCCCGGCGGTGCGCGCCGCCGGCCCGGACGCGGTGGTCCTGGCGGACGGTTTCTCGTGTCGCACCCAGCTCGAGGACCTCGCCGGGGTAGGGTCGATCCACCTGGCCGAGCTGCTCGACGCGAGCGGCGGGGACGGCACCGTGCCCTCGTTTTGACCCCTCCATAGCGAGCCGGTAATCTTTTCCCTCGTGCCTGGTCGACCAGGCACGTCTGGCGTGCCCCGCCGGACCGGCCCGGTCCTCCGGTCCGTATCCGCAGCGGCTCGCGGCGCTCGTCGAGAGCGTCCCACGGACGAAATCCCCGCTGGAGTGCGGCTCGCTCGCGCCGGCGCAGGGAGGGCGACACGCCCGACCTCGGGGGGAGATCGTGGCGGGATGCCCGGACGGAAGCCACCACGATCGACAACACCACATGCAGCACCAGGGCCGCCCGGCCGAGCCGGACGGTCACCCGAGGGTCACCGGCCGGTGACCGCCGAAGACGAGAACGACGAACGAAGGGGAACCACGCGGTGCCCACCATCCAGCAGTTGGTCCGCAAGGGCCGCCAGGACAAGGTGTCGAAGAACAAGACGCCCGCGCTGAAGGGCTCGCCCCAGCGGCGCGGCGTGTGCACGCGTGTCTACACCACCACCCCGAAGAAGCCGAACTCCGCTCTGCGCAAGGTCGCCCGTGTGCGCCTGTCCAGCGGCGTCGAGGTCACGGCCTACATCCCGGGCGTCGGTCACAACCTGCAGGAGCACTCGATCGTGCTCGTCCGCGGCGGTCGTGTGAAGGACCTGCCCGGTGTGCGCTACAAGATCGTCCGCGGCTCGCTCGACACCCAGGGCGTGAAGAACCGCAAGCAGGCTCGCAGCCGCTACGGCGCGAAGAAGGAGAAGAGCTGATGCCGCGCAAGGGTCCCGCCCCCAAGCGTCCGATCGACGTCGACCCGGTCTACGGGTCGCCGGTCGTCACCCAGCTGGTCAGCAAGGTCCTGCGCGACGGCAAGAAGCAGACCGCCCAGCGCATCGTCTACGGCGCCCTCGAGGGCTGCCGGGAGAAGACCGGCACCGACCCGGTCGTCACCCTCAAGCGCGCGCTCGACAACGTCAAGCCCGCCATCGAGGTCAAGAGCCGCCGCGTCGGCGGTGCGACCTACCAGGTCCCGATCGAGGTCAAGCCCGGTCGCAGCACCACCCTCGCCCTTCGCTGGCTCGTCGGCTACGCCGCCGACCGTCGTGAGAAGACGATGGCCGAGCGCCTGATGAACGAGATCCTCGACGCCTCCAACGGCCTCGGTGCCGCGGTGAAGAAGCGCGAGGACACCCACAAGATGGCCGAGTCCAACAAGGCTTTCGCGCACTACCGCTGGTGATTCCCCGGCGGCGGTGTGACCTCGTGTCCGCCGTCGCCACCCACCGGCCGCGCGCCATCCATCCGCGTCGCGACGCGGTCCACGGGCCCAGGCCCAGGATCCAGAAGATCAGCACCGAACCCGAGGGGACTCCCGACCAGTGGCAGTCGACATCACCACGGACCTGAAGAAGGTCCGCAACATCGGCATCATGGCGCACATCGATGCCGGCAAGACCACCACCACCGAGCGGATCCTGTTCTACACCGGGATCAACTACAAGATCGGCGACACCCACGAGGGTTCGGCGACGATGGACTGGATGGAGCAGGAGCAGGAGCGCGGCATCACCATCACGTCGGCCGCGACGACCTGCTGGTGGAAGGACCACCAGATCAACATCATCGACACCCCCGGCCACGTCGACTTCACCGTCGAGGTCGAGCGGTCGCTGCGCGTCCTCGACGGCGCGGTCGCGGTGTTCGACGGTGTCGCCGGCGTCGAGCCGCAGTCGATGACCGTGTGGCGGCAGGCCAACAAGTACGCCGTCCCGCGGATGTGCTTCGTCAACAAGCTCGACCGTACCGGTGCCGACTTCTTCCGCTGCGTCGACATGATCGTCGAGCGGCTGAACTCCACCCCGCTGGTCCTGCAGATCCCGATCGGTGCCGAGCAGGACTTCCTCGGCGTCGTCGACCTGGTCCAGATGCGTGCCCTCACCTGGCGCGGCGAGACCACCATCGGTGAGGACTACGAGGTCGAGGAGATCCCGGCCGAGCTGGTCGACCAGGCCAACGAGTGGCGCGAGAAGCTGCTGGAGACCCTGTCCGAGGCCGACGACGAGATCATGGAGAAGTACCTCGAGGGCGAGGACATCTCCGTCGAGGAGCTCGAGGCCGCCATCCGGCGCGCGACGCTCGCCGACAAGCTCAACCCCGTCCTGACCGGCACGGCCTTCAAGAACAAGGGCGTCCAGCCCCTGCTCGACGCGGTCGTGAAGTACCTCCCCTCGCCGCTCGACATCGACGCGATCGAGGGTCACGCGGTCAACGACGAGGAGAAGGTGATCGCACGCAAGCCGTCCGACGACGAGCCGTTCGCCGGCCTGGCGTTCAAGATCGCTGCCGACCCGCACCTGGGCAAGCTCACCTACGTCCGCGTCTACTCCGGCAAGCTCGAGGCTGGCGGGACCGTGCTGAACTCGGTGAAGGGCAACCGCGAGCGGATCGGCAAGATCTACCAGATGCACGCCAACAAGCGTGAGGAGATCGCCTCCGTCGGCGCCGGCCAGATCGTGGCGGTGATGGGTCTGAAGAACACCACCACCGGTGACACCCTCTGCGTGCAGAGCGACCCGGTCGTGCTGGAGTCGATGACCTTCCCCGCACCGGTGATCGAGGTCGCCATCGAGCCCAAGACCAAGGGAGACCAGGAGAAGCTGGGCATGGCGATCCAGCGCCTCTCCGAGGAGGACCCCACCTTCACGGTCAAGACCGACGAGGAGACCGGCCAGACCATCATCGCCGGCATGGGCGAGCTGCACCTCGAGGTGCTGGTCGACCGGATGAAGCGCGAGTTCCGCGTCGAGGCCACCGTCGGCAAGCCCCAGGTCGCCTATCGCGAGACCATCCGCAAGAAGGTCGAGAAGCACAACTACACCCACAAGAAGCAGACCGGTGGGTCGGGCCAGTTCGCGAAGGTCCAGATCTCGATCGAGCCGAGCATCGACCCCGAGACCGGCGCCGGTGCGGGCTACGAGTTCGTCAACGCCGTCACCGGTGGTCGCGTGCCGAAGGAGTACATCCCCTCGGTCGACCAGGGTGCGCAGGAGGCCATGGAGTTCGGCGTGCTCGCCGGCTACCCCATGGTCGACGTCAAGGTCACGCTCGAGGACGGCGCCTACCACGACGTCGACTCCTCCGAGCTCGCCTTCAAGATCGCCGGCAACCAGGCCTTCAAGGAGGCCGCCCGCATGGCGAAGCCGGTCCTGCTCGAGCCGATGTTCGCGGTCGAGGTCACCACACCGGAGTCCTTCCTGGGCACCGTCATCGGCGACCTCAACTCGCGGCGCGGTCAGATCCAGGCCCAGGAGGAGCGCCACGGCGACATGGTCGTCAATGCGCTGGTGCCCCTCTCCGAGATGTTCGGGTACGTTGGCGACCTGAGGTCCAAGACCTCCGGTCAGGCGTCGTACTCGATGGAGTTCGACTCGTACGCCGAGGTTCCCCAGAACGTCGCCGACGAGATCATCAAGAAGGTTCGCGGCGAGTAGTCCCGCGGCCTCGGCAGCACCACCCAACACGAGTCAAGACACAACCCACACCAGGAGGAGCCCCCCGTGGCTAAGGCGAAGTTCGAGCGGACCAAGCCGCACATCAACATCGGCACCATCGGTCACATCGACCATGGCAAGACCACGCTGACCGCGGCCATCACCAAGGTGCTGCACGACAAGTACCCGGAGCTGAACGAGGCCTCGAAGTTCGAGGACGTCGACAAGGCTCCTGAGGAGCGCCAGCGGGGCATCACGATCTCGATCTCGCACGTCGAGTACCAGACCGAGTCGCGGCACTACGCCCACGTCGACTGCCCCGGTCACGCCGACTACATCAAGAACATGATCACGGGCGCCGCGCAGATGGACGGCGCGATCCTCGTGGTCTCGGCCGCCGACGGTCCGATGCCCCAGACCCGTGAGCACGTGCTGCTCGCGCGCCAGGTCGGCGTGCCCGCGCTGGTCGTGGCGCTCAACAAGTGCGACATGGTCGACGACGAGGAGCTCATCGAGCTCGTCGAGATGGAGGTGCGCGAGCTCCTCAGCGAGTACGAGTTCCCCGGCGACGACATCCCGGTCGTCCGCGTCGCGGCGTTCCCGGCCCTCGAGGGCGACGCCAAGTGGGGCGACTCGATCGCCGAGCTCATGCAGGCCGTCGACGACTACATCCCGACCCCCGAGCGTGACATCGACAAGCCGTTCCTCATGCCCGTCGAGGACGTCTTCACCATCA
>JAJUGK010000108.1 GCA_029268205.1 Nocardioidaceae bacterium
GCAGCAGCTGATCGACGGCTACCGCGCCGCCGACGCGCGGGGTGTCGCACTCGAGCCCGACCTCGTCTACTTCCAGTCGTTCACCGGCCATCCGCCGACCGACAGTCCCGCCGCGATCCACGCCGAGCTGCGGCGGCGGGCACCACACCTGCGGACGATCTGGGGCATCGCCGACGGCTCCGTGCCGGTTCCCGACGGCGCCGAGGCGGTGCTGCTGCGCTCCGCGGAGTGGTACGACGTCCTGGCGCGCGCCGGTCACGTGGTAACCAACATCGACCTGGAGCCGTGGTTCCGGCGCCGGGAGGGCCAGCGGGTGCTGCAGACCTTCCACGGCTACCCGTCCAAGGCGATGGGCCTGATGGCCTGGCGGGCCAAGCGGATGACCCCGGGCCGCATCCGGCGCAACCTGGCGCGCACCCGCGACGCCTGGAGCGCGATCCTGACCCCCGCGCCGGAGATGAACCGGCACTACCGGGAGCAGTACGCCTACGACGGTCCGATCATCGACGTCGGCTACCCGCGCGACGACGCCCTCCTCGCCCCCGATGCCGCCGAGCGACGCGCGGCCGCCCGCGCCGCGCTCGGACTGTCGCCCGAGGACGTCGCGGTGCTGCACGCCCCCACCTGGCGCGACGACGCGGCGCGCAACCACCGCGTGGCCGACGGCGCGGGGGTGCTGGACCCGGCACGGCTGGCGCGCGACCTGGGAGCGCCGTACGTCGTGCTCCAGCGCGTCCACCGGTTCCATCCCGAGGTCGCGGGCCGTGCCGAACGGGTCATCGACGTCAGCGACCACCCCGAGGTCAACGACCTCATCCTCGCCTCGGACGCGGCAGTGCTCGACTACTCCTCGCTGCGCTTCGACTACGCGCTGACCAGCCGGCCGATGGTGTTCTGCGTCCCCGATCTGGAGGTCTACACCAGCGCCTCCCGCGGCTTCCTCTTCCCGTACGCCGGGACGGCGCCGGGTCCGTGGTGCGCCACCCACGACGAGGTCGTGGCCGCGCTGCACGACCTCGACGGGCTCCGCGCCGCGCACGCCGAGGAGCTGGCGGCCTTCACCGACCGCTTCCACCCGGTCCGCGACGGCCGCGCGGCACAACGGGTCGTCGAGGCGTTCTTCGGCGACCTGCTCAGTCGGTGAAGAACGCGTCGACGACGCGGTCGGAGGCGCGCCCGTCGTGGAGCTGGTTGAACTCCGCGTTGAACGCCGCGATCTCGTCGGCGTACGTGGTCTGCAGCCCGGCGACGTCTCCGAGCGCCTCGGCCACCTCCTCGGTGGTCGTCGCCCACGGACCGGGGGCGGTGCCCGCGTAGGGGAACAGCGGCGGCCGCTGGGCGAAGTAGGTCTCCACGTCGGGGACGAAGTAGACCGCCGGGCGACCGGTGAGGGCCCAGTCGAAACGCAGGGAGGAGTAGTCGAGGACCGCAACGTCGGCGGCGACGGTCAGCTCGTTGATCTCGGGGTAGTCGGTGACGTCGACGACCTGCGGCACCGACAGCACCCGGTCGAGCTCGCGCTGGTTGTTGTTGTGGCCGCGCAGCAGGATCGTCACGTCCGGACCGAGCCGTTCGGTCAGCGCTACCAGGTCGAGCTCGTCGAACAGCTTCGCGGCGTAGACGCGGGTGGTGAGCTGGTCGCGGTAGGTCGGCGCGTAGAGCACCACCGTGGTCGCCGGGTCGACCCCGAGCCGCCCGAGCACCTCGGTGCGCACCCGGTCGCGGTGGGCGTTGACGATGAAGTCGCTGCGCGGGTAGCCGGTGACCAGGACCCGGCCGGTGTAGTCGTACTCCTGGCGGTAGAACTCCGCCGCCCGCTCGCTCGGCACCACGATGGCGTCGTACTCCGCGTTGCGGCGGGCGAGCTCGGCCTCGATCCGCTCCGGGCCCCAGCCCTTGCCGGCCCAGAAGGAGCGCCCCATCGACTTGAACGGGTAGCCGTGGAAGGTCTGCAGGTAGCGCTGGTGGGGCCGCTTGGTGAAGAAGCCGGGGAAGTCGATGTTGTTGCACAGGTAGCGCGCGGCACCGAGCACCTCGTGCCACTCGCGGCTGCCGATCACGACCGGGACCGCACCGTCGGGGACGGCCGTCGCGTGGTCGCGGACGCCCCAGTAGCGGGTGAGGTCCGGGCGGCGTACGGCGAGCACCCGGTCGAGCGCCGCCTGGCTGTCGGTCGCGAACTCGCCGAGGTAGCACTGGAACAGCACGGCGTCGCGGGGGGCGAGGTCGGCGGTGCGGTGGAACCGGCGCAGCCGGTGCTGCTTGGCCGACCCCTCCTCATCGGCGGCGATCGGGGGGCGGACCTCGACCAGCAACTCGCCGTTGGGGCGCACCCCGTGGCGTAACGACAGCCGATCGTCCTGCTCGCGCCGCGGCAGCTGCCCGGCCAGCTCGGGCGCGACCTGGGCGTGGACGGGATCCGCGGACGGTGCGCCGGGGGCGGGATCGGCGGCGAGCACGTAGCGGCCCAGGGGAGCGGGCAGGCGCGGCCCGCCCAGCACGGAGTGGCGCCGGTCGAGCACGAGCTCTGCGGTCGTGGGGTCGAGGTCGGTGCGGTCAAGGACCGGCAGCGTGACGTGACCGGCGAGCAGGCGCGCGCTCGCCAGGTCGACGCCCGCGTGCCGCACCGTCACCCCGATGCCCTCGGGGGCGAGGCGGATGGCGGTCACGTGCAGCCGCGGGGTGTCGGTGACGAGGGACAGGTTGCCGCGGCCGCTGAGGGTCCACGCCAGCCCCCGCGGTCCCCACGTGCCACCCTCGCGTCCCTCCTCCGGGGAGACCGGGAGGCCGGCGCGTGCCTTGCCGGCGACGGTACGCACGGTCCACCGTCGGGGCTCCCCGCCGACGGGCAGTTCGAGACGGAAGGTACGGACCCCGTCGGCGTCCGGCTCGACGGCGACGCGGACACGCTCCTCGCCCGCACCGGCCACGACCGCGCGCACGCGGTGCGCTCCGGGGCCGGTGAGCCGGCCGCTGAGGATCGGACCCTCGACCCGCAGGTCGGCGACGGCCACATCGGCGTGACGCACGGTGACCCCGAACCCGTGGCTGGGATCCATCCCGGGCGTGACCACGGCCGTGGCGTCCTCGCCCACCGCGAACGCGCGGGCCACCGGGAACCCGGCCGAGGACGCGCGGGCCCGGGTGTGGATCGCCCCGGAGCGGCGGACGCCGTCGACGCCGACCTCGGCGTGCACCGACCAGATGCCCGGGGGGAGGTCGGCGACCGCGACGCGGGCGCGGAAGTAGGCGCCGTCGTAGACGGCGTTGAGGTGCTGGCTCCAGGCGCTGGGAGCGGGGTCGTGGAACTGTTCGACCGCGAGTGCACGGCGCTCCCCGGAGCCGACCTCGACCAGCGCGACCTCGAGCTCGGTGAGCCGGTCGGAGAGGTCGATGCTGCGCGGCATCGCCCAGCCGGTCAGCTCCAACGAACCGTCCGCCTGCCACGAGACGCGCTCGACCACGCCCTCGAACCCGGTCTCGAACGTGCTCAGCTCCTGCACCCGCGCCGGCACGCCGTCGAGGAACGTCGCGTCGGCGGGGACCGCCGGCAGCACCCTGCGCTCGCGCACGACGGTCGGCGGGAGGGACCCGTCGAGCCGGAAGAACTCGTCGGCCGCGGTGAGGTCGTCCCACCGGGACTCGGCGACCAGCCAGCCGCGCAGCTTCTGCCGGAACCGCACCTCCGCGAGGGCGGCGTCACTGGCCCGGGAGAAGAACGTGCGGTAGGCCGCCGACAGCACGTTGCGATACATCTCCGAACCGGCCTGGGCGTGGGAGATGAAGGCCGGGAAGTCGACCTCGATGGCGCGGGCCACCCAGGCGTCGTACACGAGTCGGCTGGCCTCCTCGGCGAGCATCTCGTGGGCCTCCTCCTTGACCGCGATCCGGTCGAGGAGGTTCTCCACGTTGTGCTTCTGCTGCCCGGTCGAGGTGCGGTCCTCGCGGACGCGCCAGTTGTAGGTGACCTTCGCCAGCACGTCGAACCGGCTCGCCCGGACGTAGGCCGCCAGCATCGGCACGTGGTCCTCGTAGGCGATGTGACCGCGGAAGCCCCCGATCGCGTCGCGCCAGAACGCCGTACGGAACATTCGGTTGCAGGCGATGATGTCCTGCATCGCGACGGGGAACTCGTCGATGGTGGTGCCGAGTCGGTCGGCCAGGTGCACGGTGCGGGCCCAGCCGGTGGGGTAGAAGCGGTCGTTGCTGAAGCGTCGCGCCGAGCCCACCGCGAAGTCGGAGCCGGTCTCGCGCAGCGTCTTGACCATGAACGCGTACGCACCCGGCGGCACGGTGTCGTCGGAGTCGAGGAACGTGAGGAACTCACCGCGCGCGATCTCGACCCCGCGGTTGCGGGCGATGCCCTGCCCGGAGTTGGGCTGGGTGAGGACGGTCAGGCGGGGATCCCGCTCGGCGTAGCGGTGCAGGATGTCGAGCGACTCGTCGGTCGACCCGTCGTCGACCGCGATGACCTCCAGCTCGCGCAGCGTCTGGTCGAGCACGGAGTCCAGGCAGGCGGGGAGGTACTCCGCGACGTTGTAGACCGGCACCACGACGCTGAGCACGGGGGCTGTCGCCGCGGCATCGGGGTGCTGCGACGTCGCGGTCCCGGTCTCCGGGGGGCCGGCGGGCCGGGGCGCGGCGGCGCGGGTGCTGACGGCGCGCCGGACGCGGCCGGCGGCGCGGCGTACCCGAGACGACGAGCGAACGATGGAACGGCCTCCTGGTCGACGGCGGGCGGACCCGACGATGCTGGCAGGGGTGGATCCCCCGAGGTGTCCGACCAGGAAGTGTAGGACCCGCCGACCCCCGAACGCCGGATGCGGTCAGTCGTCGGCGGCGGTGAGAGGATCGACGCGCCGCAGGTCGACCACGTGCCCGGTCTGCTTGCTCAGCAGCGTCTCGAGCGAGGCGCGAGCCACCTCGCGCGACTCCAGCAGCGACTCCGGTGGTTCCTCGCCGAACGCCTTGGTGCGCATCGGCGTCGCGGTGCGCTCGGGGTTGACGCAGTTCACCCGCACTCCGTGCTCGCTCCACTCGTCGGCCAGCGCCTGGGTCAGGTTGACCACTGCCGCCTTCGCTGAGGAGTAGAGGCTGTAGCTGCTGCGGCCGCGGGTGTAGGAGCTGGAGGTGAACAGCAGCAGGCTGCCGCGGGACTCCCGCAGCGGCGCGAAGAACTCCTGGGCGATGAAGACCGGCGCCAGGTAGTTGATCTCCGTCACCGCATAGACCGTCTCCTCCGAGGTCTCCTGCAGCTCGCCGCGGTGGAGCACGCCGGCGGTGTTGACGACGAAGTCGATCCGTCCCTCCGCGGCCAGCACCTGCTCCCGCGCGGCCCGCAGGTCGGCCCGGCGCTCGACGTGGGTGCCGGTGGCGCTGCGGCTGAAGGCGTGCACCGTGGCGCCGTACGACGTGGCGAGCTCGGCGATGTCGGCGCCGATGCCGTAGCTGCCGCCGAAGACGACGACGACCTTCCCGGCGAGCGCCGCGCGATACTCCTCGGCGGTGCGCTCCTGCGGCAGGTCCCGGCTGGTGAGTTGGAAGAGCTTGTCGGCGATGTAGACGTCGATCGGCTCGGTGACCTTCATGTTGGCCTCGTCGCCGGCCACCACCCAGATCCGGGTCTCGGGGGTGTAGCGCAGCACGACGGTGCAGTCGTCGGTCGCCTCGAAGTCGGGGTCCTGCGCCGCGAGCTCGTACGCCCGCTTGATGGCACCGAGGTGGAAGGCCTGCGGGGTCTGGCCGCGGCGCAGCATCGCCCGGGGCGGAACGGCCCGGATCGTGTTGTCGGCGTCGACCTCGACGATCGTGTCGGCCGACGGGATCGCGACGTCGACGGCGGCGTAGGTCTCGAGCGCCTCGAAGCAGTCGGAGAGGATGCGGGCGGTCACCAGGGGGCGGACCGCGTCGTGGAAGAGCACCTTCGTGTCGTCGGGGCGGTCGCCGATCGCGTCGAGCGCACGCATGGTCGTACCGCTGCGGGTCTCCGCGCCGGGCAGCACGGTGGTGACCTTCTCGTAGCCGCCGGCCTTGACGATCGCGTGCACGGCGTCGAGGTGGCCCTCCGCCATCAGCACGATGATCTCGTGCACGTCGGGGTGCTCGTTGAACGCCGCCAGCGTGTGCTCGAGGATCGTGCGGCCGGCGATCTTGATCAGCTGCTTGGGGATGTCCAGGCCCACCCGGGTCCCGACGCCGCCTGCGAGGACGACCGCGATGTTGTGCGTCACGGGCGGTGAGGCTACCCGCTCCTGGGGCGGTGGCTACCATCCCGGAGGTCGTGCCGTCGGGACTCGGGAGCAACGCGTGAGTGGAGTGGCCCCGGCCCCCGTGCATCCCGAGACGGGCGGACGCGCCCCGGTTCCGGCGCCGGCCGGCCGGCTGCGGGGTGACATCCAGGGCCTGCGCGCCGTGGCCGTCAGTCTCGTCCTGCTCTACCACCTGTGGCCGCTGCGCCTGACCGGCGGCTACGTCGGGGTCGATGTCTTCTTCGTCATCTCCGGGTTCCTCATCACCGCCCACCTGCTCGCCGCTCCGCCCGCCGGGTTCCGCGACCTCGCGGTCTTCTGGTCGCGGCGCGTACGCCGGCTGCTCCCGGCCTCCCTGCTGGTCCTGGCCTGCACGGCCGCCGCGACCTGGGCGGTCGCGCCGCAGACCCAGTGGGGCAACGTCGCCGATCAGGTGCGGGCAGCCGCGCTCTACTACGTCAACTGGGCGCTCGCCGCCGACTCGGTCGACTACCTGGCTGCGGAGAACGCGCCGTCGCCGGTCCAGCACTTCTGGTCGCTGTCGGTGGAGGAGCAGTTCTACCTGGGCTGGCCGGTCGTCGTGCTGATCCTCTTCGCCCTCGCTGCGGCCCTCCGGCGCCGGGGGCCGGCGGCGCGCCCGGTGGTGACCGCGGGGCTGGCGGTCGTCGTCATCGCCTCGCTGGGCTGGTCGATCTGGCTCACCCACACGACGCCGGCGTCGGCGTACTTCAACACCTTCACGCGGGTCTGGGAGCTCGGCGCCGGCGGCCTGCTCGCGGCCCTGCTGTCGCAGCGCGCCTTCGGTCGCGGCGACCGACCGCACGAGGGCGTGCCGTTGCCCGAGGGGGCCCGGATCGCCCTGGCCTGGTCGGGGTTCGGGGCGATGGCGGTCGCGGCGTACGTCTACACCTCGGCGACGCCGTTCCCGGGGTGGACCGCGGTGCTCCCGGTGCTCGGCGCGGTCGCGGTGCTCGCTGCGGACGCCCCGCCCGTCGGGCTCTCCCCGACCCGGATGCTCGGGACCCGACCGGTGCAGTGGCTCGGCGACGTCTCCTACTCGGTCTACCTGTGGCACTGGCCGCTGATCGTGCTGGTGCCGTTCGTCACCGACCGCCCGCTCCAACGCCTCGACAAGGTCGCGATCCTGCTCGCCACGCTGGTGCTGGCGGGGCTGACGAAGGCCTACGTCGAGGACCGGTTCCGCACGTCCGCCTGGGGCCGGCCGTTGGTCAAGCCCTACGGATTGGGCCTGGCCGGCATGGCCGTCGTCGTCGCGCTCGCCCTCGCGCTCGGGTCGGCCTTCGACCGGGCGCAGGACGACGCCGAGCGCCGGCTCGCCGAACGGATCGGGTCCGGCGACCCGTGCTTCGGCGCCGCCGCCCTCGACCGCGATGACTGCGACCCCGTCGCCGGGGACCGGATCGTCCCCGCCCCCGCCCAGGCGCTCGAGGACAAGTCCGACGCCTACGACCGGGGGTGCTGGGAGTACCTCCCGTTCTCCGGCACCCGCACCTGCGTCTTCGGCGTACGCCGGTCCGACACGCGGGTCGCGCTGGTCGGCAACTCCCACGCGGGGCACTGGCTGCCGGCCCTGCAGGAGCTCGCCCGGGCCGAGCGGTTCCGGGTGGAGACCTACCTCGCCTCGGAGTGCACCCCCTCGACCACGGCGGTGGAGTTCGACACCGCCGCCGACGCGGACGGGTGTCTCGGCTGGGCGCGCCGGGTGCAGCAGCAGTTGCTGGCCGACCCGCCGGACCTGCTCGTGCTCTCGGCGCGCAACGGCCGCGCCGCCCGGGGTCTGGCCTACGAGGACAGCCTGGACCGTTGGCGTGAGGGGTACACCGAGTGGCTCGCGCCGCTGGTGGAGGCGGGCGTCCGGGTGCTCACGATCCACGACACGCCCTTCCCCGCCGCGAGCGTCGGGTCGATCCCGGACTGTCTCGCCGCCCACCTCGACGATCTCTCCGCCTGCGACGGCCGGGCGCGCGACTGGGTGCCGCCGGACCCGCTGGTGGAGGCGACCGAGTCGTTCGACCGGCCCACGGCCCGCACCGTCGAGCTCACCGACCGGTTCTGCCGGCAGGGCACGTGCCCCGCCGTCATCGGCGGTGTGGTGGTGTACTTCGACGGGTCGCACGTGACCGCCACGTACAACGCCACGCTGGCGCCGTACCTGCGTTCGGCGCTGCTGGGGGCCCTGGGGTGAGGGCATCCGACAAGGGGGACCGATGACCCTGGTGACCGGGGAGGCCGAGCCCGGCGCGCTCGACGTCGCGGTGCTCGGCAGCTGCATCACCCGGGACGCGTTCAACACGCGGTTCAACCCGGGCTACAAGGCGGGCTGGACGTGCCGGTTGTTCAACAACCAGTCCGCCCCCGTCGCGCTGATGAGCCCGCCGGTCAAGCTGCCCGCGAGCGGTTACGGCGATCTCACGCCCTACCAACGCGGCAACGTCGACAACGACCTCTCGCGCAGTTTCCTCGACCGACTCGGTGAGGTGGCGCCGACGTACCTGCTGGTGGACTTCTTCGGCGACGTCCACTTCGGTGTGCTGGAGCTGCCCGACGGGCGGTTCGTCACCGACAACCGGTGGATGTTGCGCAGGACCCCGGCGTACGCCGACCTCCTCGCCGCCGGTGCGCAACCGCTGCACCCGCTCGCCGGGCCCGAGCAGCGCGAGCGCTACGCCGCGCTCTGGGACGCCGCGCTCGTCCGCCTGCGCGACCTGGTGGCGCAGCGCTCGCCCGGCACCACAGTCGTGGTGCACCGCGGGCACAACACCACCCACTTCCGCACTCCTACGGGCCGGCTGCGCCCGATCGAGCGGCGCAAGCAGATCTCGCCGCTCGACGTCGCCGCGGCGAACGCATGGTGGCGCCGGCTGGACGACCGGGCGCTGGAGTTGTGCGACTGGGAGGCGATCGACCTCACCGATGGCTTCTACCCGTCCCCGCCCGACCACCCGTGGGGCGTCTTCTACGTCCACTACGACCTCGGCTACTACCCGGAGTTCCTCGCCCGGCTGGCGGCGCTGCACCTGCGTCGCGGCGGCCGGGCCGAGGACCCGTTGGTCGATCAGATGCTGGCCGCGACCCGTGCGCAGCGCGACCGGGTCGCCGCCGGGACCCGCGAGATCGACCGTCTCGCCCGACGGTTGGCCGCGCTACGGGAGAGTCGTGGCGCACCCGCCCGGCCCGCTGTAGGCGGCGGGGTGCGGGCCCGGCTCCGTCGCGGCCGGGGGTAGGCCGCAGCCGTGGGTCCCGCCGTAACCTGGCGCCTGTGAGTGAGCTGTTCGCCCCACCGGGCACGTCATGGACCCCGGTCTCCCCGCGCCTGACCAGCGCGCGGCGGACATCGCTGCTGCTCGCGACCGTCCCTGCGGTCCTCGCCCTGGTCGTGGTCGGCGTCCTCGAGTTCTGGGCGCCGCGTTGGTTGTGCCTGCTCGCTGCGGGGCTGGTCGCCGCCCGCGCCGTGGTCATGTGGTTCGTGATCGCGGTGCAGACCCGGCGGTGGGGGTACGCCGAGCGCGAGGAGGACCTCTACCTGCGC